>DATGVF010000001.1:0-7858 GCA_035300645.1 bacterium
CAACTGGGGTTTGCCATTCAGCGTCTGCCGACCGGGATCGCCACCGTGCCGGTGGGACCGTCCGGGGAGCCCATCAGCGCGGAGGAGTTCAACGTTCTCCCCCCCGAGCAGCAGGAGGAGATCAACCGCCGCGGGCGGACCTTGCAGGAGGAAATTGCGGAGGCGCTGCGGCGGGTCCGGGTCGTAGAACGCGATGCCCGCGATGGACTACGCGAGCTGGAGCAGCGCGTGGTCCGGTCGGCGGCCAGCCATCCTATCGCCCGGCTGAAAGACCGCTATGCCGACCACCCCAAGGTGATCGCCTACCTGGACCAAGTCCTCGCCGACGTCGTCGAGCACCTGGACGACTTTAAAGAGCAAGAGGAAACTGCGCCGGCGCCGTTTCCTCTGGCGGCGTTCATGCGGCGCGGGGACGTTTTCACCCGGTATCGGGTGAACCTCGTGGTCGACCACAGCACCCTCAACGGCGCTCCTGTCCTGGAGGAGACGAATCCCACCTACTACAACCTCGTGGGCAAAGTGGAGTACCGGGGAGAATTCGGCGCGCTGACGACCGATTTCACTATGATCAAAGCCGGGGCCTTGCCCCAGGCCAACGGGGGATTTTTGATCCTGCAGGTCCGAGACGTGCTGACCAACCCCCTCACGTGGGAGGCTCTCAAGCGGGCGCTCAAGAGCGGAGAGCTACGCATCGAGAATATTGGCGAACAGCTCGGCTTAGTGCCCACCGCGACATTGCGCCCCGAGCCGATTCCCCTCGACGTGAAGGTCATCCTCATCGGGGCTCCCATGATCTTTCAGCTCTTGTATGGGTTGGATGAAGACTTCCGCAAGCTCTTCAAGATCAAGGCGGAGTTCGACGTGGAAGTCGACCGCACGGAAGATGCCACTCAGGCATACACGGCGGCGATCGCGGCGTTGTGTCACCGGCAACACCTGCGGCCATTTGACCGGACGGGCGTGGCCCGCGTGCTGGAACACAGCGCCCGGCTCGCAGAACATCAGCGGCGACTCTCCACCCGATTCACCGATGTGACCGAGATCGTCTACGAAGCGACGGCCTGGGCCGAGCGCGCCGGGCACGACGTGGTGACCGCTGCCGACGTCGACAAGGCGGTGGAAGAGAAAGTCTACCGCAGCAACCGCATTGAAGAGCGCCTCCGCCAGATGATTGCCGAAGGGCAGCTTCTGGTTGATCTCGCCGGGATGACGGCCGGCCAGGTGAACGCACTGTCGGTCCTGCAACTCGGCGACTACAGCTTTGGGCATCCCAGCCGGATCACGGCGCGGACGTTTGTGGGCAACCGGGGGGTCGTGAATATCGAACGCGAGACGGAGATGTCTGGGCGCATTCACAGCAAGGGCGTCGCCATCCTGTCCGCGTACCTCGGGGGTAAGTACGCGCAGGACTGGCCGTTGAGCCTGAACGCGTCGCTGACCTTCGAACAAACATACGGCGAGGTGGATGGGGACAGTGCCAGTTCCACGGAGCTGTACGCGCTGTTGTCCGAGTTGGCGGGGGTACCGGTCGATCAAAGCATCGCCGTCACCGGGTCCGTCAACCAAAAAGGTGAGATCCAACCCATCGGCGGTGTCAACGAGAAGATTGAAGGCTACTACGCGGTGTGCAAATCCCTAGGCCTCACTGGACGACAGGGTGTCATGATCCCGGCCCAAAACATCGTCAACACCATGCTGAAGACGGAAGTGGTCGAGGCCGTGCGCGCGGGCAAGTTCCACATCTATGCCGTGCACACGGTGGACGAAGGGGTGGAAGTTCTCACGGGGCTCGCGGCGGGGGCCGCTGGTCCCGACGGTGTCTATCCCGAGGGCACGTTGAATTTCCTTGTCCGGCGCCGCCTGCGGGAGCTCGCCGAACGACTGCGACGGTTTGCCCCCAGTGGATCTGCTCGAGTCTCCGAGACCAAGAACGGCGAGTCCAAGAAAAAGTAGCGCAGGAGGAACCACAGACGAATGGACCTCGGCCTGCGGGGCCAGACAGCGCTTGTTGCAGCGGCCAGCCGCGGACTGGGCAAAGCGGTTGCGGCGGCGTTTGTCGCTGAGGGCGCGCACGTGGCGATCTGCGGGCGAAAGCGTGACGCGGTCGAGGCCGCGGCCGCGGAGCTCGGGAGCGATGTGCTCGCTGTCACTGCGGACGTCACCAAGGCCGAGGATGTGCAAAATTTCGTCCGCGCGGCTGCCGACCGGTTCGGGCGTATCGATATCTTGGTGAACAACGCGGGAGGCCCGCCCGTGGGCGCCTTTGTGGAGCTGACGGACGAGCAGTGGTGGCAGGCGATCGGCCTGAATCTGATGAGTGCCGTCCGGCTGACGCGAGAAGTCATCCCCCACATGCGCCGGCAGGGGGGAGGCCGCATTCTCAACATCACCTCGTATGTGGTGAAACAGCCTCTGCCTAACCTCGTGCTGTCCAATGCCGTGCGCTTGGCCGTTGTCGGATTGGGGAAGACGCTAGCGACAGAACTCGGTCCTGATAACATCCAAGTGAACACCGTCTGTCCGGGGCCCATTGGGACTGAGCGGCTGCATGAGCTGACCCGGACGTTTGCGTCGCGTCAGCACATCTCCGCCCAGGACGCCGAACGCCGGATGTGGACCGACCAAGTCCCGCTTGGCCGCCTCGGTCGGCCCGAGGAATTTGCGAGCGCCGTTGTTTTCTTAGCTTCGCCCCGCGCCAGCTTCATTACAGGGACCGCCATCCAGATTGATGGAGGACTGGTCAAAGCGGTCCTGTGACCGTGGAGCCTCGCATTCCTCACCACGAACGACACCCGTCAATACGACGGATGATGTCGGACGGCCCTGCCCGACCCGATCTCCCCATGTTGTCCCTGGACCTGATGCGATCTGGCACACGGTGAGGACAATTCCCACCTCCGCGTAGGGGGGCTCCAGCCGCGCCAACAACGCCGAACAGTCGACCGGATCCGCGAGGCGGGTTCCCGGGTGAAGCGCAGACTCATTGATGCAGATTAGGATCTGCGCGCCGGGTTTCCCGAGCAACGCGATCGGGCGAATTACGGCTGGGTCGGGTTTCAGAATACCGTCCAGCAAGCGCCGCCACGGATAGAAGATAGTGATGTGATCCGCTAACTGTTCCAGTCCGGCCGGGAGCGTTTCTACGGCGGCACGGATGAACCACACATTGCTGACGCCTCCCCGGGAGGGCTTGCGGCTCGCACGAAACGAGACGTCGCGCAGGCCGGCGGCGTTGGCATCAATACCCAGGCAGAACCGCTCCGGATGCGTCCGCGCCATGCGGTATGCCCACCGGCCATCTCCCGTTCCCACATCGATACCGACTTCCCGAAACTTCGATGCCGCTTCACGCACGTGCTCGGCGGGGACCGGGGTGCACACCTTTCCCCGCACCAACTCCACCATCGCCTCCATGACTCCACCTCCCTGCGGAATGGTCGGACCCGCAGAGAGGCGCGGAGGTGGGCGCGCCGCATAGAGAGCGCCTCGAACAACCCTAGTTGGTGGGGAAGAAAGGGAGACCCGCTCCCGAGCAAACCGGGAGCGCGGGGCTAACTTACGAGGATCTGATCAACGTCAACCGAAGGGCTTCATATCAATCTTAGTATACACCTGGAAAGTGGCTCTCAAGAAATTGGACGCGGTCCGACGATGTTGTCACCAAACACCAATTGGGTCGGGGGTCATCTTCGGACCACAGAATCGCGCGCCGTGTATTTGGGCGGACGTCACGTCTTGATCGGGATCCAAATTTCAAACCCGCCATTTCCACTCCTCGGGTCGAACTCGGCGCCGTAGCGCTCGAACTCCGGTGCTTCCGCCACCTGAAATCCGGATTCCGGCAGCCACTTGTCGAAGATACTGAACCAGACCCGCCGGATCGTCGAGATGTGATCGCGATGAGTAAACACCGCATATCGGTGTTCTGGAATCCGCACGCGGCTCAATTCCTTGGGGACACGGGAGAACTCAGACACCTCCACCCCGCAGATGTACTCCACATTGCCGGCATCGTCGCCGTTACACAGCACCCCGTACGTGGCTTGTCCGACCTGTCCGGGAATATGGCCTAGGAACGGCACAAACCGCTGCCACTGCGCTGGCATGTTCGCGCTCTTCTCTGTGCTGTAGCGTTCGCCCAGTCCAGCAATCAGCAATGTCTTGCTGTTCTCGAATCGCGGCGGTTCCAGGTGGGTCAGCAATGTCTCGTCCATTCTCAGCGCCTCCAGCAGGGGGATATCGTTCACAGTGCCCCGTCCGCGCACCATCTCGGGGGTTAGGCCGAACTGATCACGAAACGCGCGGGTGAATGCCTCGTGGGAGTTGTATCCGGCCTCGATGGCGACGGCCAGGATGTCGGGCGCCCCATGGGCGAGGGTCCGGGCCGCTTCGGTCAACCGGCGGCCCCGCACGTAGTGCATGATCGAATGCCCGGTCGCAAGGCCGAATACTCGGGAGAGGTGATACCGAGAGACGCCAGCTATACTCGCCACGTCGTCGAGGGTGATCTCCTCCCCAAAGTGGCTTTCGATGTACCAGAGCGCTCTTGCGACTGGGTTCACAAGTTCTCTCGTCAGCACGAGGTCAGCATACACATTGGCCCGATTGCCGATTTGATCGCAATTGCGGTCACGCCCCTGTGAGAAAGAGGCTCATCTATTGCACGAGATCGTTACTTCTTCGTTGCACTCGCGCGGGTAAGATTAGCCAGGCGTCGAACGTTTCGTGGCAGTCAGAAGGGCCCCTGCTCAATGCGGTGTGATGCGCGATGGTCAGCCCGCCCAAGCGATCAGCACAAGAGTTTCTCGACACACCAGGGCAAAATCGCGTCGAGTTAGCAGGATTGCTGGCCGACATCCGGCGGACGAACCGTCGGTTTGGCGGGTATCCCCTCGTGCTAGGCTACCTCCGCCGTTTTCTTCCGCACCTCCCCTCAGGTCCGATGACGGTGCTTGATGTCGCGACGGCGAGCGCCGATATCCCCCGCGCGATTGCCTCCTGGGCTCGCGCCCATCACCGTCCCATCCGGATCGTGGCCCTCGATCTGAGCGAGGACATTTTGACCCTGGCCAAGTCCTCCATCGCCTCCTATCCGGAAGTGACGCTGATGCGAGGCAATGCGCTTGCGCTTCCGTTCCCGGATCGGGCCATCGACGTAGTGATCTGCGGGTTGGCACTACACCACTTCACGTTTGAGGACGGGAGCCGCGTCCTGCGGGAGATCGACCGGGTGGCGCGCGGCGGATTCATCGTGAATGACATCGGACGGTCGTGGGGCGCGTATCTCGGCGCCCTGCTGGACACACGCCTGTTTACCCGGAGCCGCTTGGCCCGTCACGACGGCCCGCTGTCGGTCCTGCGAGCGTTTACCGTCAGTGAGATGCGCGCCATGATCGCGGCGGCAGGAGTGCATAACGTCGACATTCGGCGACACCCCTGGTTCCGCATCGCCCTCGTCCGCTGGCCCGATGGACCGTCGGGTGAGACAGTGCGGCAGACGCGCGGACCACGCGCAGCGGCCCACGTGCACGAATGAGCCTCGATGCGGATGTGATTGTGGTAGGCGCGGGGCCGGCCGGCAGTACCGCGGCGGCGGCCCTCGCCGCCCGGGGAATCCGGGTCCTACTGCTCGACAGGGCTAAGTTCCCGCGCGACAAACCGTGCGGCGACTATTGTAATCCCGGAGCTGTGAGGCTGCTGCGCCAGATCGGATCCTTTTCGACCCTGCCGACCGCTGACGCCGCACCGATTTCAGGTCTCTCGGTGTACGCGCAAGATGGAAGCCGCTTCACTGCGGCATTCCCAGAGGGTCCGGGGCTGCTGGTCCCCCGTCTGCGGCTCGATGCCGCGCTGCTGGCGCATGCCGGGCGCGCGGGAGCGATTGTCCATGAAGGCATGGGTGTGGATGCTGTCCGTGTTGGCGCGGAGTCCGTCGAGGTGCGGACCGCGTCTGATAGATGGTTGAGCGCGCGGCTGCTTATTGCTGCCGACGGCGCGCATTCAGCCATTGCCCGGAGCCTAGGGCGCCTGAGTGTCCCCGCCAGGGGACGATACACCGTCGGTGCTTACTTCTCCGGCCTCCCGCGAACGGCTCCTGAGGGAGAACTTCACCTCGGGCCCGACTTGTATTGTGGCGTTGCTCACTTTGGCGGAGGTGTCGCCAATGTGTGCATGGCACTTCCCCGCAAGCGGTGGCGGCGAGGCGGTCCCCAGCAGGTATTCGACGCGGCGCTCGCCTCCTTGCCAGTGCTGGCGGATGCGATGGTGCACGCCCGACGGGAGAGCGCCTTTCGCTGCGCCGGGCCGGTCGGATTCGCCGCGCGAGATGTCGTCGCCTCGCGTGTCCTGCTCATCGGAGATGCCGCTGGGCACCTCGAACCGATCACGGGTCAAGGCATCTTTTTGGCCCTCCACTCGGCGATCCTGGCGGCCGATGTCGCTTCCGATGCTCTGGGTGCCAATGATTTCTCGCCCCGGAGGTTATCGGTGTATGCGCGGCGCCGCGGGCGGGAGTTTGCGGGCAAGGCGCTCGCCTCCCGCCTGCTCCAGCGCCTCGCTTTTCATCCGCGGCTCACGCCGCTGCTGGTGCGGCGGCTGAATCGTCGGGCCCGGCTGGCCAGCGAGCTGCTCGGTGTTACGGGAGACGTCCTCCCGCCAACCGGCATCCTCTCGCCCGCCTATCTGGCACGTCTTCTCCTCTGACCCATGCAGACCAGACACGTCGCGGTAATCGGCGCTTCTCCCGATGCGGTCTTCGCCGTTGCGGCGGATGTGGAACGCTGGCCGTCCTTACACCGGGCTTACCGGTGGTGCCGCGTTCTGGAACGCGGGTCTGATCGCCTCGTCTTTGAGATGGCGGGGCTCATCCGGGGCTGGCCGGCGCGGTGGACCGCCGTCCAAGAGCGTTCGCCCGCAGCGCGGCAGATGGCGTTTCGGCACATCAAAGGAATCACCACCGGTATGCGAGTGAATTGGTCTGTGCAGCCCCACCAAGACGGAACGGCCGTCCTGCTCGAGCATGATCTCGCCATCCCGTGGCCCCTGGTGGGTGAGACGATCACCGACTGGATTGTGGGACCGGTCTTCATTGATTGGATTGCACGCCAGACCCTGATGGCGGTCAAACAGGCGGTGGAGCACAAGTAGAGGGAGGAGAACATCATGCGACGCGTGGTGGTGACGGGGATTGGTGCCATGACCCCGATCGGTATGACGGGAGCTGGGCTTTATGACGGGATACGTCGTGCTCGTTCCGCTATCGGGCGGATTACACGATTCGACGCCTCGTCGTTCCACTGCCAAGTGGCCGCCGAGGTCTCGGAGTTTGACCCCCTGGCCTACATGGATGCCAAACGGGCGAGGCGCCTTGATCGGTTTGCCCAATTTTCCGTGGCGGCCGCGCGCCAGGCCGTCGATGATGCGCGACTGCACCCAGAAGATGAAGACCATGACCAGTGCGGCTGCTTTGTGGGGGCGGCGTTGGGGGGCGGGGCCTTCGCCGAGGAGCAGCATGCGATCTTCCTAAAAGAAGGCATCAAGAAAGTCAGACCGACACTGGCGTTGGCCGTCTTCAGCGGATCGGCTTCGTGCAACATCGCCATCGAGTTCGGACTGTGCGGGCCGAGCAGCGCGAACTCCGACAGCTGCAGTTCCGGTGCTATCGCTATCGGGGAGGCTTTCCGGCTGATTAAGAGCGGGGGAGCCGATCTGATGCTGGCGGGGGGGGTGGAGTGTCCACTGTCCCCCCTGATCTTTGGGGCATTCGATGTGATTCGCGCGATGTCCACCCGCAATGACGATCCACAACGCGCGTGTCGGCCGTTCGATAAGGACCGCGACGGTTTCGTGATGGGAGAGG
>DATGVF010000002.1:0-7247 GCA_035300645.1 bacterium
CACCTCCACCGTGCCGCCCATGCCGGGTCCGTGCACGACGCACACGTAGTCGTACGTGCCCGCCTTGGTGAATGTCAGGGCGTAGGTGTACTTCACGAAGAGGGCCGGGTTGTCTGGGGACATGCCGGAGTTGTGGTAGCCGGTGCCGTTGTAGGTCGTGTCCCCCGCGGGGAAGGCAACAAGCGGGTTGAAGGAAAGCCGATCCCCCTCCGAGACGAAGAGCGCGGGAAACTTTTCTCCCCCCAAGAACGCGACGTTATGAACCCCTGCGAACTTCCAGACGACGGTATCGCCGATGGCGATGTCGATCTTGCGCGGATGAAACGCGTTGGACCACACGCTGAAATCTCGGGTGGTTCCTCCGACCACGACCGTCCACGTGCGGGCCGCACCGAAGGCGGCCATGCGGGTCGCGCTTCCCCCGGTCAGGATGAGCGCCAGCACAAGTCCTGCTACCGCTGCGCATCTCACGCCGCCCCTACGTGAGATCCCGCCGATCCTATTTATTTGGTTCATCCACGCGCGCGAAGCTTGGCCAGGTCATCGACGATCGCATCGGGAGACGGGTTCGTGCCATAGACACCGAGGACGATCCCGTCCCGATCGATGACAAACGTCGGCGCCGCGTGGTCCTGGAGGTTCCCGCTACGCGCTTGCACGGCGATTCCGTACTGTTTGTAGACGGTTTGAATCGCGCCAGGATCGCCGGTTAGAAAGTGCCACCCGCGAATGTCCGCCTTGTAGCGGGTAGCGTAGGTGCGCAATACCGTCGGCGTGTCGTGGAGCGGGTCAGTCGTAATGGTGAGAAACACGACGTCCTTGGCCCACCAGCCGCGGTGCACCAACTCGCGTTGCGCTCGGGCTAAGGCAGCAGTCGTGAGGGGGCACACATCAGTGCAGTGTGTATAGATGAAGTTCAGCAGCACGAGTTTGCCGCGGAATTGATTCACCTGAACGCGGTGGTCGTCCTGATCGATGAGGAAAAAGTTTGGTGCCCTTTTGCCGATAACGGGGAACGGAGGGGGAGCCGCGATCCCGCTAGGCACCATCATGGCGGCGAGGAGGATGGCGCCGGCCACGGGCAGCGCACGAAACCCTCTCTGTAACCACGCAGCGCGCTGCGCCAAAAAGACTCCCTCGGATGCGCGGAAGGCGACCAGATGCCTTGGGTTTTCTCGCTGAGAGCAGCGCTTCCTGCGTTAGGGAGTGGGCGGACTCAGCGGGGGTTTGTTTGCTGGGGGCGTCCGGGCAGGAACGTGGCGGCCTGGTAGCGGCTGGAGGGATTCCACAAGTACCAACCGGATGTTAGACCGGCATCGTAGGTCGCGTCCATCTGTTTGCGGATGACGGCGGGCGGATACGCCGCCCCCATATTGAAAGCTTGCAGCCACGGGCGAAGCTTGGCCACATGGTCGATCGGGGAGATTCCGTCGACGCCCTCGGGCAGAGCCCCCAGGAGGCGCGCAAAGCGTTGGCGACGCCTCTCCGCATATTGCAACGAGTAGTGCACCACCTCGTAGGGATGCTCCGCAGGATTGCCAAACTGCAGGAATCCGGACGCGTAATGCGAGGGATAGACCATGGGAGAGATGTAGTCGAAGTACAAGAAGGCATCCTCGATGATTTGGCCGATCCCCAGATCATCCGGACGCACCGTGGTGTATCCAAACAAGTCTGCGGAGAGGTGCACCCCGGTTGGACGCAAGGCCGTCGTCAGGAACTCAAAGAACCTCCGCAGGACCTGCCGCCGGGCCTGGCGGGTTGTATCGGTGACAGGGAAGCGCATGTCCTCGAGTTTGCCGTCAGTGGGGAACCGGACGTAGTCGTAGTTCAATTCATCGACGCCGGCCCGTACCGCGGCGCGGCTGATCTCAACCAGGTAGGTCCACACCTCCGGGGAGCCGGGGTCGACCCAGCCAAGCCCCCGACGGTCGCGCCAGATCTGTCCCGTTGCGTCCCGCACCGCCAGCGACGGTTTGACCGTAAGTAGGTGCTGGTCTTGGAACGCGGCGATCCGGACGATCACGTAGATGCCCTGGCGGTGAAACTGCTCGGTAAGGGCCGCGAGGTTGATGCGCGGCCGGTCGCTCCCCAGCGCCTCGATCAGAGGGTTGTGGGTCGTGAAGGCCACGACACCCGAGTAATCTTTAATGTCGATAACCACGCCGTTGATCTCGGTCGTCTGCGCTAAGGCCAGCGCCTCGCGCACGAGTGCGGGCGTCGCGGCGGCCCACGACGTCAAGTAGATGGCACGGACATCGTGCGGGGATGGCCGTGGTGCGGCCGGAACGGCCGCGCGCCTCTCCTCAGCCTCAGCCCGCAGGATGGAAGTGATTACACCGCTTAGCGGCCGCGGGGCGATCGGCCCCGAGGGGAAGATGTGGCCACCGAATGCAGCGACGTACCCAATCTGCATCAGAGTCGCCCCCATCACGGCGATCGCGATGAGGTGAACGACGTGTGTCCGGGTCAGGCGATCTTCGCGCACTGGTCCGGCAAAACGGGGTAGGGGGTGGAGGGGCCGGTGGGGGGTGGATTGCCGCCACATGTCAGCCCCTCTGCTAGTGCGGTCGAAAGGTCAACAGGATGCTAACGAGTAGTTGGAGCTCATCGGCCAATTTCGTGGAGCCTTTTGCCGTCGTTCCCGTGACCACGTACGCGTGGGTCCCCGCGATCGTCACCAACTGCATTTGATAGAGCTCGATCCCGTCGCCACTCGTCCAGATGTAGTAGCGGATCAGCGCCGGATAGGCGTCGATCACCGTCTTGTCCGTGCGCAGCCGTTTGTACCCATGGAACCGCATCCCCAGCTCGGATTCATTTTGGGCATCGTACTGGTCCACAGGAGTATTTGGGTGGACTTCCTCGTAGGTGACGTTAACGTTCATCTTGCGCGCTGGCACCCCCGCCGAGCTGGGGCCGAGAGCCAGGAACACAATCCCGGTCGGGTTCTTGGAAACGCTCCAGCCGTCGGGATAGCTCAGCGTGAATCCCAGCTCGGGATGCGTGAACGTCTGCCACTCCGATCCGGCTAGAGCATGGGTGGGAGCGACGAGCAGGAGTACCCCGAGCAGCGCAACCAGACGGGGCGGCCACCGTCGCGTTAAAGCGTTCGCGGGGATCACCATGACGCTGTGATGGCGGAGGCGAGCGGGAGCCAGACGATGAGGGTCAGGCGTGAAGGCAAACGGACTGGCATGTCCCAACCTCCGTGAACGCAGGGGTCATTCAGGTCTCTGCCCGCCTGCCTGAGGCGGCAGACTTGGGGGTATGCAGGGGTCTTACGTGCGGGCCAGCGACACACCCGCCAGCACGATCGCAGCGCCAGCGGCTTGGAGCAGGCCCAGTGTCTCGCCGAGCAGCACCCAGGAGGCGACAACCGTGACCATCGGGACGAGGTTGTTGTAGACCGCCGTGCGGGGTCCACCAATTGCCTGCACCGACGCGTACCAGATGATGTAACCGAGTGAGAGGGGGAAGAGTGTGCTAAAGACAACAGCCGCCCACGACGCCCAGCTCACCATCTCCCAGGGTTGCCGGACGAGTTCCGGGAGCGATGCGAGGATCAGCACCGGGGTGCCCGCGGTCATGGTGAGCGTAGTGAACTGGAGCGGGGACATGGTGCGCAGGAAGGGGCGCGAGAAGACAGTGTACGCGGCCCAGCACAGCGTGGACAGGAGGATCAAACCATCGCCCGCCAGCGTCGCGCGACTGAGGTGCGGCCCAGCGGGATTACTCACAAGCAAGAACAAGCCCACGAAGGCAAGGACGATGCCGACCCACGTGCGCGGAGAGACACGGTCGATCCGCAGCGCAAGGGAGAGGCCGGCCACAAAGAGTGGGACCATCGTAAAAATCAGGGACGAGTTGTCGGCCGTCGTCCGGACCAGACCTTGGATGAACGCGATCTGGTACACGGCGTTGCCCAGGAGGCCAAGGGCGATGAGTCCCGGCCAAGCAGCGCGCGGAGCCGGCGGGCTGCTCCCTGCCGCTCCAACCGCCGCCCAGAGCAGTGCGGTGGCGCCGCTGAACCGCAGGGCGTTGAAGACCATCGGCGACATCTCGCGGAGGGTGATCTTCATGATCGGGAAGTTCACGCCCCAGACAACGACCATGGCGAGCATCGCGGCATCGACCCGGCGAAGCATGACGGGTCCATTCTACACGGTCATCCCGCAGGGGCGGCTTCCCGATCCGGGGAAAGCAGAGGCTGATTGATGCACAGGAAGGTGATTGTGACAGATCCGGAAGTCCTCACAGTTCACGGCCGCCGGTTCCGGGTTGTCATCAACGGGCCGGATAGCTCGCGCCGATACAACGCGGTGATCACGGTTCTAGACTCCGGCCGTCTCCTCACGCGCAGCCCGGTCCGGGGCCGCAGTCCCGCCGATGCGCGCGACCGCGCGCTGGAAGTCATGTTCACTCTGATGGGGATCGAGCGCTTGCAGGAGCAGATCCTCGCGGTTGCGGCGGAGATGGCACCGGGGGCTACAGTCGAGCTTACCGAAGACGCGCAGGCGATCCGCGCCGATCTGTCGGGGGACTGGGAGTTCACGGTCCCGCTGGCGGTGGCCCGCGATACCGTGACAGACCCGGGAACGGATCTCGCTGCCCTGCGCGCTCAGATTGAAGGACATTTCCAGACCCATCTGCGCCGGCTCGCGCGGTAAAAGACCGACAAGACCTCGCCCCCGGTGGGCAGCGGTTGCTGGAGTCTAGGAAGGGTCCACGCCTCCGACGTTGATCGTTCCCGATCTTTAGACCGTCAGGAGGGAACGGGGAGGGGCGGGGTCGTAGATTCCCTTTCGATGAAACCGAGGTGGCGCATGCCGCGTGTGCACTCCATAGTGGTGGCGCTGGGCGTGGCCTTGTTCGTGGTCGCCGGTGCCGCCGCGCAGGGGGGGCCGAAGGTCTCGATCGTCGAGACCTGGTCCATCTCCAGCGAGTCGATGGGCGATCCCGTCGGCATAGACAAGGGGTTCTTTGGCAATCTCCAGGTGCAGATCGTCAACAGTCCGGGGCAATCACCCATCGACCGTGTCCTGGTCCTGGCCCCCGCCGGCGAGATCGTCTTCGGCATTGATTACCCCTATAACGTTCTCGAGGCGCGGGAAACACAAAAGCTTCCGCTTGTGGTGGTCGCGCACGACTTTCAGAAGTCCGCGCTCCACCTGCTCTCCTGGGTGCCCTTAAACTCGCCCAAAGACGTGAGGGGGACCGTGGGCACATGGAGCGGATACGACAAACAGATTAAAGCGATGATCGGTCCGGGTTGGGAGCAGCGCATCAAGATCGTGACCCAGCAGGGTGACCCCGCCACGATCGGGGCCTGGATGAACAGGCAGTACGACTTCGCCCACGCCATGGGCTACAACGAGGTTTTGGTCGCCAAGCGCGTGGTGAAGGAGAAATACTTTGTGTACTCCTACGCCGATGACTTCGGAATGCAGTGGCCCGAAAATGTCCTCTTCACCACCGAGAAGATCGTCCGGGATTACCCGCAGATCGTCCAGCAGTTCGTCACGGGGCATTACAAAGGGTTCCAGTACGCGCTGGACAATCGGGACGACGCGGCCGGGATCCTCTTGAAGTACAACCCGAGCCTGGACCGTTCACACGAGATCGAAGGGATGGACTTCCTGGCATCGGTCATTCAGACCCCGGCCGCTAGACAGTATGGGCTGGGATACGTGGATCCGACCGCATGGAACCGGCTGACCCGGGACCTTGTGGGCGCTCGGATTTTCCTATCGGTATCTAACGTGGCGGCCGCCTACACGACGAAGTTCCCGAGCGGTGTGAAGCCGTCGCCTTAGGTCGGGGAGAGCCGTGACCGACCCCCTGCCGACTCCTGAGCTAGCGCAGTGGGCGCAAACGTGGGAGCAAACCCGCCGACTCACGTATGACCTGCTGCACACGCTGCCGTATCCGGTGATGAATTTCTCCCCTCAGCCGGAGTTCGGGACGCTGATTCGCCAACTCCGTCATGCCGCCGAAATGCAAGAGCGTTACATCGCGGCGATCCGCAGCGGGCGGATGGAGATCCGTGCTCAGCCCCGGCAGCGTAAATTGGAGCAGTCAAAGGAGAACCTTGAGGCCTACATGCGTCACCTCGATGGGGACCTCCTCGACGCCCTGCGCGGACTCACCCCCGACCAGCTGGGGGGCCGCATTGAGTGGGGACAGACGGCGCTGACGCTTCGGCAGCACCTGCTGCGATTGCTGCAACACGAGACCCTGCAC
Organism: bacterium; assembly: GCA_035300645.1. Taxonomy (GTDB): domain Bacteria; phylum Sysuimicrobiota; class Sysuimicrobiia; order Sysuimicrobiales; family Kaftiobacteriaceae; genus 13-1-40CM-64-14. The sequence goes on from DATGVF010000002.1 coordinate 6,244, forward strand.
CATGGCATGTGGGTGTTCTACGCGAAGATCGCCGATCTGCCGCTCCCTCCAAGCTGGCAGGAGACGTGGGAGCGGATTTAGGCCCCTGGATGAGGCCGGCGCCCTCGTCGCTACCGTCTTTCCCCTTGACACCCGCGCGCTCCGTGTGACAGAGTGTTAGTGGTCTAACCAATAGACCACTCCGCAGTCGTGGAGGGTTGCGATCGCCTCCCACGCTCCCACAATTACAGATGAGCTGGCACCAGTCCGCAGGACTCGTGTCTATGAGGAAGTCGTTGCCCAGATCCAGCGGCTAATCGCCGACGGGCGGTTGCGCGCTGGTGATCGCCTACCCCCGGAACGAGAACTCGCCGAGCGATTTGGCGTCAGCCGGACCTCGGTCCGCGATGCCATCCGTGTTCTTGAGTTCGTCGGGCTGGTCGAGCCCCGGCAGGGGGAGGGCACAGTCGTCCGCGATCTCAGTCCCGATGCTCTCGTCACCCCTGTCGCCTCGTTGTTGGCCCGTCACCGCACCTTGCTGGCCGAGTTGATGGATGTCCGCAAGATGATCGAACCCGGCCTCGCCGCCCGTGCCGCCCTCCATGCTAGCGAGGAAGATCTCGAGAAACTCGCGCGGATAGTCACCCGCCAGCGCGATCGGGTCGCGCACGGGGAGTCGGCGATCGAGGCGGATTCTGAATTTCACTACGCGATCGCCATGGCTGCGAACAACCGGGTCGTCTTGCGCATGGTGGACGTCCTTATGGGTTTGCTGAAGGAGAGCCGCGAACGATCACTCCAGGTCGCCGGGCGACCAGAGCGGTCTCTGGCTGGGCATCAGCGGATTCTCGAGGCCATCCGCCGCCGCGACGCCCAGGCGGCCGAGGGGGCCATGCGACGTCACTTGGAGGAAATCGAAACCGTCGTCCTTGGACAGCAGACACAAATGCAGACACAACACGTGGGAGGGTAACCTGTGGGACGCCTCTTTGCAGTCGAGATTGTGTACCGCGGAATCTTCCAGA
>DATGVF010000003.1:0-11595 GCA_035300645.1 bacterium
ACGTCTGCAAGCCTGCCTTCTCCGACACGCTGACGAGCGCACGGCGCACGGGCACCACCCCCGCCGCGTTAGGCATCTTGTTTATCATGGCTTGTTCCATTCTCACACCTTCTTGGCCTGAGTGAGGCCTGCCGATTCGAAATTCTTTGCATCTCTCAAGGGCGCGGGCCCCGCGGGCGCTTGTGCCCTCGACCCTCCGGCGTCAACTATGTGGACACGCCTGCCAATCACCCGCAGTCTCCCTTCAGCAAAGAGCCGAATGGCTGCGGGGTAGAGACGGTGTTCTTCCACCCCTACGCGCGCAGCCAGCGTTTCGATTGTGTCACCATCCTCAACCGGTACAGCGGATTGCAGGATGATCGGCCCGCCGTCAGGAGTCTCATCGGCGAAGTGGACCGTACACCCTGACACCTTCACTCCGCTCGCGAGGACTGCCTCGTGCACATGCGCGCCGTACATGCCTGGACCCCCAAACGCCGGAAGGAGTGCTGGGTGGATGTTCATGATGCGCCCCGCGAGTTGCTCGACAAACTGCGGCGTCAGAATCCGCAAGAATCCTGCGAGGCATACCAGCTCGACCTGCACACTGCGCAGCAGCTCGATCAGTCGCGCATCATAGGAGGCGCGGTCGCTAAACTCCTTGGGGGCCAGCACAACAGTCGGCACGCCCGCCCGGCGCGCCCGCTCGAGTGCAAAAGCTTTTGCCGAGCTCGAAACGACGAGGGCAACGCCGCCTCGGATATCCCCGTGAGCGCAGGCATCCAGAATCGCTTGGAGATTCGTCCCGTTTCCTGACACGAGGATGCCGATGCGCAAGCCTACCACGTCACGGCGCACGACCCCGCGCGTGTCGGTCATTGCAGCTCAACGCCTCGCTCCCCTGAGCTCACTTCTCCGATAATCCAACCCGCAGCCCCGTTCGAGCGGCAAATGTCGAGCGCCAACCCAGCTCTGTCTGCGGGCACGACCGCGGCGAGGCCAACCCCCATATTGAAGGTGCTAAACATCTCCTCGCGCCCTACATGGCCCGCCGCCCCCAGCACCTCAAATATTTTCGGGGTGGGCCAAATGGCGGTGTCAATGCGCACGCGGCAGGAAGGAGGAAGGATGCGGACGAGGTTTCCGGGGAGCCCGCCTCCGGTGATGTGCGCCGCGCCGCGCAGCCAGCTTGCCGCACTCAGAGCACGCAGAGCCCGGCGGTAGGAACGGTGAGGAACCAGCAGCGCATCCGCAAGGGGAACGCCGAGTTCAGGCAGCACGGTGTCCAGTGTCCAGCCGCGCCTTCGCATCACAGCGCGCACCAGGGTGAATCCATTCGTATGCAGTCCGTCAGAGGCTAAGCCGATGACCGCATCGCCCCGGCGAATCGTCGATCCATCCGAAATGGCCCCGCGGTCAACGACACCCACGACGCAGGCCACCACATCGGCCCCGCCCTCGGTGTACACCCCGGGCATCTGGGCCGTCTCCCCGCCCAGCAACACCACTCCGTCCTCGCGACACGCGGCGGCCATCCCGTCGACGAGCGCGGCCACTTCATTGGGCTCCAGGAGGGATGCGGCGAGGTAGTCCAAGGCGAACAGCGGTGAGGCCCCCAGCACGGCGATGTCGTTCACGCCGTGCACGATGGCGTCGTGTCCTACGCCCGCGAGGCGGTGGGCCTCCCGCGCGAGCAAGACCTTGGTGCCTACCCCGTCAATCGACGACACCAGCACCGGGTCCCGATGTCCGGTAAGGTGGAAGAGTCCTCCGAAATGTCCAATGTCACCCACGACATGCGCGTTGAAGGTTTCCCGAATCCGACTGCGCAGCGACGCCAGCGCATCCTGAACGCGTGCGCGATCCACTCCCGCGCCACTGTAGGTCAATGGGCCGTCAGACATCATCCGCACCGGTCAACGCGCCTTCCGGTCGGCGTCGTGGTGTTTCGAGTGCATGACGACCGGCGAGCGCTTCGACGGGTACCGTCGTCGGATATGCGCCATCCAAACACGCCATGCAGAGCCGATCCGGAGCTAACTGCAGTGCTTCTACCAACCCGCTCTGGCTGAGGTAGCCTAGGGAATCTCCTCCGATGAGCTCGCGAATTTCTTCCACACTCGCCGTGGCGGCTACGAGTTGCCCGCGGCTGCTCGTGTCGATGCCGTAATAACAAGAGTAGCGGATCGGCGGGGAGGAGATCCGGACGTGGACCTCGGTGGCCCCGGATGAGCGGAGCATGCGCACAATCTTGCCGCTGGTCGTGCCCCGGACGATCGAGTCATCGACCAAAACAACGCGGCGGCCCTCCAGTACGTCGCGCAACGGATTCAGCTTGACGCGCACCCCGAAGTCGCGCAGTGCTGGGTCCGGTTGGATAAATGTGCGCCCGATATAGCGGTTTTTGATCAGCCCGACTTCGAGGGGGATCCCCGACGCTTCGGCAAACCCCATCGCGGCAGAGACGCCAGAATCGGGCACGGGAACGACGACATCAGCCTGCACGGGGTGCTCGCGCGCGAGAATCCGACCCAGCCGCCTCCGCGTCACGTGGACGTTGCGGTCGGCGAGTACGGTGTCGGGCCGGGCGAAATAGATGTACTCGAAAACACACTGGGCGACGCGCAGGGGGGGCAAGACCTGGATCGACTGCAATCCGTTCCCCTCTAGGATGACGAGCTCGCCCGGATCGACCTCGCGGACAGGGACACCCCCGAGGTGATCGAACGCGCAACTCTCAGAGGCAATCATCCAGGTGTGCCCGGTCGTGCCAATGGCGAGCGGACGGATCGCATGCGCGTCGCGGAACGCCAGCACACGACCGCCGACCAGGACCACGATCGTGTACGCGCCTTCGATCCGCCGCATCGTATGGGCGATCGCCTCTTCGACAGACGGCGCAGGGGCGTGCGCGATCATCTGCGCAATCACCTCGCTGTCTGTGGTACCGATGAACTCGACGCCCTCTGCCTCAAGCGCTGCGCGCCACTGGGGTGCATTGATCAAGTTCCCATTGTGTGCAAGCGCCAGCATGCCCCAGGGAGTGGGCACCACGATAGGTTGCGCATTCGCTAACTGTGCGGAGCCCATCGTCGAGTAGCGGACGTGGCCGACCGCCAGCGACCCGGGAAGCTGACTAATCCGATCCGCGTCAAACACTTGGGACACCAGCCCCATCCCGCGATGATGCCACATGTGCACCCCATCGCTGGTTGCGATCCCGGCGCTCTCCTGGCCGCGATGCTGGAGGGCATACAGGCCCAAATGCGCCATCGGCGCGGCGGGCAGATCCCCACTGACAATGCCGAGGACCCCGCACTCCTCGTGAAGCACGTCCGCATCTTCTGGTGAGGCGATGGGGATCCGTATCATAGGGTCTGCCCCAAGGCCGCGTACGCTCCTGACAACGCCTCCACCGGCACGTCAATCGTCCATCGTGTGGGTCCGGTCGCCTGCGTCCTCAGGCGCAGGCTCTGCCCACCCGTACTTCCCACCACATGCAACGGGACGCCGAGCATGGACGCGAATGCCTGCACTTCGGCAAGCCGAGCGGTAGGTCCAGAGAGTACAAAGCGTGAGGGGGCTTCTCCAAACAGAGTCGCCTCGAGCCGTCCTGTATCGGGCAGTGTTACCTCCGCGCCAATCCCACCCGGGATTGCACACTCGGCCAGGGCCACAGCCACCCCACCGTCGCTGCAGTCATGGGCGGATGTGACCCACCCGCGCGCGACCGCCTCACGCACCACGCTCAACACTCGCTGATGAACTTCGAAGTCAACATCCGCGGGACGACCGGCATCCAGACCGTGCACAGCACACAGGAACGATGACGCCGCCAGATCAGTGGCCGGCGGACCTACCAGCGCGATGTACGAGTCCGCGGAAGAAAATGGGATTCGGGCGATGCGCGACACGTCGGCGATGACGCCGACCATCGTGATGACCGGGGTCGGAGGAATCGGGCCATCGGGGGACTCGTTGTAAAACGAGACGTTGCCGCTGACGACCGGAATCCTCAACGCGCGGCACGCGTCGGCAATCCCCGTGACCGCTTGCCGGAACGTCCAGAATACTTCTGGCTGCTCGGGGCTCCCGAAATTCAGACAGTCGGTAATCCCCAACGGCATCGCGCCGACGCAGGCCAAATTCGCCGACGCTTCGGCGACTGCACGGCGAGCACCACGGTAGGGATCGAGCGCCACCAGCCGCCCGTCACCATCGCAGGTGAGCGCCAGCCCCTGGGGGGGCAGTTCAGACAGACGCAGCACCGCCGCATCTGCCGCACCGGGAACGGCGACCGTGCGGACCTGCACCATGTGGTCGTATTGCTCGTAGACTGCCTGTTTGCTCGCGATAGATGGGGTGGCAAGCAGCGTCAACAACGCTTGGGTCAGATCAGCCGGGGGCACAGAAGGGATCGTCCATCGCGCCCGCAACGTGTCGGGCTCGCGCACCGCCGGCCGGTAGACGGGCGCCTCCGCCAACGTGTATGGAGGCAGCGATACGGGCGTCGAGTCGTGATAGCGGACGGTGAGCACGGGGTCGGGCGCAACCTCGCCCACGACCGTCGCGGACAGCCCCCAGCGCTGGTAGATGAACACCACGCGCTGAGCGGCATCCGGACGAACCACGAGCAACATGCGCTCCTGGGATTCGGAAAGCAGAATCTCCTCCGCACGCATCCCCTCTTCACGCAGCGGGACGGCCGCCAGATCCACGGTCATCCCCACCCCGCCGCGTGCGGCCATCTCACTCGCTGCGCAGGTCAAGCCGGCGGCGCCGAGATCCTGAACAGCGACAACCTCTCCGGTGCGCCAGGCTTCCAGGGTGGCTTCGATCAGCAATTTGCCCGCGAACGGATCGCCGATCTGGATCGACGAGCGGTCCTCGTGCTCGAAGGCGTCATCGAGTTCGGTGGACGCGAATGCCGCGCCGCCAATGCCGTCGCGCCCGGTCCGAGCGCCCACCAGCAGCACCGCATTGCCGGGGCCGCTCGCGCGCGATTGTGCGATCTCCTCGACGCGGACGAGTCCCACACACCCCACGTTCACCAGGGGGGTCCCTCGGTAACCGGGATGCACGACCAGCTCTCCGGCCACGGTGGGAATGCCGACACAGTTCCCGTAGGCGGCGATTCCTGCCACCACCCCCGCGGCCTGCCGGCGTGAGCGCGGATCATCCAGGGGACCAAAACGCAGGGAATCCACAAGCGCGATGGGCCGAGCGCCCATGGCCAGGATGTCGCGGATGATTCCCCCGACCCCCGTCGCCGCCCCATTAAAAGGATCGACCGCGCTGGGGTGATTGTGGCTTTCCATCTTGAACGCCACGGCCCACCCGCCCCCCAGGGCCAGCACGCCCGCGTTCTCGCCGGGCCCGCGGACCAGATGCGGGCTCTCGGAGGGGAGAATCTGCAGAGCCGCTTTCGAATGTTTGTAGCCGCAGTGTTCCGACCACATCACCCCAAACATCCGCATCTCTAGCGCGGAGGGAAGACGGCCGAGGCGGCGGGAAATCTCTTGCCCTTCTCCTGGTGTGAGTCCCACCGCCTCGGGTGATAGTGTGGTCGTCCCCCCGAGGCGCCGGGTGTCGCGGTCGACGACGGGAGGTGTTGTAGAGTCGGTCACCGCAGCGCACCCGCCGGGCTCATCCGGCGTGTCGAGAGGAAGCTCAAGACCGACTCAAAGAGCAACCGCCCATCTGCAGATCCCAGCACAGATTCTGAGGCGCGTTCAGGGTGCGGCATGAGTCCGACGACGTTTCCCGGCGGGTTAGAGACACCCGCGATGTAGTGCACGGAGCCATTGGGGTTGGCCGACGATGCCAGGCGGCCGTCCGCGTCACTGTAGCGAAACACGACTTGGTGCTCATCTTCCATCGTGGCCAGGAGCGGTTCGGGGGCGAAGTAATTTCCCTCACCGTGGGCAATCGGGAGCTGCAACACCTGTCCTTCACGCAACGTCTTTGTCCACGCACTGTCTGTCGACTCGACGCGCAGGTAGACGGGCAGGCATCGGAACCGCAACCCCTGATTGCGCAGCATCGCCCCGGGCAGTAGTCCCGCTTCAAGCAGCACCTGGAATCCGTTACAGATTCCCAGTACCGGTCCGCCCGCGCGCGCAAAGGCGCCCACCGCGGACATCACGGGAGCGCGGGCAGCGATCGCGCCTGCCCGCAGATAGTCGCCGTGCGCAAACCCTCCCGGCAGCACGATGGCGTCCAGCCCGTCGAGGGACCGATCCTCGTGCCATACTTCGTCGACGTCTTGGCCCAAGACAGAGCGCAACACGTACACGCAGTCTTGGTCGCAGTTGCTCCCGGGGAATGTGACCACACCAAAGCGCACGCGCACGCCCTCCTCTAGCCGGTCCGCTCTCCGATAGACAGCGGCGTCCGACGTGGATCGTCGATCCGCCACTCCTCCAGAAGCGGGTTGGCCAAAAATCGTTGGCACATCTGGTCCACATCCGTCGCCGTGATGCCATCGGGAACGGTCAGCTCGATGTACCGTCCGACGCGCACAGCGGACACCTGGTCGTGGCCCAGCGTGCGCAGCCCCTGCAGCACGGCCTGGCCCTGGGCGTCGAGCACGCCCGGCTTCAACGTGATGGTGATCCGAATCGTCGTCATGCACTCCCCTCCGCGCCGTGCGCGGACGACCCGCCCAGCTCGCGCCCGGTCAGTTGCCGGTACGTCTGGATGTACCGCTCCCGCGTCGCCTCCACCACCGATGCGGGCAAGGAGGGGGCCGGCGGTTCGCGATTCCACCCGATGTCATTGAGGTGGTCGCGCACGAACTGTTTGTCGAAGGCAACCAGCGACTGCGGGTACGCGGTTGCATCCCAATAGCGCGAGGAGTCCGGGGTCAACGCTTCGTCGATCAAGACAAGCTGGCCATCGCGCCGCCCGAACTCAAACTTGGTGTCCGCGAGGATCAGCCCCCGCGAGGCGGCATGAGAGGCGGCAAACTTGTAGAGGGCCACGCTAGAATCACGCAGTTCCCGTGCGGCCCCCTCCCCCACGAGGTCAGTGAGCTGGGAGGAGGTGATGTTCTCGTCGTGGCCGGAGGAGGCTTTCGTGGCCGGGGTGAACATCGGCTCCGGCAGGGGCGAGCCTTGCTGCAGGCCGGCGGGGAGTGCGATTCCCGCGAGGGTCCCGTGGCCTCGATACTCTTCCCACCCGGACCCGGCGAGGTACCCGCGTACCACGCACTCCACGTCAATGCGCTCGCAGCGGCGCACCAACATGCTGCGCCCGGCGAGCATGCGCATGTGCGATCCCAGCTGCGGAACCGCGCGGGCGATCTGCTGGACCTCGACCGACAGCATGTGATTGGGAACGATCCCCCGCGTCCGCTCAAACCAAAACGCCGACAACAGTGTCAATACGCGCCCCTTATCGGGGATCGAGGTGGCCAGGATGTGGTCATACGCCGAGATCCGGTCCGTCGCGACGATTAACAAGTTCCCACCAGCCTCATATACGTCGCGGACCTTGCCCCGCCGATATAAAGGAAGCGGCAAGGAGGTGTCGGCAATTGTCGGCGCGGGCTGTCCGGCCATGGATCGAGACATCATGCTCATCGTGAGGCTCCCGGGGATGACGTGATTCGCACAGCCTCTCGCGCGGGAATCCCCACACGCGCGAGGATGGTGTCCACGTGCTGCAGGTAGGGACGGTAGTCGAACAGCGTCTCCAGCTCGGAGGCGGGCAACCGGCCGCTGGCGAGCACTGCCTCCCGGAAGGTCATCCGCCCTTCGAGGGAGGCGGTAGAGGCGGCTTGGACGATGGCGTACGCCTCATCGCGGGAGAGGCCTTTCGCCATCAGCGCGAGGAGAATCCGGTGGCTGAAGACCAGCCCGCCTGTGCGCTCCAGATTCGCGCGCATGTTCTCGGGGAAGACCCGCAGGCCCCGCAAGACGAACGCCATCGTGCGCAGCATGTAGTGCAGCAGCGTGGTCGCGCCCGGAAACGCGATGCGTTCCACAGACGAGTGGGAGATATCGCGCTCCCCCCACAAGGCTTGATCTTCCAGAGCCGCGACGGCATAGCCGCGCAGAATGCGCGCCAGCCCGCTGATGCGCTCGCAGAGAATCGGGTTGCGCTTGTGCGGCATCGCCGACGACCCGGTCTGCCCGGGGCGAAACGGCTCCTCGACTTCGGCGATCTCGGTCCGCGCCAGGGTCCGCAGTTCGGTCGCCATCTTCTCGAGCGTCCCGCCGAGAATGGCGACCGCGCTGAGGAACTCGGCGTGGCGGTCCCGCTGGAGAATCTGCGAGGAGACGCGCGCCGGGGTGAGGCCGAGCGCACGGCAGACGGACTCTTCCACGGCAGGATCCAGATGGGCGTAGGTCCCGACTTCCCCCGAGATCTTGCCGACGGCGATCTGCACGCGGGCGCGGCGTAGCCGCTCCATCCCGCGGCGCACTTCCTCTAGCCACACTGCGGCTTTCAACCCGAAGGTGATTGGTTCGGCGTGCATCCCGTGGGTGCGACCGGCCATCACCGCGTCGCGATAAGTAGTTGCGAGGGTCACAAGCGCATCCGCCACACCCTGCGCCTCGGCGACCAGCAGGTCCGCCGCCTTCGCCGTAATCACCGACAGCGCCGTGTCCACGACGTCGGAGGAGCCCAAGCCTAGGTGCAGATAGCGGGCGTCGGGCCCGGTGAGTTCGGCGACCGAACGCAAGAACGCCACCACGTCGTGCTGCGTTTGTGTCCGCTCCAACTCCTCAATACGCTCGGGGGATCCGACCCGCGCCGTGGCCCGCAGCCGCGCGGCGGCATCGGCGGGGAGGCGGCCGAGTGCGGCCTGCGCCTCGGCGGCCAACAGTTCCACTTCGAGCCAGGTCGCAAACTTGGTCGCATTCGACCACAGCTGTGTCATCTCAGGCGTCGTGTAGCGATCGATCACGATGTCGCCTCCGGCATCCGCGAGGACCACCTCTCCGGCAGTTGAATGAGCGCATCGCGGTCGCGCCCCACGCCGACCAGGGAGACCCGCACGCCGATCAGCCGCTCCAGGCGTTCCAGGAACGCGCGCGCTTGATCGGGCAGGTCCTCCACAGTGCGCGCAGCGCTCGTCTTCTTCCACCCCGGCAGTTCCTCATACACGGGCTCCACGCGCGCGAGCACTGCAGTGTGCGGCACGGTCTCGAGCACCCGCGTTCCGTCCCGGTAGGCCACGCACACCTTGACGGTGGAGAAGCCGTCGAGGACGTCCAGCTTCATGACGCCCAGCTCCGTGAATCCGGAGACTTCGGCGGCAAAGCGCGCAGCGACCCCATCGAACCAGCCGCACCGACGCGGACGGCCGGTACTGGCACCGTACTCCTGGCCCAGCTCACGCAGACGCGTCCCCACCCCATCGGTGAGCTCCGTAGGCAACGGTCCGCCTCCCACCGCGGTCGTGTAGGCTTTCACGACGCCGATTACGCGCTTAATGCTCTGCGGGGGAATCCCCGCTCCCGCGCACGCCCCACCGGGCGTACACGTCGAGGAGGTGACATACGGGTAGGCGCCCCAGTCCAGGTCGCGCATCACACCGAGATGCCCTTCCAACAGGACGGTGTCGTCGCGGCGCAACGCGGCTTGGACGAGCGGGTGCGTATCGACGATGTAGGGGATCAACCGATCGCTCCACTCTTCACACTGGTGCCACAACTCTCCCATTGTGACGGTCCGCCCGAGCAAGGCGGTCGCGCGCTGCGCGACCTCGTGGAGACGGTCCTGCAAGAACGCGGGCTCGAGCAGGTCGCCGGCGCGAATCCCGGTGCGGGCCGCCTTGTCGGCATAGACGGGCCAGATGCCCCGCCGGGTCGTCCCATGGGCCTTCGCGCCGCGGGCCACTTCCGCGATCTCATCCAGTTCCACGTGGAACGGGAACACCAAGTGCGCCCGATCTGACACCCGCAGCCGGGCGGTGGAAATCCCCGCACTCTCGAGCATGGTCAGTTCTTCGAACAACGCACGCGGATCGACGACGACACCCGGTCCAATGATGCACTCGACGCCCGAGTGCAAGATGCCGGACGGCACCAGGTGCAGCCGCAGCTCGCCGTGGTCGCCGACGATCGTGTGTCCGGCATTGTTGCCCCCATTGAACCGGATGACCTGGTCGGCATGAGCGGCGAGGGCATCGACGACCTTGCCTTTGCCCTCGTCTCCCCAATGCCCCCCTACAATCGCGGTCACAGGCATGTCAGGATCCTCTCGACGGCGTGGTCGGCAGGCGCGCTTCAGACGCGTTCGCCTCCAGGCGGCGGGCCATGGCGGCCTTGTACTCCCGGACGCGCTCACGAAGCTTGGGATCCCCCGTCGCCAGCATCTGCACCGCGAGCACGGCGGCATTGCGCGCGCCCCACGCGCCAATCGACACCGCCGCGACCGGGACTCCGGGCGGCATCTGGACGGTCGACAGCAGAGCATCCAGTCCTCCCAGCCCCGTGGCATCCAGCGGCACTCCAATCACCGGGAGGACCGTGCGGGCAGCCAGCGCTCCCGCAAGGTGCGCCGCGCCACCTGCAGCGGCGATGAGAACGCGAATCCCGCGCCCTTCCGCCGCACGGACGTAGCGGTCCACGAGTTCCGGGGAGCGGTGCGCCGAGGCGACGACGATTTCCCAGGGGATGCCAAACTCCCCGAGCGTCCGCGCGGCGTCCTCCATCACAGCACGGTCCGAGTCGCTTCCCAACACGACGGCCACTTGCGGATTTCCCGATGGCGAGACCGGAGATTGATTTGTCGCCACAGTCACATGCCTCCCCCTGCGATCGCAGGAGCACCGGGGGTGACAGCAACCGAACGCCCAATGTCTCGGCGATACTGCATCGCGTCAAAGCGAATTCCTCGGATCGCGGCGTAGGCCCGATCGCTTGCCTGGGGAATCGAGGCCCCGCGGGCCACGATGTTCAGCACGCGACCGCCCGCCGTCACAACATTGTTGGCGCGGACGCCCGTCCCGGCGTGGAACACCAGAACGTCGTTCGGACCAGCCTCGAGCCCACTGATGGGCAGGCCGGTCCGAAACTGCACCGGGTATCCTCCAGAGACCAACACCACGCAGACCGTGGATTGAGTGGTCCATCGCAGCAACATCTCTCGGCCATGGATGACGTCGAGGAGTACATCGGCGAGAGGAACATCAAGCAACGGCAGGATTACCTGGGTCTCAGGATCGCCGAACCGACAGTTGAACTCGAGGACCTGTGGGCCTGTCGGCGTGAGCATGATGCCGGCATAGAGCACGCCGACAAAAGGGCACCCGTCGGCGGCCATCGCCGCGGCGGCGGGTTCCAGGATCTGCGCGGTAATTTGGTCCATCACGTCTGTGGGCAAGGGGGTCGGCGCCACTGCGCCCATGCCTCCCGTGTTGGGCCCTGTATCTCCATCGGCTGCCCGCTTGAAATCCCGTGCCGGCAGTAACGGGCACACATATGCGCCGTGCACGAAGGCGAGCACGCTGACTTCGTCACCGTCAAGCTTCTCCTCGATGAGGACGCGCGCACCGGCGTCCCCGTATGCGCGGCGGACCATGAGAGCGTCAATCGCGCCAAGCGCCTCAGCGGTCTCGTGGGCCACGACCACCCCTTTACCAGCGGCCAACCCATCTGCCTT
>DATGVF010000004.1:0-3309 GCA_035300645.1 bacterium
GCATCGGTGGACCGCATGGCTACGAAAGGGATAGTTGTTGTTGAAGAGTTCCGAAGCGCAGTATTAGAGGGCAATCCCCTGCGCGATCCAGCGATACGGGAGATCCCGGTGTACTTGCCACCCGCCTATGAACGCGATCGCGACCGACGCTTTGCGGTGATCTACTGGCTGCACGGATTTGGGGGCATTGGGCTGTCCGCGATCTCTCGGGCCCTGTGGGTGCCAAACCTGCCCGAGTTGATGGACCGCGTCATTACCGGCGGCGCGCCCGAAGCCATCCTTGTCATGCCGGACGGCGCGACACGATACGGGGGCAGCCAGTACATAAATTCGCCAGCCACAGGACAATACGAAGATTACGTCACTAAAGAGCTCGTGTCGTATATGGACCGGACGTATCGGACAAAGGCGGATGCCGGTCACCGCGGGGTCGTGGGGAAGTCCAGTGGTGGATACGGCGCCCTGGTGCTGGCGATGCGCCACCCTGACGTCTTTCGAGCAGTCGCGTCGCACAGCGGCGATATGTACTTTGAGGCCGGCTACAAACCGTTCTTCTGGAAGGCGCTTGCTACCATTAACAAGCACGGAAGCCTGCGTGAGTTCTTGCAGGCGTTTGAGGCGATGCCCAAAAAGTCGCGCGACGCGGTGGACGCCCTGATGCTATTGGTGGCGATGGCCCAGGCCTATTCCGCTAACCCGGATGGCACGTACGAGTTGCCCGTAGACCTGCATACCGGCGAGATGCGGGACGCCGTGTGGACACGGTGGCTGGCCTGGGATCCGGTGTACATGGTGGAGCGCTATGCGGCCGCATTGCGGCAGATGAAATTGATCTACATCGAGTGCGGAACAAAAGATGAGTGGAATCTTCAGTTCGGAGCCCGCGTTCTGCACCAACGTCTGCAGGTTTTGGGCATTCCCCATGAACACCAGGAGTTCGACGACGACCACAGCCAGATCAACTACCGGTACGTGGAGTCGCTGCGCCGACTCGCGACGGTCTTAGCCTAACCCCCAATGCACCAGCCGACTGTGCAGGAGCGGCTTAACTGGCCGATCACGCCGGAAGTCTACGCGGAGATCCGGCGGATGTGGATTGCCCACTCCAAAGCAGAAGACGCGCGGGATCTCCCAGGTCTTATCGACACGCTGGCCCCGGATTGCGTGTACACGCTCGTCCCCACAGGCCAGCGCTGGGAGGGACACGACGGGGCCCGTCAATTCTACACGTCCTTCCTGGGCGCCTTCCCAGACGTGCGGTTCTCGATGTCCGACATTGTCATTGGACCGCAGGGAGTCTTTGAGGTAACCGAGATGACGGGGACTCACCGGGGCGAGTGGGCCAGGATGGCTCCGACAGGCCAGCTGATTCGGCTCCAGATCGTGATCCACTTCCCTTGGGATCCGCGCGCCCGCCGGTTCGCCGGGGAACGCATCTACTTCGACAGCGCCGCGCTCGTGGCACTGCGCTAAAAGGGAGGACGCGAAGCGCCGTGGAGATCCGGGATGTCATTCAGTTCGGGTTGACTGCGACACATACTCGCGTGTTGCGGTCTGTTGAGGACGTGTCTGATGTCGAAGCCCGACAGATCCCTCACAACTTGAGCCCGCTCATCTGGCAGCTCGGGCACGTGGCCCTCACTGATAGCGCTTTCCTCAGGTTGTCCGGAGGGATTTCACCTGCGCCAGAGTCTTTCAAGGGTTTCTTTCGGACCGGCAGCGGAGGAGCTGCGGACTACCCGTCCCTCGCAGACGTGAAGACCGTGGCCGAGGCGGTGCAACGCGACCTGATGCAGCTTGCGCAGTTAGGGGAGCTGTCGCAGCGCGTGGAGTCGCGCAACTTCACAGCGGTCGGGGAGATGCTGATCTTCGCGGGCTATCACCGCGGGTACCACGTGGGGAAGATGACGACCTTGCGTGCGCTGCTGGGGAAACCCCGGTTGTTCGGCTAGAGCGCGAATTAGCCCGCGGTCGGGTTGAGGGGCCGCTGGGCGATCACCTGCAACCAGTTCCGCGGGACGTGAGAGAGTTTCAGTTCGGCAAACGCTTCCTCGGCACCCCGCCGGAGAGCCTCCGCACCGATATCGAGCGGAACGCCGGGCAGGGCGCCCTCGATGAACATCGAGAAGGACCCGATGTCTTGCAGACTCTCCATGCTGAGCGGTTTCTCGTGCAGCGCAACGACCGGATCGGCAAACCCGACCGACCGCAGCAGGTCCCGGTATTGATCCACCGTCAGCCATTGCATCGCGGTCGCCCTCGCCCCGCGCTTCACCGAATGGCCCTGTGTGACGAGCCAGCGCATCGCCCGAAGGACCCAGAGCTTATAGAACCGGGGGGTCCCCGCCGGGTACGCGCCCTCGAAAAAGGTGGTATTGAACGAGACGATTCCCCCGGGCCGGAGCGATCGGAAGATCTGCTCGAACGCGGCGGCTTTGTCGGCGATGAGATGGGCGGCGTTCGCAAATACCACGCGATCTACTGGGGGCACCAAGGTGGCCAAACGTTCTGCCGTACCCTGGATAAAGTGGACGACGTGGGAGTGGATCCGCTGCCGCGCCTTGGTGAGGGCGGACAGAGAGGGATCTATTGCGTACACACACGTCCCGGGCAAAGACTCATCGAGTTCGTCGAGGATGAGTTCGGTGACCGCGCCGGGGCCACAGGCGAGATCGACGACTGCCCCCTGCGCGGGGATGTGGCTATGGGAGACTAACCAGGCGTTGACCTGCCGGAAAAACGGGTGACTGGCGAACCGCTCGAATGAGAATTGCTCTTCAGATACTTGCTCGACTTGCTCCGCCATCGGGTCTCCCCTCGCGCCTCCGTTAGAGCCCGGAGGAGTCCGCGTCGTTGTTCTGTCCAACTGGCGCGTCTCCTGCCGGAAACGTGGCGCCCAGAGCGATGAGGGCAGGGTCCAGTCTCCCTGCTTTCATGCCCGATTATACCAAGGATAGTAGCCTTTCGGGGACAGGGCGACATCGACAGACCCACAGGGCACCTGGCTGAGCCGCCGGGGACCGCCGGGAGGCGAAATCAGATCGGGCTCCGCAGGTCAGCAGAGGGAAGTTGCGCGCGGTGCGGACTGTTGCAGGGGCCGAGTGCGGTCCGGGCCGATCAGCAAGTCGAGAACGGGTATGATGCCGAAGACAAAGACCGGGCTGAGCCAGGACAGGTGCGCGTAGTACCCGATCGGCGCGAGCAGCGGGATCGCTGGGAACGCGCTAAAGCCAAGAATCTTGACGTAGTACCAACTGGACTGACTCATACGCGAAGTAAACCGCAATACAGCAGCTAACCTGAACGGCG
>DATGVF010000005.1:0-2675 GCA_035300645.1 bacterium
GGTGGTCCGGGGGAAAGTGCCGGCTGCCGTGCGGCGCAGCATGGAGCTGTGGGTGGGGTGTGTCGCCGGAGCCCTGGAGGAGGCTGAGTATCAGCGGCTGCTTGCGGAGGCCGGGTTCGACGGGATCGGTGTGGAGCCCACGCGGATCTACCAGGGCGAGGGCGCGGACCAGATCATGGGAGCGTTCCTGCGCGCGCGGAAGCCGCGCGACTAACCGTGTTCCGCGTTCTGTTTCTCTGCACCGGGAATTCCGCCCGCAGCCAGATGGCCGAGGCCCTGCTCACCTGGAAAGGCAGAGAGCGATTTCACGCCGAGAGCGCCGGCTCGCGCCCCGCCGATCGCGTGAATCCCCACGCGATCGAGACGCTGCGCGAGTACAACGAAGCCAAGAAACGCAAGGCGTTTGAAGCAGCGTTTCTGTTGTTGAGTCGACGAATCGATTTACTGTTGGCCCTACCGATCGGGAAGCTCGAGCGGCTCGCGCTCGAGGCCCGGCTGCGGACGATCGGCCATCAGCCCTGATCGGCCGACCGTCGCCACAGCGACGACCCAAAGGCCAGACCGGCCACGATGACGTTGGCCGCGATGATGGGGAGAGAGTGGATCAGCACGCCGTAGGTGGCCCACGCCAGGGCGGCGAGCCCCTGGACGCGGCGGAGCGTCGTTGTTCGTTTGCAGAAGTAGGAAATCGCGAAGATGGCCGTCGCTAGCCACCCCACCAGGTCAGGCATGCGCGCGCTCTCGCGTCACGCAACCATCGGCGGCGACGCGTCCGTCTCTCGAATGGTGAGGAGATCGGTCTGCACTTTGTCCCATTCCTGGAGCACTAGTCCACGGGACTCGAACAGTGCGTGAATGCCGCCCGCGTCCATGCCGACGATGTCTTCCAGGATGGGGACCAGGACGCTGACCGCGTCGTCGCTCAGCACCGTGCGCTTCGCGATCTGCGCGAGGTACTTGTTCTCGGACACGGCGATCGTGAGTCCGTTCAAGCGGTTGACGTGCAGCATCACGTGAATGTCGGAGCTGCCGTCGCCGACGTAAATCACCCGGTCGTGGCCCACCGGCAGCTTGGCGCGGAGCTCCTCGAGCAGCGCTACCTTGCCATATCCGGCGGTGACCCGCTCGATCGCCTGGATCTCGCCCGACGCCGGGTCGTAGCGGAACCGCGTCCCGTAGATATGGTCCGGGGAGACGATTCCGTCCAGCGCCGACTGGATCACTTCCTGGGGAGCGGCGGAGACGACGTAGAAGGCGAAGTCGTACCCGTTCAGCTCGCCCAGCAGGCGCGGCAACAGGCTCAGGTTTTGCTTCAGGCGGACCCGCTTACCCACCTCCACCAGGTGCTCTTTCCGCACCCGCCGGTACTCCGGGTCGTGGAGCAGCAGATACGCCAGCTCCGCCCCCTGCTGCACCAGATGGATGCGGGACAGCCCGGCGGTCTTTTCGCGAAAGTCGGAAATGCCCAGCAGCTCGCTCAGGATGATCCCCGAGTCGTTGAAGCTGAGGGTTTGGTCGAAGTCGCTTGCCAGCAGATATCGCTTCATCAGCCGTTCCTCACTCGTCGATACCAAATCAACGCCCCCCACCGGGGACAGCTCCGGAGGGGGGCGTTGGCACACGACGGTGCCACCCAACGGGCCGGCTCGCTCAGGGACTCGCCCAGCGGCAATTGGAGTTCAACACCGCGTTATGCATCCTGGGTTCCACTTTCTTGAGTTCTGATACGCACTCTAGACACGACCGTAACATGTGTCAAGGCGCGCGCTGCGATGATAGCTGCCGCAGCACGTACTCGAGGATCCCCCCGTGCCTGTAGTACTGCAACTCCTGTGGCGTGTCGATTCGCACTGTCACGGTGAATTGGACGTTCGAACCTTCGGGCCGAGTGGCCTTGACCACCAGCTCCTTGCCGCGCGGAAATCCTTCCGCGAGCACAGCAGCGAGTCCCGTGATCTCGAACACTTCTTTTCCGGTCAGCCCCAAACTTTCCGGCGTCTCGTTGGGCAGAAATTGCAGGGGCAGGATTCCCATCCCCACGAGGTTCGACCGGTGGATGCGCTCATAGCTCTGCGCAATCACGGCGCGCACGCCGAGCAGGCGCGGTCCTTTGGCCGCCCAGTCGCGCGACGAGCCTGAGCCGTACTCCTTCCCTGCGATCACGATGAGGGGCACGCCCTCGGCCTGATACTTCACCGAGGCGTCATAGATCGTCATCTGCTCGCCGTCGGGGAGGTACAGCGTGACCGGTCCCTCGGTCCCGGGTGCGAGCAGGTTCTTGAGGCGCACGTTGGCAAACGTGCCGCGCACCATCACTTCGTGGTTGCCCCGGCGCGCGCCGTACGAGTTGAAATCCTCGGGCTTCACCCCGTGCGCGATCAGGTACTGGCCGGCCGGGCTGGTCTTGCGGATGGAGCCGGCGGGCGAGATGTGATCCGTGGTGATGCTGTCACCCAGGAAACACAACGCGCGCGCGCCCCTGATATCGGTGACGGGTCCCGGGGTGCGCGGCATGCCGTCGAAGTACGGCGCCCGGCGGATGTAGGTGGAGTCGGGCTCCCAGGCGAACCGATCGCCGGCGGGGACGGGAAGCCCGCGCCAGCGCTCGTCTCCCGTGAACACCTCGCCATACTCCTTGTGGAACATCGCCGACTTGACGGCCGTGCGGATCACCT
>DATGVF010000006.1:0-3179 GCA_035300645.1 bacterium
CGATGCCCCGCTGTTCGACGATGCTGCTCGAGTCCCAGACCGCATTGTTGTACGCGTAGCTGCTCTGCGGGAAGACTAGGAAGACATACGGCGCGCTGCGGGCGATGATCTTCTGCGCTTCAAAGATCAACTGCCGGCGGGTCTTCAAATCCGTCTTGATGCGCTGCGCTTCCGCGATGCGATCGTACGTGGGATTGATGAAACCCACGAAGTTATAGCCCTTGGCGGCCGTCGACGAGTGGAACAGGTTCATCGCGAATTCGTCGGGATCGGAGCGCTCGGGGCGACCGACCATCTGCCACATCGTCATGTCCCACTTGTCTCGGCTGTACCAGACGTAGTCGGACATTTGCTCCCACGGCATCACCCGCACCGTCACCTTGAGCCCCAAGCTCTCAAAATCGGGCGCGACCAGGCGACTGGTTTCAAATTCCTGTGGATCCGCAGATTGCGGACGGGTGAGTACGATCAGTTCCCGCACGCGGCGGTCTTGCGTCTGGCTCTGGGCCACTGTGCCTAGTGCCAGGACCAGGACAATGCCTACCCCGGCGAACCGGAGAACTCGCTTTATCATGTTTTCTCCCCCCTCGTAGTAGCGTCTAGCGCACGGGCCGGGAGGCCCGGAGAACCATCAGCTCGATGCGACCTGCATGCGCACGAGTTTCGGCGGCACCGGATACGCGCGCTTACTGTGACGCAAGCCTGCTCCGACCAGCGCTTCCAACATCTTCAACCCTGCATAGACGGGATTGACCACCGGGACGCCGACCTCCGTGGCGATCGTCTTGTGGGCCTCCAAAAACCCCATGCTCATGCAGCCCAAGACCAGCGCGTCCGCCCCGTCGTCTGAGACCGCGCGGCGGCCAAGGGCAATAATGCGATTGATACTGCGCTCGCGGTCTTTTCCGAGGTCCAGCACGGGGATGTCCACGGCCCGGACGGACGCCAGTTTCTCAGTCACCCCCACTCGATGGGCGAGGTGCCGCAGGGAGGGGACGACCGACTCCAGCACAGTTACCACGGAGAAGCGATGCCCCAGCGTACAGGCCAGCAGCATCGATGCCTCCGCCGGCCCCACCACCGGCATCTCCACGAGTTCGCGGGCGGCGTCGAGCCCCGGATCTCCAAAGCATCCAATGATCGCTCCCGCGTACCCCTGGCGGGCTGCCTCTTGCACGTGCCTGAGTGTGCCCGGCACGGACAAGTATTCTTCGTAAGCGGACTCGATGGACCCGGGCCCCTCAGGCACGTCGACGATATCCACTTCCGTGCCGGGGGCAGAGAGGCGCTGCAGGATCGCGCGGCGGCGGTCCACCTCCTTCACGCCCAGCTCAGTCCGCGACAAACTCCCGGGGAGAATGTAGAGAATCCGCATGGCGCACCTCACGGTACGAAATTCGTACGAAAGACGGCGTTAAGGTACGGTTGATTGTGTGCGTGAGCTCGTCGGGGGGGTTTTTCGCACGAGTGTAGTCCTGATTATAGGAGCGCGGTGCAGGGGCTGCAAGGGAAAACTTGAGGCGGTGAGAGCGCCGGAACTGATTCCGACGCCCTCATCCGCCTCACCTGCAAATCCGGGCTGGAGACTGCGACTCGTTACCGACCGCCCCCCGTCGCCGGCGCGTGCCCGACGCGCATCCCCGGTGCCGGCCGCTCCCCAGCAATCGTCAAGTGGTGGGTCTGCGGCATGATGAACAGCGCGATCAGAAACGCAACCGCGGGCACAATAATCGGATACGCCAGCGCGGAGGCGAGACTGTGGGTGGACGCATATGCGGCCGAGGTAATGAAGGGCACTAGCCCACCGCCCCAGCCGTTGCCGATGTGGTACGGCACCGAAACCGAAGTGTAGCGGATGCGGGACGGGAAGAACTCGGCCAAAAACGCGGCGACCGGGCCGTAGACCATCGCCACGTAGAGGACGAGGATAAAGACCAGGAAGACCGCGAGTGGATAGTTGACGGCCCCTGGCCGCGCGGCCTGCCCTAGCGCCGTGTAAATCGGCAGGTAGGTCAGGGAGGCCAGGGCCATCCCGCCCAAGATGATGGGCTTGCGCCCAATCCGGTCCGACAACCCTCCCAAAATGACGAAGAACGGGGTCGCCAGGACCAGGGCGATGCCCACGATAGTGCTGGAAGTGAGCACGTCCAGTTTCTGTACGTTCTGCAGGAAGAACAGCGCCCAGAACTGGCTGCTGTACCAGACGACACCTTGGCCAATCAGCACCACGATGGCGATCAGCACGTACTTGAAGTTCGAGCTGAGGAAGGCCTCGCGCCATGGGTTCAGCGCGGTCTGGCGCCTGGCCTTCATCTCCGCGAAGATGGGCGTCTCCTGCAGACGGAGGCGGATCCAGAAAGAGATGATGACCAGGATCAACGACAGCAGGAAGGGAATACGCCAGCCCCAGGCGTTGAATGCCCCTTCGCCCAGGTACAACCGCGTACCGACGACCACGAGCAGCGACAGCAGCAGGCCAATCGTCGGGGACGTCTGCAAGTAGCCGGTGTAATATCCGCGCCGCGCGTCGGGCACGTGCTCGGCGACATAGGTGATCGCCCCGCCGTACTCGCCCCCCAGCGTGAGGCCCTGAATCAGCCGCAGGATGAAGAGGAGTATGGCGGCGGTGAGCCCGATCTGTGCGTACGTCGGGATGGCACCAATCAGGGCCGTCGAGAGGCCCATCCCGGTCAGCGTAATCAGGAAGGTGTATTTCCGTCCGATGAGGTCGCCGATCCGGCCAAAGACGAACGCCCCAAGCGGCCTGATTAGAAACCCGATCGTGAAGAGTGCGACGGTCGAGAGAAATGCGGCGACGGGATCGGTTTTTGCGAAGAACTGCGTCGACAACACCCCGGCCAAGCTCCCGAAGATGTAGAAGTCGTACCATTCAATGACGGTACCAACGGCGGATGCCACGAGGACCAAACGGAGGTACCGTGGAGACACAGCCTGCACTGCCATGGCTTTCCCTCCTCAGTGGAATTAGGACTGACTACCCACTTCGTTGGTCAACGGCTCGTTGGTTGAAGGTGTGTATGCTTTTAGTTTCGCCCAGGATTCAACGAGCGGCTTCTGGACCCCTTGCAGCCGGGGGGAAGCCGCCGCCTACTGGCTCGGGTCTTCCCCAGCAGGACCTCGGCAGGTCTCCTGCGAAGGCTCCCAGGCGCCTTGATTGG
>DATGVF010000007.1:0-2767 GCA_035300645.1 bacterium
TCCGCCGGACGATGTCTGCCGGCACAGGTTTGTCCTTATAACTGCGCACGGCCAAGACGGTGCTCACCGCCTCGAAGACTTCCATCGCTCGTCTCCTTCCCAGACTAAAGGTGCCGACTTGGGGACCGAAGGGGTCCCGACATCCTTCTGCTACGGGGCGAACCACGTGGACAGGCGAGTCTGCTCGAAGGCGACCTTTTGCTGGTAGATCTGCGCACTCGGTGGGGCAACCTGCACGGCTGGCGCCGGGGCAGCAAGGAAATCTCCTTGCACCATCGTCGCCTGGCCTCCCCCGGTTTCGATGAAACAGTACCCTCGACCGTCAAAGACGGCCGGCGCAGGACGGCGCAGGATGTCACTAATAATCTGTGACGCGGCGACGCGCGCCTGTGCTTCGGCGAAGATCCCTGCCTTGGGAAGCGCCATGGCATTGGCGGTGGGGATTTCGACCACGTCGCCGACGGCAAAGATCCCCTCGACGGAGGTGCGGAGCGTCGCGCTGTCCACGGCCAGCCACTCCCCACGCAACGTCAAGCCGCTCTCGCGGATGAGTGCAGGGGGACGGTGGGGGGGGACGCCGATGAGCAGATCAGCCTGGACTCTACTCGCTTCCGTGACTATCGTGGAGCCGTCAACTTTCATGACCTTGGTCTTTGGCGAAAAACCGATCCCCCGGGCCGCGAGGTATCCTTCCACCTGCGTGCAGTTGGTCGCTCCCACCACAGGCAATGACATCGGCTGGGGGGTCGAGGTGTCGATCTGTACCGCATCCCGCATGCCCCGTTTGCGAAAGAGGTCATCGAGCATCATCGCCGCCTCGTAGGGAGCGGGTGGGCACTTGTAGGGCACGCCCATCACAGCGAGGAGGATCCGCCCCTCACGGAATGTGCGGATGCGGGGCGCCAAACGCTCCACGTCGTCGGGATCGTACAGGTTGAACGCAGGGGGACCAAACCCCGGAACGAGATCGGATCGGGGCTCTGCGCCCAGGGCCACAATCAGATAGTCAAACGGGATACTCGCCGCCTCGGTGCGCACTGTGCGCGTGCGCGGATCGATCGCGGCCACCGTCACCACCTGGACGTCGATACCCAGAGCGCGCAGACCATCCAATGATCGGGTCCCCTCCTGCCGCGTGCCGCGCCCGACCAGCATCCACAGCTTCCGCAGGCCCATCATGAAGCGCCCGGACCGATCGATCAGCGTGATCTGATGCTCCGCGGCCAGCGCACCCCGCAGCTCTCGGGCCGCCGTGATGCCGCCGAACCCGCCGCCTAGGATGACAATCTTCTTACCGGGCATCGTTCACCTCAACCGGTGACCGCGACGCACCTCTTCGGGGGGTCCAGGTCCGCGCGGCGTGCTTCCTGTTCGCTAACGGAAATCGATCTGCTGCCCTACTCCTTGTTGGCGCGCTCGCGAATAGATGTACTGTGCCGCGGCGACATCCTCGACCGCCATCCCAAGAGACTTGAAAAGCGTAATGTCTCGGTCACTCGTGCGGCCCGAGACCTTGCCCGCCAGGACTTCCCCGACTTCCCCGATGATGTGGCCTGGACCGATCACCTTTTCCGCAATCGGCATCATGATATCCCCCGACTCGACCAGCGCGCCAGCACGGGAGTCGACGTATAACCGTGCTCCTCGCACCGCCGCTGTGTCCAACTCCCGCATGGTCGGCTGCGGCGCGCCCACGGCGTTGATGTGCGCTCCAGGAGCAATCCACTTTCCCGCGAGCACGGGGGTCGCGGATGCCGTGGCTGTGACAATGATGTCCGCCCCCCGCGCGGCCTCCTCTGCCGTCGCGCACGCCACCAGTGGCACCCCCCCGATACCGGGGCGTATCTGCCCGATCAGGCGCTGCACGGACGCCGGACTGCGCGACCAGAGACGCACTTGGCGCAAGGGCCGGATCAGAGCGAGGGCCTCCAGGTGGCTCCGCGCTTGCACCCCGGCTCCGAGCATCGCCAGCACTCGGGCATCCGGCCGTGCCAGGACGCGTGTGGCCACCGCTGAGGTCGCGGCCGTCCGAACCTCTGTGATGAGCCGTCCATCCATCATGGCCAGAAGGTCGCCAGTCGCGCCATCCCAAAGCAAGACGACGGAGAGGATGGTCGGCAAGTCGCGCGCCGCATTGCGTGGGAAAATTGTGACGGCCTTGGCGCCCAAGCCTTCGCCCAGTCGCCCTTCTTTCGCTTGCGTGGCGCGGATGTGCGCGGGCATCAACCCCAGATAGCCATCATGCGGGGGGATAACCATCGCGAGCCGCACGGGTTGCTCGACGCCACCGGTGGAGAAGGCCTGCAACGCGTCGGCCATCAAGCCGATCGCGTCTTCCATTGAAAGGAGGGCTCGAACCTCTGATTCCCGCAGCAACAGCGTCATGGCAATTTGTCTCGGGCGTGTGCGTCCTTCGGCGGAACGCGCACGTTTCCCCCTCCAGGGCGCGGGAATCGCCCTACCAACAGGCACGTCGAACCGGCAGGAAGAGTTTATTGATTGCGCAGCCTCCGATTAAGATACAACAAACCTAAACGACGCTTATCCTCGCCCACCTGTGAGTGCTGACCTGCGGAGCCCGATCTGATTTCGCCTCCCGGCGGTCCCCGGCGGCTCAGCCAGGTGCCCTATGGGTCTGTCGATGTCGCCCTGTCCCCGAAAGGCTACTATCCTTGGTATAATCGGGCATGAAAGCAGGGAGACTGGACCCTGCCCTCATCGCTCTGGGCGCCACGTTTCCGGCAGGAGACGCGCCAGTTGGACAGAA
>DATGVF010000008.1:0-23731 GCA_035300645.1 bacterium
TGCGCTTGACGCCACCAGGGGGATGGGCTATACTCCGACCCACTGAGGGCGAGCAAGAGCCCTCAGTTTTGTTGCAGATCGAGTACAGAGAGGCGGGGGCGCTGTAGGTCGAAATCGGCCTACGGTGTTTTGTCTTCAAGCCCCTTCATGTGGGAGTCTGACGATGGCGAAGGCCGAGAAGGCGACAATCCTCACACCGGAGGGGTTGCGCCGGCTGGTAGAAGAGCTTGAACACCTCAAGACGGTGCGCCGCAAGGAAGTCGCGGCGCGGATTAAACAGGCTAAAGAGTTTGGCGACCTCATGGAAAACTCCGAGTACGAGGATGCGAAGAACGAGCAGGCGTTCGTGGAAGGGCGCATCTTGCAGCTGGAAGCGATGTTGCGCAACCCCCAGGTCATTGATAACCAGAACACTCACTCCGACCGGATCACGGTTGGCTGCACCGTCCGGGTGAAGGAGCTCGCCTCCGGAGATGAAATCACCTACATGATTGTCGGGTCCGCGGAAGCCGACCCGGCCAAAGATAAGATCAGCGACGAGTCTCCTGTAGGCCGCGCACTATTGGGCAAGCGCAAGGGCGAGGCTGTGGAAGTTTCCGCTCCGGCGGGCAAGATGCGGTATACTGTCCTGCACATCAAGTAGCTCGGGGGTACCTCGCTCCTCCCAGAGCGGGGTTGTTCGTCGCGTGAAGGTCCCCTGTCTTGTTTTCTCCCTCCCGGGTACAATGGAGGCAGGAGATGGTCGCGGGTGGGAATGCCACTCGCAAGCCCGTGCGTTCACCTAGGTACTTCATTCTTTCGTTTTGGGGAAGCAGGAGGCCCGAGCAGGAGGGACCTCCGCCGGAGCAGAACTCGTAGGGCAACTTAAGCCTCTACCGCCTGACACCTTCGCCCCGCGAAGTGGTCGGGAACTACGACAAACCAACATACGCTCTGGCGGAGAGGGGGACGTTATCGCGATGTTTGAGCGGTTTACAGAACGAGCCCGGCGCGTCATCATCCTCGCCCAGGAAGAAGCCAAGCGCCTCAACCACAGCGCCGTCGGCACCGAGCACATCCTGCTGGGGATCATCCGCGAAGGTGAGGGTGTCGCGAGCAAAGTCCTCGAGAGTCTGAACATCTCTCCCGACCGCGTCCGCGCT
Organism: bacterium; assembly: GCA_035300645.1. Taxonomy (GTDB): domain Bacteria; phylum Sysuimicrobiota; class Sysuimicrobiia; order Sysuimicrobiales; family Kaftiobacteriaceae; genus 13-1-40CM-64-14. Next base: position 1,143 of record DATGVF010000008.1, read on the forward strand.
GAGATCGAGAGCGCGATTGGCCGCGGCGAGCGGACCCCGTACGAGGAAGTCGCCTTTACACCCCGCGCGAAGAAAGTCTTAGAACTCGCCTTAGACGAGGCCCGCCGGCTCGGCCACAACTACATCGGGACCGAGCACCTGTTGCTGGGCCTGATCCGCGAAGGCGAAGGCGTTGCCGCGCGGGTGCTCGAGGCGATGGGGGCCGACCTGGAGCGCGTTCGAGCCCAGGTAGTCTACCTGCTGGGGGAAGAAGGCACGACCGGCTACACAAAGCAGTCGAGCAAGACCCCCACGCTGGATGAGTTTGGCCGGGACCTCACCAAACTGGCGCGCGAAAACAAGCTCGACCCGGTAGTCGGCCGGGAGCGCGAGATCGAGCGGGTCATTCAGGTCCTCTCCCGCCGCACCAAGAATAACCCCGCCCTCATTGGCGAACCTGGCGTAGGCAAGACCGCGATCACCGAGGGGCTCGCCCAGCGCATCGTGCGCGGCGACGTCCCCGAGATCCTGCGCAACAAGCGCGTCGTGCAGCTGGATCTGGCCGCGCTGGTGGCCGGGACCAAGTACCGCGGTGAGTTTGAAGAGCGCATGAAGAAGGTGATGGACGAGATTCGCAAGGCGCAGAGCGAGGTAGTGCTGTTCGTGGACGAGCTGCACACCCTCGTCGGCGCCGGGGCGGCCGAAGGCGCCATCGACGCGAGTAATATCCTCAAGCCCGCGCTGGCTCGCGGAGAGTTGCAGTGCATCGGGGCCACGACGCTGGACGAGTACCGCAAGTACGTGGAACGTGACGCCGCTTTGGAACGCCGCTTCCAGCCCATTCTGGTGAGCGAGCCCTCGGTCGAACAGACCATCGAAATCCTGAAAGGGCTGCGGGAGCGCTACGAAGCGCACCACGGCGTCACCATCAGCGATGAAGCCCTCGCGGCCGCGTCGACGCTGGCCGAGAAGTACATCGCCGACCGGTTCCTACCTGATAAGGCCATCGACCTGATGGACGAAGCCTCCAGCAAGATCCGGCTCGCGGCGTCGTTCCTGCCTCAGGAGGTCCGTCAGGCTGTCGAGAAAGTCGATCGCGTCCGCCGAGAGAAGGAAGAATCGATCAAGAACCAGGACTTCGAGAAGGCGGCGCAACTGCGCGACAAAGAGCGCGTGCTGCGCCAGAAACTGGAAGAGCTGGAGTCCTCCTGGAAGCGCGAAAAAGGTCGCGACATCAGCACCGTCACTGCGGACGACATTGCCGATGTCGTGTCGTCGTGGACCGGAATCCCCGTCACGCGGCTGGTCGAAGAGGAGACCCAGCGGCTGCTCAAGATGGAGGACTCCATTCACGAGCGCATCATTGGCCAGGAAGAGGCGGTCAGCGCCGTCGCCAAGGCCGTGCGGCGCGCCCGCACCGGCCTGAAGGATCCTCGACGGCCGGTTGGCTCGTTCATCTTCTTGGGGCCCACCGGAGTCGGGAAGACCGAGCTTGCCCGCGCGCTCGCCGAATTCTTGTTCGGTGATGAGAACGCCCTGATTCGTATCGACATGTCAGAGTACAGCGAGCGTCACACCATCAGCCGGCTGGTCGGCTCTCCGCCGGGCTACGTCGGCTACGAGGAGGGGGGCCAGCTCACCGAGCAGGTGCGCCGGCGGCCCTTTTCGGTGGTGCTCTTTGACGAGATCGAAAAGGCGCATCCGGAGATCTTCAACGCGCTGTTGCAGATTCTCGATGACGGCCGTCTGACGGATGCCCAAGGCCGCACTGTGGACTTCAAGAACACCGTCATCATCATGACGAGCAACGTCGGCGCACCGCTGTTGGAGAGGGAAGTCGCCATCGGCTTCAAGCCGACCCCGGATGAGCGGCAGGCCGTCGAGGGCGCCTACGCGCGCATGAAAGAGCATATCACCGAGGAACTGCGGCGCACGTTCCGGCCGGAATTTCTCAACCGGATCGATGAGGTGATAATCTTCCGCCCCCTGACTAGCGACCAGCTCAAGGCGATCGTGGACATCCTGATCGCCCGCGTGCAACGCGAGCTGCGCGGACAGAGCATGTCCCTCGAGCTGACAGCGGCGGCCAAGGACTTGCTGGCCAAGGAGGGGTTCGATCCTACGTTCGGCGCGCGGCCGCTGCGGCGAACGATTCAGCGCTTCATTGAGGATCAACTATCCGATGAGTTGCTGCGGGGGAACTTCACCACCGGGGACACGGTCGTCGTCGACGCCCGAGACGGACGGATCGTCTTTGAGCGGAAGCGACAACCCGAACCGGCATTGAAGGGAGACTAGCCAGCGCGGACGTGGAGGAGAGTAGTCCCTCAGATGCGGACGCATACGATCGGCCCGGTGGAGAGCCGGGCTTTTCTGTTGGCTAGACGGGTGCGATGACCAAAGCGCGACTCCAATATGTGTGCCAAGCCTGCGGGTATGCCTCCCCGAAATGGTTGGGGCGGTGCCCTGCCTGTGAGGCGTGGAATTCCCTCGTGGAGGAAGCGGCGGGTGACGTCAGCTCACCACCGCCTGCCCCGCCCGCGGTGCCGGTCGCGATGACGGAGGTTGTGTCGACCTCACAGCCGCGCATGGCGACCGGGTCGGCAGAACTGGATCGGGTGTTGGGGGGCGGGCTGGTGCCCGGGTCGCTGGTGCTCATCGGCGGCGATCCCGGGATCGGGAAAACCACTTTGCTCACGCAGGCCTGCCGGAACCTGGCAGAGGCCGGGCACCTAGTGCTGTACGTCAGTGGCGAGGAATCCGCCGCCCAGGTCAAACTCCGCGCCGATCGGTTGGGTGTGGCCACACCGAACCTGTTGCTCCTGGCAGAGGCCAACCTCGAGGCGATTCTCGGAGCCTGCAAGCAGGAACATCCGCAGGTCGTCGTCGTGGACTCCATCCAGACCGTCGTCAAGCCAGGGCTGTCGTCGGCGCCGGGCAGTGTCGGGCAAGTACGCGAGTGCACCGCTGACCTCATGCGGATGGCGAAGGACCAGACGATCTGCGTGCTCATTGTGGGGCATGTGACCAAAGAGGGTCAACTGGCAGGTCCGCGGGTCCTCGAACACATCGTGGACACCGTTTTGTACTTCGAAGGCGATCGTCACCACGCGTACCGTATCATCCGCGCGACCAAGAACCGCTTTGGATCCACGAACGAGATTGGAGTCTTTGAGATGCGCGAGACGGGCCTGCGCGATGTCCTCAACCCGTCGGCGGCCTTTCTCTCCGAACGCGCCGCCGAGGCGCCGGGATCCGCCGTCGTGTGTGCCATGGAAGGGACGCGGCCGCTGTTGGTTGAGGTGCAGGCGCTGGTGACGCCCACGGTCTTCGGCATGCCGCGGCGCACTGTCGCAGGCGTGGACTACAATCGCACCGTTGTCTTGTTGGCGGTTTTAGAAAAGCGAGCGGGCACGGCGCTCGCGAGTCACGACGTGTATGTCAGCGTGGCAGGGGGGGTCAACGTGGACGAGCCCGCGATCGACTTGGGCGTGGCCGCGGCGGTGGCCAGCAGCCTGCGCGGCCGGCCGGTCGATCCGACGGCAGTAGCGATTGGCGAGATCGGGCTCGGTGGCGAACTCCGCATGGTCCCGCAACTGGAGAAACGAGCGCTCGAAGCGGCGCGGCTGGGGTTTCGTCGCTGTATCGTCCCGGCACAAGCGGCCGAACTGCAAGTAGCTGGGATCGAACTAATCCCGGTTTCGCAGGTCGCTTCTGCCCTCCAGCACCTGATCCCCTGAGCCCGCGTAGTTTGGAAAACCTGCGGTTAGGTGAGGTTGAAGACGCCCAAGGCACTGACCCGGGCGTGTTCTTTCTGGAGGACGTCCTTGAGGTTGAGGTCCAGCAGGCTGCACATCGCGGCAAGATAGAAAAGCGTGGTGCCGATTTCAGTTTCCAAGACCTCGCGGCACTTCTCGCACATCTGCCCCGCGAGGTGTGTGGCCATGAACTGCTTCAGTTCCCGCAGGCCGATATCGATGGGGAACGTCTGCTTCGCCGCGCTGATGGAGATGCACCCACAGGTGGTTACGGATTTGGCGATGGCGCGATTGACGCGCGCGGTTGCTTCGCTGAGTTTGGACTGGACATCAAGGATACTGCGGTGTCGGAGCAGGAATTCGGAAACCGTGGCCTGGAATTGCGCTTCGTCGGTGTCCTTCATGGTTTCCCCCCGGACCTTCTGGCGACTTCCTTCACGCTCGCCCTCGACGGAACACCGCACGGACCGATCATCAGTAGGCCGCCACAACGAGGGGCTGAGTCGCGATCATTATAGGGAGCGCCGCGAATCATTGTCAAGGAATGTGATGTCGCTGACGTATCGAGAGACCGAACGGGTATAGATGAGATGTGACCTGCCTAGAGTGAATCGGCTATAGTAGGGGTAGGCTCCTCGAAGGTGTGAACGCGTATGACAATCATCGTCCGAATCGCCGGGTTCATCCTCGGTGCTGCGGTTGGTTATCAGGTCACGGCATGGGTCGCAACGCAACTCGAGCCGTTGCGTCACGTCCGCATCGAAGCCGTCGTAGGCGGCTTGCTGGTCGGGGCCCTCCTAGGATTGGTCTTCGCAGGGTGGATCTGGCGCTGGTTTGAACGGGTGATGGGGTGGGTGCTGAATCGCTTGGCGAATGTATCGCTCCGCGATGTGGCGCTCGGCGTGTTGGGCTTGGGGTCCGGATTGGTCTTGGCGTTTCTTGTCGGCTACCCCCTGGCGCGGATCCCCGGCGTCGGCAACTACTTGGCCCTGGCAGCCGCGATTGCCCTTGCCTATCTCGGCTATCACCTGGTGATGCAGCGGCGCGACGAGGTCACCAGCACCCTCTCCCGCGTGGACCGCTCCAGTCGGGGCGGGGTCAAGGGACGCGGTGTGCCGAAGGTCCTCGATACCAGCGTCATCATCGACGGCCGCGTCGCCGACGTGGTCACCTCCGGCTTCTTGGAAGGACCGCTACTGGTCACGCGCGCGGTGTTGTCCGAGTTGCAGCGCATTGCTGATTCCTCCGACACGCTCCGCCGCAATCGCGGGCGGCGGGGGTTGGATGTGTTGCGCAGGTTGCAACAGGAGTTGCAGGCAGTCCAAATTGTCGAGGATGCCAAAGACAGTGGTCCCGAGGTCGACGGTTCCCTGGTGGCGTTGGCGAAGAACGTGCGAGGCTGGATTGTGACCAACGACTTCAACCTCAACAAGGTCGCCGAACTGCAAGGCATCCGCGTCCTCAACATCAACGAGCTGTCGCAGGCCCTGCGACCAGTGGTCCTGCCCGGCGAAGAGTTGACGGTGCAGGTAATCAAAGACGGTAAAGAGGCGGGCCAAGGTGTGGGGTACCTCGACGACGGCACGATGGTCGTCGTCGAGGGTGGCAAGAAGTACATCGGCGATACCCCCGACGTCGTAGTGACCAGCGTCCTCCAAACGGTGGCCGGCCGGATGATCTTCGGGCGGCCGAAGGAAGCCCAAGGCGTCTCCTCGGAGCGGCGATGAGCCCGGCCGCGTCGGCGGCTGCCGTTATCGTCGCGGCAGGGCGGGGGGAGCGTCTGGGGGGAACGCTTCCCAAAGCCTTCATCCCCCTAGCCGGCGTGCCAATGGTTGTCCACGCCGCGCAACGTGTGGCGCAGTCCCCCGCCGTCGACCACATCATCGTGGTCGTCCGCGGGGAGGATATCGACCTCGCACGCACCCTGCTGACGACGTACGCGACTCCCAAAGTGAGCTCGGTTGTGGCAGGAGGAGACCACCGGCAGGCGTCCGTGTTGGCAGGACTCGCCCACGTGGGCCCCGCCCCCGTCGCCGTCATCCATGACGGCGCACGCCCCCTGGTCAGTCCGGAGGTTGTCACCGCTGTGATCATGACCGCATCACAGACCGGCGCCGCAACCGCGGCGGTGCCTCTCCGCGAAACGGTCAAGCGCGTCGAGGGCGCGACCGTCGCGCAGACGTTGGACCGGGAGCGACTCTGGATCGCGCGCACGCCGCAGGCCTTTCGAACGGATCTCTTGGTACAGGCGCACAACCAGGCAAATGCGGAGGGCTTCGTCGGCACCGACGACGCTGTGTTGGTGGAGCGTCTGGGCCAGGGGGTGCGCATCGTCGAAGATGCCCCTCAGAACCTGAAGGTGACTGTGCCCTCGGACCGTGATCTCGCCGAGATGTATTTACGCCCCAGCCCGCTGCGCGTCATGCGGACAGGCCTCGGATACGATGCCCACCGACTCGTGCCTGGTCGGACTTTGCGGTTAGGCGGCGTGTCGATCCCGTCTCCGCGCGGACTGCTGGGTCATTCGGATGCGGACGTGCTGGCGCACGCCGTGATGGACGCGTTACTCGGGGCTGCCGGATTGGGCGATATCGGACAGCACTTCCCCTCCACGGATATCGCGTGGAAGGATGCGGACAGCGTCGAGCTGCTGCGCCGCGTGACTGCCATGGTCAGCGCAGCGGGGTGGCGGATCGTCCACGTGGATTCGGTGGTGCTCGCCGAGGCTCCCCAGCTGGCACCATTCTTTGCCTCAATGCGCGAGCGGTTGGCTGCGGCGATGGGCGTCGATCCATCATCGATCAGCATCAAAGCCACCACCACCGAGGGGCTGGGTGCGATTGGACGCCACGAAGGGATTGCGGCGCACGCCGTGGCAACGCTGGCGGCGACGTCCTGATGTTGTCGAGAGTACGAAGCCCTGTCCCACCCCCCTCGCGTTGGCGGCTACGAACCTGCCTTCAATGAGAGGTAGCAGGTTTGGACCATAGAACAAAGCCGCTGCCGGAGCTGCTCTTCGTCGAGCGCGCGGTCGTGGCGGACCCCGTCTCTGTAGAAGTTGATCGACCTGCCGCGGTGCACCCGCGAGTGACGGGGTTTTGGCGGAACGGGGACTACGTGCGCGTTGTGAAGATCGTCGAGACGCGTTACGAAGCCGGGGAACGATTCTACCGCATCGTCACCGACCACGGCTGCTTTGACTTACGCCGCTATCGGCGCGCCGACCCGCGCAGCCTCCGTTCCTCCGCGGCGTGGGAGGTCTGTGCCGAGCTCGATGCGATCGAGGCCCTGCGGTCGACCTAAGCCGACGCCCGCCCCACGAATTGTTGCGCCCCGCGCCGCCCGCCACGCCCGAGGTGGCTCAAGGCCGGGGCGATGTGTTTTTGATACACTCGGGGCATGAGCTTTCGGCTTCATAACACCGCGAGGCGGACTGTCGAAGAATTTGTCCCGCTCGAGCGGGGAGTCGTGCGGATGTACGTGTGCGGGCCCAACCTCTACGGCCCCGCCCACGTGGGGCACGGATTCAGCTACGCGTTCTTCGACGTCTTACGACGCTACCTCGAATACCGGGGCTATCGAGTCCTCCACGTCCAGAACTTCACCGATATCGAGGACCGGATTATCGAGCGCGCCACGCGGGAAGGCCGCGGAGTCACCGAGATTGCCCAAGAGTATGTCGATCGGTTCTTGCGCGAGATCGATGCCCTAGGGGTCCGGCGGGCCGACCGTTACCCTCGGGCCTCAGAAACCATCCCGAAGATCGTCGAGGTCATTGCGGGCCTCATCGCGCGGGGGAACGCGTATCGTGTGAACGGGGATGTCTACTTCCGAGTGTCGTCGTTTCCCCGCTACCTGCAGCTGTCGGGGCGATCGCTAGAAGAGATGCAGGCCGGGGCGCGGATCGACCCTGATCCGCGCAAGGAACATCCCATGGACTTTGCCCTCTGGAAGGCCGCCAAGGCGGGCGAGCCGTCCTGGCCCAGTCCATGGGGGCCGGGGCGTCCCGGCTGGCACATCGAGTGCTCGGCGATGATTCTGCAGGACTTGGGGGAGCAGATCGATATCCACGGGGGCGGTGAGGACCTCGTCTTTCCCCACCACGAAAACGAAATCGCGCAGAGTGAGGCATTCACCGGCCGAATGCCGTTTGTCCGCTACTGGCTGCACCATGCCCTGATGAAGCCACCGGTGGGCGAAGAGATGCACCGGCACCTCGGAAACTTTGTCTCGCTCCAAGATGCGCTGACGCAGTACTCCGCCGACGCGATTCGGCTCTTCTACCTCAGCGCGCACTACCGCACCCCGGTGCGGTGGACAGATGAGGCCGTCCGCGCCTCGACCCGCGGGTTAGAACGGCTCCGCACCGCTCTCACGAATGCGGAGGAAGCGATCGCCCGCACAAGCGACCGAGAGGACGCCGGGCTAACTGAGGCCGCGCGGCGGGCCCGCGGGGCGTTTGAGGCAGCTATGGATGACGACGTGAACACCCCCCAGGCGGTCGCTGCACTCTTCATGCTGGCGGCGGAGATCAACCGGGTGGCCGATGGGGCTATCAAGGGCTCGGGGCAGGGGCGGGCGGGGCTGTGGGTGGCCTCCGACACCCTGCGCGACTTGGCGCAGGTACTGGGGCTGTCCTTGCAGCGTCCGGGTGTGACGGCACGATTGGTCCCCGCCCTGCAGGCCGTGCTGGCCGATGTCCGCATGCACTCAGCTGAGCTCTTCCCTGACCCCGTGTTGACCGCGGATCCCGAGCATTTGATCCGCACCCTGCTGGCCGGACGCGAACGGGCGCGCGCACAGCGTGCCTATGATGTGGCCGACCGCGTTCGGACCCGGCTGGGAGAGCTAGGGATCCTCGTCGAGGATTTGCCCACCGGTCCCCGGTGGCGCGTGGCGCCGTCTGACGGGCGCCAGCCCCCTCCTGATGCCCGACAGCCGCGACCATAGCGAAGCCGAAGGGGACCAGGACATCCTGCCCGGGCGGCGGGCGGTGCTGGAAGCGCTGCGAGCCGACCGGCCCTTGCGCAAGATTCTCCTAACCCGGGCGGCCCACGGCGGCACGATTCGCGCCATCCTGCAAGAAGCCAAGCACCACGACATTTTTGTGCAGTTTGTCGACGAGCGCCGTCTCGACCACCTGGCGCAGGGCGCGTCCCATCAGGGTGTCATCGCGCTGACATCGGCGAAATCACTGGTGAGCGTGGACGAGGTCCTCGCCAGCGCGCGCCACCGCAACCAAGCCCCCTTTGTCCTCGTGGTCGAGGGCGTGGAAGATCCGGCGAACCTCGGCGCCCTCATCCGGACCGCGGAGGGGGCCGGGGTGCACGGCATCATCATCCCCCGCCACCGGGCCGTCGGGTTGACGCCCACCGTCGCGCGGACGTCCGCGGGGGCGTTAGAGCACCTGCCCGTCGCCCAAGTGACTAACATCTCGCGCGCGTTGGACGCACTGAAGGACGCCAGACTATGGGTGGTGGGCGCTGATCCTTCCGCAACGACCGTGCACTATGAGGCGCGGTTACTCCCACCCATAGCACTCGTCTTGGGTGGAGAAGGGAGAGGGCTCAGCCGGTTGGTGCGCGAGCGCTGCGATGTCCTCGTGCGTCTCCCGATGCACGGCCGTCTCAGCTCGCTCAACGTCTCCGTTGCCGGCGGCATCTTGTTGTACGAAGTCGTGCGACAACTGCACACGCAGTCGACGGTCGATACCTCACGGTGAGGTCGCGCTCCACACTCCGGGCGCGCACCTTTTCCTTGACGTGGTGTGGACCGGTTCGTATAATGAGCCTCGAATCATCACGGTGGAGGCAAACAGAGTGGCGCTGGCGCGGCGGGAAGCACCGACCTATGCCGAAATGGGTGATGAAGACCTCGTCGCCTCAGCAAAATCCGGCGACGACCACGCAAGTGAATACCTCATCAATAAGTACCGCAATTTCGTCCGAGTCAAAGCCAAAGCGTACTTCCTGATCGGGGCCGATCGCGAGGATATCATCCAGGAGGGCATGATTGGCCTCTACAAAGCGATACGCGATTTCCGGGCCGATAAGCTCTCCTCATTCCGCGCATTCGCCGAGCTGTGCATCACCCGTCAGATCATCACCGCGATCAAAACTGCTACACGCCAGAAGCACATCCCGCTCAATTCCTACATCTCGTTGAACAAGCCGATCTATGACGAGGACTCGGACCGCACGCTGCTGGACGTGATCAGTAGCATCAAGGTCAGCGACCCTGAGGAACTTGTCATTAACCAGGAAGCGTCCGCTACCATGCGGGAGCGCATCCGCAAGAATCTCAGCGAACTGGAGTGTAAAGTGCTCACGGCCTACCTGGAAGGCAAGTCCTACCAGGAGATGGCCAACGAACTGAACCGCCACGTCAAATCCATCGACAACGCCCTCCAGCGCGTCAAGCGTAAGCTGGAACGGAACCTGGAAGGTGAAGAAGGGTAGGCATTAAGTACGCTGAGCCGGTGTCGGGGGATGAGGCGTAACCTCATCCCCCTTTTGTTTGGAGTGACCTGGTGCTTCGGATTTTGTGTCCCACCTGCCGTTTGGTCTTCTTACAGCTGGCCCCCGCGACGGATGATGGTGTGGTCTGCCCGCGGTGCGGAGCGAAGTTCACCCCCGACGAAGAGGAGCTTCTAGACCCCGAAGATGACTGAGTCCGGCCAGACGCCTTCGCCTGCCACTGTGCCCTCAGGCCGCCTGATCCTGGCCCGCGTCCGGACCCTCACCGGCGAGTGGCAGCTGCAGCGCCGGGACAGCCATTACGAGATCATCTGCAATGGCGTGTTTCTGATGGCCTCCTACAACCGAGCCTCCGACAGGAGCCTGGCCACGGTCGCGCTGGCTCGCGTGCGAGGGGAGGGGCTACGGGTTCTCGTGGGCGGGCTGGGCATCGGGTTCACAGCTCAGGCGGTGCTGGAGGATCAGCGGGTAGCGGCCCTGGAGGTCGTGGAGATCGAGCCCACCGTTGTCGGCTGGCACCGCGAGCATTTTGCCACCCTGTGCGGGCAGCCACTGGACGATCCGCGCACTGTGTTGGTCCAGGTTGATCTCGCCCATCTCCGCCTGGCAGCGGGGACCTACGACGCTATCTTGCTCGACACGGACAACGGGCCTGACTGGCTGATCCGCGACACAAACGCTCACTTGTACACGCGGGAGGCGGTGGCGCGCTTCCTTGCGGCCTTGCGCCCCGGCGGAGTGCTAGCGTACTGGTCCGCATCGCTCTCGTCATCACTGTCGGCAGCGCTGGGGGCAGGTGGGAGGGCTGTCGAGGTCGTGGCTACCCAGGACGCAATTTCCCCCGGACGTCCGAGCACGGTGTGGCTCTACTTGGCTACGACCAACGGCGCGACCCGGCCAGCAGGACCGGGGCGGTCCGTTTAACCCCCGATCTGAATCATCGCCCGAGCCTGAGGGAACATTTTTTCGGCTAAGGCGTGGCCGAACGGGCGGCGGAAGGCTCCGGCTCTGAAGATCTCCGTAAGGACCGCGTAAGTTGCCCCCGCGCGGAGCGGGGTGAGCAGATCGACTTCGTCATCGCGCAACAGACACAAGCGTAGGCGGCCATCGGCAGTGAGACGCAGCCGTCCGCATTTCGCGCAGAACGGCTGGCTGACTGGGCTAATGAACCCCAGCATCCCGGATGCCCGCGGCAGCCGGTAGGTGCGGGCGGGATCACTGCCCGAGAGATCCACGGGTTCGAGAGCCCCCAAGGCGCCTTCGATCGCCGCCATGGTTTCTTCTGACTTCACCACCGCGGCCTCCGCAAAATCGCCGACGCTGCTGAACGGCATCATCTCGATGAACCGGATCTCCCAAGGGTGCTCGAGCGTCAGCGCGGCCAGCGGCACCACGTCATCTTCGTTGAAGCCGCGGACCACCACGCTGTTGAGCTTAATCGGGATGAGTCCGACCGCCTCGGCGGCCGCGAGGCCGGCGAGGACTTTCTCGACGTGGCCCCCACGGGTAATCCGGGAGAATTTCTGTGGGTCGAGCGTATCCAAACTGATATTCACGCGGCGCAGCCCGGCCGATGCCATGGGCGCTGCGAGCTCTTTCAGCAGCACGCCGTTGGTGGTCATCGCCATGTCCTCGATGCCGGGGATCGCGGCGAGCTGGCGGACCAGGTCGACGACGCGAGGGCGCACTGTCGGCTCGCCTCCGGTGAGTCGGAGACGACGCACGCCGAGGTCAGCGGCGATGCGTACCAGCAGCACGAGCTCGTCGTCTTGGACGAGGTCTTCTGGAGGGCGAAAGTCGATCCCCTCGGCCGGCATGCAGTAGACGCACCGCAGGTTACAGCGGTCGGTCAGGGAGATGCGCAGATCCGTGAGGGGACGCCCGTATTGATCTTTCATCGATGTGCTGTTGGCCCGATTATAGCACTCGGCTTCTCCAACGCAGCAGGCGAACCGATTTGTTCCGGTCTTGCCCTGCAAAACCGCAGTGCTAGCGCGAGACAGGCGTGGCCTCATCTGGACGACGCGGCGCGCTCTGTGGGGCCGGGTGGAGCCGCGATTGCATCAGCCGTTGTAGGGTTCCCACAATGCCTTGGCGGAACACCAGGATGACCGCGACGAAGATGGCTCCGGTCGCGACGCCCCACGCATCGGTCCACGTGGAGAGAATGTCTCGCAGGAAGAGGACAAGGGCGGCCCCCACCGCCGGGCCCAGCGTGGTTTCCATCCCCCCGAGGAGGACCATCATCACCACGGTCCCCGACGTGATCCAGTGGACGGTTTCCAAAGCCACGAATCGATGGGCGATGACGTACATGCCGCCGGCAAATCCGGACAGTGTGCAAGACAGCACCGCCGACAGCAATTTGTATCGGTCCACCGGATAGCCAAGGCTTCGGGCGCGCACTTCATTTTCTCGAATGGCCATCAACACCCGCCCGAACGGCGAGTGGACGATCCTCCAGCACATCCATATTCCCAGCACCACGAGCGGGACGGTCACATAATAAAAGAGGGTGAGGTTGCTGAGGTCGAGTCCTCCCACTAGGACGCGGGGCACGCCCTGCACCCCGTTCTCTCCCCCCGTCAGACTGCGCCACTCATTGATGATGTAGTAGATCATTTGCGCAAAGGCGAGCGTGATCATCGCGAAGTAGATCCCTCGCCGCCGTACGGCGAGGTAGAGGAGGGGCACGGAGAGCGCTCCGGCGACCAGCGCCCCGGCCACCGCATTGACGGGATAGGGCACGCCGCCCCGCAACGCCAACAGACCCGAGGCATACGCGCCGGCGCCGAAGAAGGCCGCATGTCCGAAGGACAGCAACCCGGTATGCCCCAACAAGATGTCGACAGAAGTGGCAAACAGCGCCCAGGTGAGGATGTCGAGGGCGAGTCCTTCATAGACGAGGCGGGGCAGCAGAAGCACCAGACCTCCCAACGCCACCCAACCAATGCGCCGGGCGGTCATTCCAGACTCCCAAACAATCCGGCCGGACGGAGCAGTAGGATGATTGCCATCAAGACAAAGACCAGGGTGTTCGAGACCGGCGGATAGTACACGGCGCCCAGGGCGACGATCACCCCCACGAGAAAACCGGTGATCACGGATCCCAGGATGGATCCCAGCCCTCCAATCACCACGATGGCAAACGTGGTGACGATCAGATCGGCCCCCATCAACGGGGACACGTTCCGCATTGGGGCGGCGAGCACGCCGGCCAGCGCCGCGAGGGCCACGCCAAATCCGAAGACCGGGGGCACCCACCGGTCGACATCAATACCTAGCGCGCGGGTCAATCCAGGGTTTTCGGTCGCCGCGCGAATGATCATGCCCACACGCGTTCGCTCGATGACCCACCACGTGAGTAGACAGATCATCACCGAGAAGCCTAAGACGAACAGCCTATAGGTGGGGAAGAGCAGATTCCCCCAGACGACGGCACCCTTCAAGAGGGGCGGCGCGCCATACGGGACGCCTTGGATCCCGAAACGCAGGCGCATGGTGTCTTGGAGCACAAGGGTGAGGCCGAAGGTGAGCAGGAGGTTATAGAGAGGATCCACGTCGTACAGACGCCGCAAGAACAGGCGCTCCAGGACAATCCCGAGCCCCGCGACGGCCAGGGGGGCGAGCAACAGCGTCCACCAAAACGAGACTCCCGCACTGGTGCCTAGCAGGTAGGTGGCAAACGCCCCCAGCATGTACAGGGCACCATGCATGAAGTTCACAACGCGGAGCATGCCAAAGATTACGGCCAGTCCTAGGCTGAGCAGGGCAAAAAACGCGCCATTGATGAGACCATTGAAGACTTGCAGGAGGAGACTTTCCATGGCAGAGGCGGCAGGGACGGCAGGCCGAGTGCCGCCCCCGCGCGCCCGCTATCTCGTTACATCTTGCACTTCGACGCGCTCAGCGGCTGGAATGCCTCGCCCGCCGGGATCGTGCTGAGGATCTCCACGTAGTCCCACGGCTCCTTGACTTCGCCCGCGGCTTTGACGCGGGCCAGGTACGCGTCGTGGATGACGCGATGGTCTTGCCGACGGATCTCGGCGTTGCGGGCGAAGAAGTCGGAGAATCGGAACCCCTCCAGCGCCGCGACGACCGCGTCCGGCTGATCGGTCCCCGCCCGACGCACCGCGGACAGGTACTGCCAGGTGGCCGAGTAGTTACCGGCATGGGCAAATGTGGGGCGCACTTTGGTGCGCGCGAGGAACCGGTCCGCCCACTCGCGTGATTGCTTGTCCAGCACCCACTCCCAGGGCGTCGTGTATAGGGTGCCCTCAAAGGCCTGCACCCCCAGGGCATGCACATCACTTAAGAACAACAATCCGATCGCCAAATTCACTCCCTTGCTGCGCAGCCCGAATTCGTTGTACTGCTTGACGAAGTTAACCAGATCGCCCCCGGCCTGCATGACCCCCAGCACATGCATGGTCGGTCGCAGCGTGCGCGCCTTGATCAGATACGTCGAGAAGTCATCGTTGGGAAAGGGAGTGCCATCCGAGAGCAACACCTTTCCTCCGCTGCGTTCGATCGCCGCCCGAAACGAGCGTTCCATGTCCTGGCCAAACGCGTAGTTAGGATAGACGATGTACCAGTTCTTCCCGATCTTCTTCGTCACTTCGGTTGCGGTGCCGTTGGCCAGCATGTAAGTGTCGTACGCGTAGTGGAAGGTGTACTTGTTACAGTTGTCGTTGGTGAGCTGGGTGGTGGCGGCGGTGATATTGATGTACAGCCGTTTGAGTTCCTTCGCCGCCTCTGCTACCGCTAGCGCCGCCGAGGAAGTCGGCACGTCCAGGATGATGTTGGCCCCATACCGCTCATAGAACTCGCGGGCCTTCACATTGGCGAGGTCCGGTTTGTTCTGGTGGTCGGCGCTGATGATCTCCACCGGACCCGGGAACTTCCCGAACTGCTGCTCGAAGTCCGCCACGGCCATGCGGACAGCCTCGACGGAAGTGGGACCCGACAGGTCTTTGTAGACGCCTGACTGGTCATTGAGGACAGCGATCACGATCTTTCCACTCGTGAGCCGGACTGGGCCCTGACTTGGGGCAGGCGCGACGAAGGCCAACGTCAGTACGGTTGCGCCTACCAGTACACCCCATCGTTTCATTTGCTATCCCTCCCGCATAAGAGCGATTCACAGTTTCTACACGCCAAGGTACTCCAACAACTCTTGCTCGCGACGCTCCACCTCCTCGTTGGACAGGCTTTCGACCGTCCGGCCGTTCACGATCAGGTAGTGGTGATCCGCGACGGTCACCGCAAACCGTAAATTTTGCTCAACCAGCAAGACGGTCAAGTGGTGCGCCTTGATCTCCTGGAGGATCTCTCCGACCCGCCGCACCAGGATCGGCGCCAGCCCTTCGGTTGGTTCATCCAGGAGCAGCAGCTTCGCGCCCATGCGCAGGACTCGCGCGATCGCCAGCATTTGCTGCTCCCCCCCGGAGAGTTTGGTTCCGGGCTGGCGCGCCCGCGCCCTAAGCGGAGGGAACGCGTCGTAGATCTTGTCCAGGTCCCAGCCGTCGGGGGAGACGACCGGAGGGAGCACGAGGTTTTCGTGTACCGTGAGGCTGCTGTAGATGCCGCGGTCGTCCTGGACATAGCCGACGCCGAGTCGGGCAATTCGCTGAGGCGGGAGGGAGGCGATGTCCACGCCGTCCAGGGTCATCCGCCCCCGCTTTTGGCGGTGGATCCCCATGATGGAGCGGATGGTGGTGGTTTTCCCCGCTCCGTTGCGGCCGATCAACGTGACGATCTGGCCATCGTGAATCTCGAGGTCCACTCCGTGGAGGACCTCGCTTTCGCCATACCACGCCTGCAGGCCTTCCACTTGGAGCATTAGCTGGCGCCGCCCAGATACGCCTCGATGACCGCAGGGTCTTTACGCAGGGTGTGGTAGGTGCCCTCGGCCAGCACCCGTCCCCGTTGGAGCACCGTGATGCGGTCGGACAGGGCCGCGACCACGCCCATGTTGTGTTCCACCAACACCACCGTGCGCGTGCGGGCCACCTGCCGGATGAGCGCCACCACACGTGAGATGTCTTCGACCCCCAGCCCCGCCGTTGGTTCATCCAGCAGAAGCATCCGCGGCTGCAAGGCAAGCGTGAGCGCAATCTCCAGCGCCCGCTTTTGGCCGTAGGATAGCTCATGCGCAGGCTTCATCGCCGCTTCCGCGAGTCCCACGGACTCGAGAATCGTTCGGGCGTCCTGGTCGAACCGATGCAGTGCGGCCTCGGGAAGCCAAAAGTAGTAGCCCAACGGCGTCCCAGACTGGCGGGCGAGCCGGATATTGTCCAACAGACTGAGGTGGGGGAAGATGCTGGTGATTTGAAACGATCGCGCGAGGCCCAGGTGCACGATCGCGTGCGCAGGCCAGCCAGTGATCTCCCGATTCTCAAACAGGATGTGGCCTTCCGTCGGGCGCAGCAGGCCGCTCAGGAGGTTGAACAACGTGGTCTTACCCGCGCCGTTGGGGCCAATGATCGCGTGGATAACACCGGCCTCCACGCGCAGATCTACCCCCGCCAGGGCCCGGAATCCCCGGAAGTCTATCGCAAGTCCCTGCGTTTGGAGGACGGGCATCGGTGGCTGCACCTATCGATTGGCCACCTGATCGTGCCCCCCCTGCCGCGGAGGTGGCATCGGGCCATCAGGTGCCACGGCCGATGTGTCGAAACCCACTAATCGTATGCAGAGAGAATAGATCGGGTGATTCAGCGGGAGGGGGAGACGGGATGTCTTTGAAGGGCAAAGTTGCTGTGGTTACAGGCGCGGGCTCGGGCATCGGCCGGGCCATCGCCCTTGCGCTCGCCCGAGAAGGGGCGGCGGTGTGTATTGCTGATATGGACGAAACAGCTGGACGCCGGGTGCTCGGTGAGGTGGGGGCGGCGGGGGTCCGCGGGCACTTCGTTCGGACGGACGTATCGCAAAGCGGCCCCGTCCGCGCGATGGTCGAGGAAACGGTCAAGACGCTGGGTCGACTCGATATCCTGGTCAACAACGCGGGCGTGCAATACGTCGCGCCGATCGTCGATTACCCCGAAGATCGCTGGAACCTGCTGATCGGCGTGATGCTCACCGGCACCTTTCTGTGCACGAAATACGCGCTGCCCCCCATGCGAGCCAACAAGTGGGGCCGGGTTGTGAACATCGCCTCCGCACACGGACTCGTCGCCTCCCCGTTCAAGTCCGCCTATGTCGCTGCCAAGCACGGGATCGTGGGATTTACCAAGGTGGCAGCGTGGGAGGTGGCGGATGCCGGGATTACCGTGAACGCCATCTGCCCGGGGTATGTGCGCACCCCGCTTGTAGAAAAGCAGATTACCGATCAGGCTCGAGTGCACAGCATTCCAGAGTCCGAGGTGGTGGGGCGCATTATGCTCGAGCCCCACGCGATTAAGCGTCTGCTCGAGCCAGACGAAATCGCGGGGATGGCAGTCTACCTTTGCTCCGATGCCGCGGCCATGGTGACGGGCGCCGCCTTGTCAATTGATGGCGGCTGGACCGCGCACTGATCCCCACCGCTTGCCGCATTCGGGGGATCCCTGAGAGGGAGACCGACTCGTGGTCCGGTTTTTGGTCGTTAATGGCCGGGTTGTCGCCGAGTCCTGCGGTGGATTGGTAAGGGTATGTTAACTCTGATGGGGGGTTGCACAAGCGACGAAGATCAGTAAAATAAGACAATGCAAGAGGCGCCACGAGGCGCCCCGGTCCCACGAACAGACGTTTGGGGTATGGGGTGGGACCAGATCACGACCAAGGTGGTGAAGTACGTTGGCACGAACAGCAACGGCACGTACGGCAGTCAGGGCCACGCGCACCTCCCATCGGCGCGCGCGTGCACGGGGCGCAACAGCGCGTTGCCCCCACGACCTCCTGGTAGGCACCTGCGCAATCTGCCTGCGGATCGAGGAGACGACAGCTGTTGACCTCCATCCCAGTCGGCTGGCGCCTGAGGAGCGTCCCGCCAGGGCTCGGGCCGAAGACGAGGAACCCGCAGAGGAAGCGGAAGAAGAGGAGTAGTTAGACCGATGGCGAGGTTGTGGCGGGTAATAGCAGGAGCGTTTGGGGCGATTCGTCTTGGAGTGCGGAGGGTCCTGGAAGTTCAGATCGGCCCATCACGCAAGGAAGACCCCATGGCGACCTTGTACCACCAGCCTCTCCCGCCGAGATTGAGCTTCAACTGGTGGGCGCTTGCCCTCGGACCGTTCTGGTATCTGGTCCGCGGGCTGTGGGTTCACGCCTCGATACTCTCCGTGCTCGTGTTCCTCAGCGGCGGGACGCTGTTTCCTTTCGTATGGCTGTACGCGGGCTTGAAGGCGAATGAGGATCTGTTGGAGGTCCGCATCGCTCAGAAGAGCTTCTACTAGTTCGCGAGATTCACGGGGGATCAGGAGAAGCACGGCCTGATCCCCCTTCTTTTTTTGCTGTCTCTCCCCGCAAGGGGCAACCATCTTTCACCAACAGCTCTCACCAAGGGTCTTTCCAGACTTCGGATCAGCGTCTCGGTGTATAATCCCCCCAGCGGGCCGCTGTAGCTCAACTGGCAGAGCGCCTGATTTGTAATCAGGAGGTTAGGGGTTCGACTCCCCTCGGCGGCTCCAGGATTGATGTGGGTTTCGTGGACCGGCCCTCTCATCGGGGGCCGGTCCATCTAACGAGTTTCTAACGAACCGCAACAGATGGCCCAGGACGGCCCCAGCGCCAATTTTTCCCCAGCGGAATTCTCTCCAGCCTCTTGCGCGTGGTCTACCGAGTGCCCCAAGACCCTTTAGGGAAAACGGGGGAGGTAATTGAGTTAGATCCCACCGTTCCGTAACTCGGGAAGCTATTGCATCCTGGAGTAGGGAAGATGCTAGAAGAGTAAGAAGACATCTGCAACCTGAGCGACCCGCCAAGTGATCCGCTGCCCCCCTCCGATGATCTCGCCGTAGCCTTCACTCGCAAGCAGATCAGCAGATAGCACGACTTCCGGTCGGGTCGGATCGGGCTGCATGTAGCGTCCGCGACGTGGACATGAGCCCGCTAGTGCGGCGCATTGTGCAGACGGTTCCCTGGTCCGAGGGCCTGATCTTCTCGCCGGATGGGGTCAAGCCGATGGGCGACGGCAGGTGGATCAAACGCCAGTGGCACAAGGCACAGGTACGGGCGGGGATTCATCAACCGATACGCTGGCACGATCTCCGGTACCAATACGTTTCCTTCCTGATTCTCATTGGGAAGTCACCGAAGTACGTCTCACAGCAGGCCGGACACGCGAGCGCAGGATTCACGCTCGACCGCTACGGCCACCTCTTCAACGCGATTACCCCGACACCGATGGTGTGGATTGAGGATCTGCTCTGGCCAGGGGACTGTGACCAAATTGTGCCCATCGAAGACGCAACTACGCAGCAGCAGACGGGGGAACGAGCGTTAGAAAGAAGGGGTGAAATCCCTTGTCAATGGCGTCAAGCAGAGCTAGGCGAAACTAGACGGTAGACCGGGGGCCGTGGTTTCGAATCCCACCCCCTCCGCCGTCCTGAGCCAGTAGCACTCCGCAAATCCTGTCGGAGAGCGCGAGGGGGCCGATCCCCTGATTTGCGATTACCTCACTAGAGGCTTGCCGTAATCGACTTCCACTCGCCAGGAACGAACACGATGATCGACATGACTTTCCCTGACAGTACGCCGGATTTCCCAATGTCAAACGCAATGCCCAAGGGATCATAGATCATCGTAAGGGTCCGCCCCTCATCGGTCGCGAACTCCTTGCCATAGCTGTCCTCGACGATGGTCCGGTCGCTCCCGCCGGTGATCCCGCCTTTGTCGGTTTTGTATTGTTCGCTGAGTTGGATCAACACGAGCACGACCTTCCCCGTATCCTTCTCAGCAATGACGAGGAACGGTTTGAACGGCCAGTCATACAGCGTGTACTTCTCTCGGTCGGATTGGTTGACGACAGATCCAAGCAGTCCCATTGCGTCATGGATATCTCCTCCGACGCGAATACCGCCCGCTGACTGCCCGGCGACCACCGCGGCGCCACTTTGGGCAGCCACCGGTAGTCCGATGAGCGCAATGCATGTGACGACGACTCCGACTCCCCGTAGCACAGTTCTCACCATCCTCTTGAGCCGCTCCTTATACGGAGCGTTCTCGGTGTCCCTCAGGGGGGTCTGGGTCGATCTCTGCATCACGGACAGGCATGAATGCTCCCGCCCACACCCATCATCCTCAATTACACTGCCGACGCCAATCGGGACATGGCCTGCTCCAGCGTGCAGAAACTCCCCGATGTGGTCGGGGCCGGACTGCTACAATGGGGCGGCGCTCCGGATTTGCCTAGGATGGAATGATGATGCATGCGATGAGCAGTACAGTGCTTACGGGCCGGGCGGATCCTCGTGAGAACCTTCCAGCAATGATTGCGTTGGTCACCATGGCGCCGCGGCTCTGCAGGGAAGCACAAACCAGAAGGGGGTAGGCGGAAGGCAAGCCCCCTGACTTAGCTGACATAAAGGAGGCAGATGATGGGGGTGAAACGATGACAGGATTACGCAATATTGACATATTGACGCTATAGCCGTATGCTTAGATGCAATGCGGACCACAATACGTCTGGATAAACAGTTGTTGGCCGAGGCCAAGCAGTTGGCAGCGCGAAGCAGGCGCACGCTGACGAGGGTGATTGAAGACGCGTTGCGCCAGACCCTCGCCGACGCGAAACGATCGAAAAAGGGTTCGCCGGCAAAGATCCCGACGTTCCGAGGAGATGGCCTTCAGCCAGGGATTGACCTCGACGACACCGCGGCCTTGCTCAGCCTCATGGACGAGACCCGGTGATCCTCCTCGACGTCAACGTGCTCGTCTACGCCCATCGTGAGGATGCTCCCGATCACGCGGCTTACTTAGAGTGGCTTCAGGAAGCCGTTCGGTCGGAGGCTCCGTTTGGGCTATCCGATCTCGTTCTGAGCGGGTTTCTCCGCGTGGTCACCCATCCTCGCGTGTTCAGAATACCGAGCCCGATGGAGGTGGCCCTCGCGTTCGCGCACACCCTGCGCGATCGACCAAACTGCGTTCTGATCTCCCCGGGAGCCAGGCACTGGGAGATTTTCGCCGGTCTTTGCGGGGCAACCGGCGTCAAAGGCAACCTCGTCGCGGACGCGTATTTCGCCGCACTCGCGATCGAGTCGGGGAGCGAATGGATCAGTTCGGATCGAGACTACAGTAGGTTTCCAGGACTTCGATGGCGTCACCCGCTGGGTAAGGCCAAATAAGAGGCAAGCGCCTTTGTTTCTGCTCGCCGATTTCCTCGGTGTGAGTGCGCGTGGATCATCCAATCGTCCTATCCGAAGAGGGAGCCAGCCCTTAGCGTCGAACACCGCGGATATCACAACTGATTTCGCCAAAGTTCCACGGTCAAAAGGGCGTCGCGTCTGCGACGGGGCGACCGCCTAGTTCATCATTCATCCTAAGGAGGGATTGCGGATGCCGAAAGATCTCATGGTCAGTCTGGAAGACCGCCCGGGGCAATTGGCAATGCTGGGGGAGACTTTGGGGACGGCCAAAGTGAATCTTCTTGGTGCTTGCGCTATTACGGCAGCGGGCAAGGGGACGATTCACCTCGTAGTCGACGATAAGGCCGTCGATGCTGCGAAGAGGGCTCTACAGGGGGCGGGCGTCTGGGTTCAAGGGGAGCGGGAAGTTCTCGTCAAGAAGATCGCCGACCGTCCCGGAGCGCTGGGGAAGATGGCCCGCAAACTCGCCGCTGCCGGCGTCAACGTCGACCTTCTCTATCTTGCCACCGAGACGCGGGCAGTGTTCGGAGTCAATGATATGGTGAAGGCGAAGAAAGCGCTCGCGGGTCGCTAACGAGTCGAGCACCGAGCCTCAAGACTGACCGCCGCCCATTCGTCGGGCCAAGGGTCAGTGGCGGTGGAGCGGATCGCGTGGGGCGCTCAGCGCAAGTGCATGACGCTGAGCGCATCGGGTCCCATGAACGCGAAGATGACGATGGCGAGGAAGAACATCGGCGTGACAACCGCGTACACGAGGCTCAACCTCTCGTAGCGCAGGTGCATGAAGTAGGCAATGATCAGCGCAGCTTTCATCAGCGCCATGATTAATAGCAAAAAGACCAGCAGACCCCGGGGGACGTGAACGAGTACGGCCCCCAGTTCGAGTAGTGTGAGAGCTAGCAACCACCCCCACACCACGCTGTAGATCCGATACCCCTCGGAGTCTCCCCCTGCGCGCGCGCTAGGCTTTTCAGAATGCGTCATGATTTCTGATTCACTCCAGGCCGTGATTATGGTGCAGAAGGCCGTCCTGTGCGACCCTTCGGTGCTAGATCAAGTACAGGAGGGTGAAGATGAACACCCAAACCAGATCG
>DATGVF010000009.1:0-18884 GCA_035300645.1 bacterium
CCTTGAGCGCGAGATCCTGGCGTGGTGGACCGCCCACGACATCCTCGGCAAGTACCTCCGCCGCAACGAACGAGCGAAACAACGGTGGTCTTTCCTGGATGGCCCGATCACCGCCAACAACCCCATGGGGGTGCACCACGCCTGGGGGCGGACCTATAAGGATCTCTTTCAGCGCTACAAGACGATGGGCGGGTTCCGACAACGCTACCAAAATGGGTTCGACTGCCAGGGGCTCTGGGTCGAGGTGAACGTCGAACGCGACCTGGGATTCCGCAGTAAACGCGACATCGAGAAATTTGGCGTCGGGCCGTTCGTGAACCTCTGCAAAGAACGTGTCTTGACTTACGCGGCGCAGATCGGGGAGCAGTCCGTGCGGCTTGGCATGTGGATGGACTGGGAAGACCCGGCGATGCTGCGCCAGCTGGCCGAAGGGATGCGCTTGGATCCCGCCCAGCGCCTCACGGTGCAGGGTCGGCGTGGGCCCGTGAACGGGACCGTCGAGCAACTTGTCGGCCGACTCGGGTCCCCGCAACTGGGGGGGTCGTATTACACCTTTTCTGATGAGAACAACTACGAGATCTGGGCGTTCCTCAAGCAGTGCTGGGAGCGGAGGATGGTCTACAAGGGCCACGATGTCATGCCCTGGTGTCCGCGCTGCTCGACTGGTATCAGCGAACATGAGATTGTCACCGAAGGCTACCAGGAGATCACTCACCCCGGCCTATTCGTCCGCTTTCCGCTCGTCGGACACCCGCATCGGGCTCTGTTGATCTGGACCACCACGCCCTGGACGCTGACGAGCAACGTGGCCGCAGCGGTGCACCCCGACCTCACGTATGCCGTGGTGCGCCAGCACGACGAGGAACTCATTCTCGCCGAAGGGACCCTCTCCGTCTTACGCGGCGACTACACCGTTGTTGAGCGGCTCCCGGGGAAGCAGTTGGTCGGGATACATTACGCAGGTCCGTTTGATGACCTGCCGCCCCAGCAGGGCATTGAGCACCGCGTCATCCCGTGGGCAGCGGTCGGCGCGGAGGAAGGTACCGGGATCGTACACATCGCCCCCGGCGCCGGCGCCGAGGACTTCGCGCTCGGCAAAGAACACGGATTGCCCGTGATCGCGCCCATCGACGAGTTTGGCGTTTTCACGGACAAGTTTGGCTGGCTGGCGGGCAAGCGCACCGACGAAGCCGCGACCGCAATCATCGAGCACCTGCGCCGGACAGGTCGCCTTTATAAGGTAGAGTCCTACACCCACCGCTATCCCGTCTGTTGGCGTTGCGGGACCGAACTTGTGTTCCGGCTTGTGGATGAGTGGTTCATCGCCATGGACCCGATCCGCCAGCCCCTGATGGAGGTCACCAAGCGCATCCGGTGGATCCCGGAGTTCGGACTGGACCGCGAGTTGGACTGGTTGCGGAACATGCACGACTGGATGATCAGCAAGAAACGCTACTGGGGGCTGGCTCTGCCCATTTACGAGTGCAAAGCGTGTGGGGATGTTCAGGTGATCGGATCCGCCGAGGAACTCCGCAGCCGGGCCGTCGAGGGGTGGGAGGATTTTGCCGGGCACAGCCCGCACCGCCCGTGGGTGGATGCCGTCAAGATTCGCTGCGGAAAATGCGGGACGACCGTGTCTCGGATTCCCGATGTGGGCAACCCGTGGCTAGATGCCGGCATCGTGTCGTTCTCGACACTCAACTACCGGACCGATCCGAAAGTGTGGCGGCAGTGGTACCCGGCCGACTTCATTACGGAGAGCTTCCCCGGGCAGTACCGGAACTGGTTCTACTCGCTGCTGGTAATGGCGACGGTGCTCGATGGGCGCGAGCCGTTTCGGACATGCCTGGGCTACGCGCTGGTCCGCGACGAGCGGGGCGAAGACATGCACAAGAGCAAGGGGAACGCCATCGAGTTCAATGAGGCGGCCGACCGCGCAGGCGTGGACGTGATGCGCTGGGCGTACTGCGTCCAGAACCCTGCCGCCAACTTGAACTTCGGGTATGCGCTGCTCGACGACGTGCGCCGGCGGGTCATCATTCCCCTGTGGAATGTGGTCAGTTTCTTCACGACCTACGCCGCCCTGGAGCGCTTTGACTTCCCCACGCTCCTCCGCGGGCATCCACCGTTGGGAGTGTTGGATCGGTGGCTCCTGTCGCGGGTCCATGGGTTGGTGGCAACGGTGCGAGACTGCATGGATGACTACGATCCCGTTGGCGCCAGTCGGCCGGTCGAAGCGTTCATTGACGATCTCTCGAATTGGTACGTCCGGCGTAGTCGCCGGCGGTTCTGGAAAAGCGAAGGCGATGCTGACAAACGCGCGGCGTACTTTACGTTGTACCATGCCTTGCGGACTCTCACCCTCACGTTGGCCCCCTTTATCCCTTTCCTATCAGAGCGAATCTACCAGGATGTGGTCCGCCCGGTAGAGCCACGGGCCCCCGTCAGTGTGCACCTGCATGATTTCCCGACAGCAGATCGGGCGCGGATCGATGAACCCCTTAATGCCCTGATGCAGGCGGTGCGGACACTGGTGGCCTTGGGACGCTCGGCCCGGGGTCGGGCGAAGATCAAAGTACGCCAGCCTCTGCCTGCTGTCTTGCTGATCACCCGGCATCGCGCGCTCCGTGACCATCCGGAGCTCCTCGAGCACCTTGCCGACGAATTGAACGTGAAGGCCGTGCGATTTGTCGACGACCCCGGTCGCTACGTGACCTTTGCGGTGAGCGTGCGCTTCGACCTGCTGGGCCCCAAGTTTGGGGCGAAGGTGCAAGACATCGCGCGGGCGGTGCGGGCTCTCGACCCGACCGTGGTGTGGCGAACGTTGGAAGATGAGGGGCATCTGGCCGTCCGCGTGGGCGATGAGGAGGTTGTGCTGTCGCGCGAGGAGGTTGTGGCCCGGATGCATGAGACGCAGGGGTATGCCGCGGAGGGGCAGGGGGGGGAGCTCGCGATTCTTGAGACCACGCTGTCTCCGGAACTCGTCTTAGAGGGGCAGGCCCGGGAGCTCGTCCACCAGATCCAGACCCTGCGAAAAGCCTCGGGGCTCGCTGTGGAAGACCGCATTAAGCTCCTTCACGATGGGGGATTGATGCCGATTCTGCGTGTTCATCGGGCATATATTGAAAGGGAAATTCTGGCTGTGGAGATCCGGGAAGTCCATGCCCAGCTCTCGCACGAGATCCAGCTCGACGGCACGCAGGTACGGGTCGGTCTGGAAGCCGCGCCCCTGCCTGTAACCTCGCGCGGCAGGAGAGCCACCCAGTGAACCGAATGAGTGGGCGCTTTCGACATCGCAGCGAACGGAGCGGATAATGACGCACAAGACGATCGGCGTACTAGGAGGGATGGGCCCCTGGGCGACGCTGGACTTCTTTGAGAAGATCTTACGGCTGACCCCTGCCAAGACAGACCAGGAGCACCTGCGGGTCATCATCGACAACAATCCGAAGATCCCTGATCGCTCGCCCGCGATCGTGGGGACGGGCGAAGACCCCACCCCGGCGCTGGTCGCGGGCGCGCGGACCCTCCAACAGGCAGGCGCAGATGTCATTGTTATCCCTTGCAACACCGCGCACTATTTCTACGAGCGGGTTCAAAACGCGGTATCGATTCCAGTTCTGCACATTATGGAGGAAGTCGCCGCCACCGCGCGCGAGGAAGTCCCCACCGCGCGCGTGTTGGGGATTCTTGCGACGACCGCTGCCATATCCTCTGGCCTCTATGCCCGCGCCTGCGCGCGGAGGGGCATCGAGGTGGTCAATCCGGACCCCTCTGGCCAGCAGGTGGTCAACCGGGCCATCTACGGGGTCAAAGGGGGCCAGATGGGACCTGAGATCACGGCAGGGCTGAAGAAGATCGCGGACGGATTAGTGGGACGAGGTGCCCAGGCGCTCGTGCTTGGCTGCACCGAACTGCCCTTTGTGCTGAAGCCTCAGGATGTCCGTGTGCCCCTGCTCGACTCCAACCAGATCTTGGCCCGGGCCGCTGTGCGCTTCGCCACAGGCGTTCCCCTGCCTACCCCCACTTAGCGCCGTTCTTCGTTCTAGTAGGAAATCGACCGTTTCATCGAGGCGTCTTGCCTCGCGGATTCGGCTCTGGTCTCACCCGAAGCGATTTTCACGGGACTTGCCAATACGCAGGGCATCGGATACACTACCGACAGCCAAATTGGCCAGATCGCTTATATAAGACGTCCTGGCCGTCCGCCCTGCGACGGTTGGGCCAGGATTAGGAGGTACACATGGCCCCTAAGACTGTTAAATCCCGCGCCAAACCAGCATCCCGCTCATCTCGTCCCAGCCCCCGTCTGGCTGCCCGGACCGCGAGGAAGGCCGCCTCGGTGAAGGCGGTGCGGCCTGTGACTGTCGGCCGGCCCGCGATCAAAGGGAAGCCGCTGAGTCGGCGTGAGGTGACTGAACTCCGCCAGGTCCTAGGGCAAGAGCGCCAGCGGTTGATGGCTGAGCTGGAGGCGATGGAGGAGCATACTCCCGAAGTCGAGGAGCAGGTCGGCATGGATATCGGAGGGGGATATGACGAGGACCTCGCCGATGTCGCCAGCACGACGTTCGAACGAGAAAAAAGCGTAGCGCTGGAGTCTAGCGTGCAGCAAGTGCTGACGCAGGTCGAAGAAGCCCTCGAGCGCATCGAGGAGGGGACCTATGGTCGCTGTCTGCGGTGCGGGAACTTCATTGATTATGCGCGGCTGAAGGTCCTCCCCTATGCGACGCTGTGCATCCGCTGCAAGGAGCTAGAAGAGAAGACGGCCCGTTGATCCCGGGGCTTTCCCGCTCTCGGAAGTTTGGGGCGGGCCTGCTTGTCGCCGTGGTCGGCGTCGACCAGGCTCTCAAGCTGGTGGTCGCCTCTACGCACCCCCTCGGGGCCTCTACCGCCCTGCTCGACGGCATCCTCAGCCTCACATATATACGCAACCCCGGCGCAGCGTTCGGGTTGCTCCCCCAGGTGCCTGTGTTGATCCCCGCGCTGATCGCCTTGACCTTGTTGTTCGTGCTCTTCTACAATGAGGCGCGGTGGGTGGCCCCACCACGGGTGCAGTGGGCGCTCGCGCTCCTGGCGGGCGGCGCGGTGGGAAACTTGATCGACCGGATTCGTCTGGGAGCTGTCGTCGACTATATCGACGTCCACTTCTGGCCGGTGTTCAACGTGGCGGATCTCGCCGTGACGACCGGCGCCGCGTTGTTGATGATCTCGCTGGTTGCCCGCACGCCGCCCACGGCTGCCGATCCGAGGTGATGACATGAGACCGATCCTATTTCAGATCGGCCCGCTTCCGATCTCATCGTTCGGTTTATTCTTGCTGCTCGCGTTTGCTGTGGGCATCATCCAGGTCCGGCGCCGCGCGGCCGCATTAGGAATCAATCCCGACGAGATGCTCGATATCACGCTGTACACGATCATTGGCGGGATTGTGATGGGACGCCTGGGCTACGTCCTGACGAACCTTGGGACCTTCACCGCAGAACCGCTCCGCATCCTGACGATCTGGCAAGACTCGGGGCTCGTTTTCTACGGCGCGCTTGTCGGAGGGGCGCTGGTCATCGCCCAGTACGCGCGCGCTCGCCAGATCCCCCTGCTTCGCTTCTTGGACATCTTCGCTCCCGCCCTCGCCTTCGGGTACGCCGTGGCGATGATCGGGGCCTTGCTGCACGGGCTGTACCTAGGGCGCCCGACAACCGTGCCGTGGGCGGTGCAGATGTCGTTTGAGCAGCGGCACCCCACGGCCGTCTACCTTCTATTCGCCTCGCTGGGGACGTACATCGTGCTGTGGGCTCAGGAGCGGCGCACGGCGGCGGCGGGGACGCTGATCTTCCTGTGGCTGCTTCTCCACTCCGTCTCGCGCTTCGTGGTGGAATTCTTCGTGGACAGCCCCGCAATCGTCGGGCCGCTGACCGTGGCTCAGGCTGTCAATCTGCTCTTCGTAGTCGGCGCGGCCGCGGGCCTCATGAACGTGAACCGCGCCCAGCCCGAGGCCATGCCCCAACCCCCGACACACTGAGCGAGTCCGACACCACGTTTTCTGCAGAAGGCCAAGAGGCCTTTTCGGTGGTCTCCTAATGGAGCATCACGTGTACTTTGTCGATGCACTCTTCCAGGGCCGTCGGCTGGACGCGTTTTTGGTCTCCCACTTGCCGGCCCACTCACGGTCTCACCTCAAAGGACTCATTGAATCAGGGCTCATCACCGTCGATGGTGCCCCGGCAAAGCCAGCTCTGCGCGTGCGGCGGGGGCAGCGGATCGAGATCACCATTCCTCCGCCGCCTCCGGCCGAGATTGCTCCTGAAGCGCTGCCCCTCGACCTTATCTTTGAGGATGATCAGTTGCTCGTGGTGAACAAGCCTCCGGGCCTCGTCGTGCATCCCGGCGCCGGACGCTCGGGGGGTACGCTTGCCAACGCGGTGTTGGCCCGCGTCCCTCAGATGGCGGGAGTCGGCAGCGCGTTACGGCCGGGAATTGTCCACCGACTCGACAAGGACACCTCCGGTCTTCTGATGGTGGCTAAGACTCCTCAGGCATATCGAGCTCTGCAGTCCCAGGTAGCCGCCCGGACTGTCAGCCGAACCTACATTGCGCTGGTGGATGGGGTCCTAGGACGGGACGAGGGGACAATTGATGCGCCCATCGGTCGCCACCCGCATCACCGCACCCGCATGGCGGTCATCCCCCGCGGGCGGCCGGCCGTCACGCGCTACCGGGTCCGCGAGCGCTTTGCGCATCACACGTTGGTGGAGGTCCAGCTGGTGACCGGGCGCACGCATCAGATCCGGGTGCACTTTGCCCACCTGGGGTATCCTGTGGCGGGCGACCCGGTCTATGGTCGGGCCGATGACCTGGGCATTGGGCGGCAAGCGCTGCACGCGTTCCATTTGAAGTTTACTCACCCCACCTCCAGTCGCACATTAGAGTTTGAGGCTCCTCTGCCCGCAGATCTGAGCGCGGCCATTGCTCGGGCGCGCGCGGAGGGGTTGTCCTCTTCGCGGCGAAAGGGCACGCCGCAGCATCGCGCGGGGAAGCGAGAGTCGCGGAGGAGCAAGCGGCGATGACCGGACGGTGTGAGGATGCCCACGCATGGTGACCTCTCCCATGAAAGAAAAGGCGCAGGTCATGGATGCCGAGGGCATGCGGAGGGCGCTGGTGCGCATGGCGCATGAGTTGCTCGAGCGCAACAAGAGCGCGGAGCACCTCGCACTCGTGGGGATCCGCACGCGCGGGGTCGTCTTGGCCCAGCGACTGGCGAAAGCTGTGACGGACATCGAACGGGTGCAGGTCCCGTTGGGCACCCTGGACATCACGCGCTATCGCGATGACCGTCCTCAGCGCGGCGCGCCGACCGTCCGACCCACGGCGTTACCCTTTGAGGTGGCGGAGAAAACGATCGTGCTCGTAGACGATGTGCTATACACGGGCCGCACTGTGCGTGCGGCGTTGGACGCCCTCATGGATCTCGGTCGGCCTGCCGGCATCCAACTGGCCGTTCTGGTTGACCGCGGGCACCGAGAGCTCCCAATTCGTCCGGACTATGTCGGTAAGAATCTCCCCACGTCCTCGCGCGAGCACGTGGCGGTCCGAGTGCAAGAACTCGACGGCACCGATGCGGTGGTCATCGAGGAACCTGGAGATGACCGCGCAAACGCATAACCCCGCAGGCCAGCGATCTGCTCTAGCGGTGTTCTTTGTGTCCTCCGCTTTTTTCCACGAGCCACGCATCCGGCGCTGCGGGTGAAACCCTCAGTGTTTGTTCATGCGAATAGGTAACCAAACCAGGTTTGGCCCCCTGCAGTTTGCGCACATACTTCCGTGGCGTGTAGTCCACAGGGACGGATGCCTCCTCGCGCGCTTGACTGAAGAAGGCAGCAAGGGATGCAGCTTGCCTGATGGCCCCTTCGGGGGGCGCCTTCCCGTCGGTCTTCAAGATGACGTGGGCGCCTGGAACGCCGCGTGCGTGGAGCCACAGATCCTCAGGCGCCGCAGTCTTGAACGTAAGCGCGTCGTTTTGGCGGTTCGTGCGCCCCACAAGGACGAGTCGTCCTCCCTCCACCGCGAATCGGCGTGGCCTGGATTTCGCAGGCTGCCGAGTGGGTCGACGCGTTGTTCGTCGAAGATAGCCTTCCTCAGCTAACTCCTGGCGCAAGTCGGCGAGGTCCTCAGATGTCGTGGCCTGCGCGATCAGTGTCAGGACCGACTCCAGGTACGCGCGTTCAGCCTCAGCCTCGCTCAAGCGGTTCGCCAGTGTCGTCCGGGCGTCGCGGACGCGCCTGTAGCGTTTGAACAACTGTTGCGCGTTCTGTGCCGCCGATAACGCGGGATCGAGGGGGATGGTCGTCGGCGTCCCATCATACCCGGGGAGGGTCACTTCGGACGCACCAGGGGGAACCTGGCTCGCGTACGTGAGCAGGAGCTCTCCTTGCTGACGTAGCCGTCCTGTGCGTTCGGCTTCCGCGCTCGCCTGACGGAGTTCGAATTCCCTGCGCGCCACGCGCGCGAGGGCCTTGCGCACGGCCGTGAGGAGGGTAGTGCGCTGCTCGTCGAGCCTGGCCGCTGGGCCAAACCGTCCCAGAGTAATCGCCACGGCTTCACTCATGCTCGCTGCCGGACGGTGCGGCAGAGAGGCAAGATGCTCGTAGGGAAACGGCGCAAACCCTATTGGCTGGTCGCCGTCGAGATAGATGATCGGCGCAAACGCCTGGGTCTGCACGATCCTCACAAGGTTCTGCATCTCCGTCCACAGCTGCGCAGTCGCGTCCAATTGCGCGTTTGCCGGGGCGTGGGGATCCAGGCGCGCACGTACGACGAGTTCGGTCGCAAGCGCGGGGCTCAGCCCCAGGACGGATGCCACGAGATGTTGCGCGAGGGGATCCTCCGATGAGGTTAGCAACTGACGCAGGGCCTCCTCGGTGAGCTCGGACGGAGACGGTCGGTCCACGGGTGGCGGTGTGTAGGGCGAGCCCGGGCGCACCACGCGGAGGGCTGACTTTGACGGCGGTACGGTCTTGAGGCTGCCGGTTATCACCCCGTTCTGCACCAAGATCAGATTGCTGTGGCGGCCCATGATCTCCGCGACGAGGTCGACACTTCCTTCCAGCGTGTCCACGACGAGGCGCAGGACACGTTCAAATGGCGCCTGCTGCACCGCGGTCAGTCGGGCCCCTTCCAGCCGGCTGCGCAGGAACTGGCCGAACGTCGAGAGTTCACCCCCAGTCAGCCGCCCGATGAGGTGGACGCGTCCCCACCGCGCGTGGATCGAGACGAGGAGGCTCACCGGGGCGCTGCGTCCGCGCAGCTCGATCGCGACTTCCTCGGGGTCCGGCTGCGTGACCCGCCCGAGGCGAGACCCCACTAACCCCTTGATCTCGCGGGCAATCGCCGCGAGGACCACGCTATCGAAAGACGTAACCACGCGAGGCATCCAGTTCACGTTAACCGAGGCGCGCTCCTCGTGCAACCGCGCCCTCCGAACAAGCACAGGAGTCGATGTGCGTTGACCAGAATCACGTGTGCATGATTCGCAGCATGACCGGATTTGGCAGCGCGGAGAGCCTCACGCCATCCGGGCGTTTCACCGTCGAGATCCGATCAGTCAACCATCGATTTACAGAGATTGTCGTGCGGCTCCCCCGCGATCTGTCGGCGCTGGAAGAACGCGTGCGCCCAGTGGTGCAATCGCGTGTGTTGCGAGGCCGGATCGAGGTAACTATAATGAGGGAGGAACGCGGGACGCGGCCTCGGACCGTGCGGTCTGATGCCGATCTTGCGCGTGCGTACGCCCAGGCGTTGCGGGAGTTAGCCGACGTCCTGGGCGTTGCTGGTGAAGTCAGCCTCTCGCAACTCATCGCCTTTCCCGATGTCGTCAAGGTAGAGGAAACGCGTGAAGACGTGGAGGGACTCTGGCCTGCGCTCAGC
Source organism: bacterium (assembly GCA_035300645.1). Lineage (GTDB taxonomy): Bacteria > Sysuimicrobiota > Sysuimicrobiia > Sysuimicrobiales > Kaftiobacteriaceae > 13-1-40CM-64-14. The sequence continues at coordinate 9,919 of DATGVF010000009.1, forward strand.
CGCGCGGTTGAGGACGCCTTGAGCGCGCTGGTCACCATGCGGGAGGCGGAAGGCCGGCGCTTGGCCGCGGACATGCTGACGCGGATCGACCGCATCGACGAGCTCACCCGCCTCGTCGACACCCGCACCCACATCGCGGTGGCAGAGTATGTACAGCGCCTCCGCCAACGCATTGCCGAGCTGCTGGGGACGGTTCCCCTCGATGAGAACCGGTTGGCCACCGAAATCGCCATCTTCGCCGAGCGGGCCGATGTCAGCGAGGAGGTCACCCGCTTGCGCAGCCACCTTGTGCAGGCTCGTCATGATGTTGAAGACGCTGCCGGCGCGATCGGCCGGCGGCTGGAGTTTGTCCTGCAGGAAATGGGGCGGGAGGCCAATACCATTGGCTCGAAGGCGAGCGATGTCGAGATGACCAAAGCTGTGATCGCCATCAAAGGAGAGCTGGAGAGCCTGCGCGAGCAGGTGCAGAACGTGGAGTAACCGATCGACCGACAATGAAGGACGGCGGCGACGAGTTCAAGCTAATCAACATCGGGTTTGGCAACATCGTGGCGGCCAATCGCATCATCGCCATCGTGGCGCCCGACTCCGCCCCCATCAAACGAATCATCCAAGACGCGCGGGACAAAGGTGCGCTCATCGACGCCACATACGGGCGCCGGACCCGCGCCGTCGTTATCACCGATAGCGGCCACGTCTTACTCTCTGCGGTACAGCCCGAGACCGTTGCCCATCGCTTCGTAGGCGACGACGAAGGCCCTGCGGCGTGATTGTGGCGAAGGCCTAACAATTGTGATCATCGCTATCGCCGGACCGATTGGTGTGGGGAAGAGCACGGTCGCGCGCCAACTGGCCGCAGCGCTGGGGTATCGGTACATCTCGGGCGGAGAGGTGTTCCGACAGATCGCCCGGGAGCGGGGGATCTCGGTCACCGAAGTGAACAAGCTAGCAGAGCAGGACCCGTCCTGGGATCGCGAGTTAGATCGCCGGCAAAAGGAGCTGGCCAAGGCAGGCGACTGCGTAGTAGAGAGTCGGCTGGCGGGGTGGATGGTGGACGCCGACTTGGCGATCTGGTTGCGGGCGCCCCTAGATGTGCGTGCTGAGCGCGTCGCGAGGCGGGAGGGCCAGCAGCTGGAGGCGGCACGTGCGGAGGTGGTGGAACGCGAGCGCAGCGAATGGGCCCGCTACCAACGCCTCTACGGTATCGATATTTCCGATCTCACCCCCTACCATGTGATTATCGACACCACGTATTGGGACGCCGGGGCTATCGCCACTACCCTGGCAGGTCTGGTGCGGTCCATGCAGGGCACAGACCGGAAGACAGGCCGAGTCGAGGAAAAGCGAGCCACAGGGCGCGGATAATGGCAAAAGCGCGGCTAGATGGCAAAGTCATCGTGGTGGGTGTGACCGGCGGGGTGGCGGCGTTCAAAGCCGCGCATCTCGTGACCGGATTGCGCAAGCTCGGCGCTGAGGTCCATGTTGTCATGACGGCAGGCGCCACGCAGTTTGTTGCACCCCTGACCTTTCGCGCTCTCTCCCAACATCCCGTAGTGGTCGACATGTGGGATCCTCACAGTCCCTACGATGAAGCCCATGTGGCGCTCGGAGAGCGCGCTTCTCTCTACGTCATTGCGCCGGCGACCGCGCATACGCTGGCCAAACTCGCGCTCGGTCTCGCCGATGATGCGGTCTGTGCCACGGCCCTGGCGACGCGGGCGCCGATGGTGGTAGCCCCCGCCATGGCGGACTCGATGTACGAACATCCTACGACCCAGGACCACCTCCAGAGCCTGCGCCGGCGAGGTGTCCGGGTCGTCGGTCCTGTCGTCGGCTGGTTGGCATCCGGCAAGGAAGCCATCGGCCGCATGGCAGAACCCGAGGCCATCATCGACGAGATTACCGCTATTCTCGAGGCGAGGTAAGGCCCGGAATACAGCGGCGTCTGTCGAAGTTAACACGAGGCCGGATCATCCGGTCTCGTGGTCTTTTTTATGGAAGCTTCCCGCACCCCCGCGCTCGTTTCCCGACCGGCATTCGCCGACGTGGCTCTCGATGTCCCGCTGCGGGCAGGCGATCGTGTGTTCACGTTCGCCATTCCGGAGCCCTGGCAAGACCAGGTCACGCCCGGAATCGCGGTGCGCGTCCCGTTCGGGCAGCGGAATGCCGTTGGGTTCGTCGTGACCGTTGCCGACCAAGCGGCCCGGCGCGTCCGCGCGATCGCGGCAATCGAGAGCCGGATCCCGCCGCTGCCGGCCGACCTAGTCTCCCTCGCCCGGTGGATGGCGGACTACTATGTGTGTTCGGTTGGTGAGGCCATCGCTGCCATGCTTCCTCCACTGGCGGCTGCCCTCAGTAAGAAGCCACCCGCACCCATTCAAATCATGCGGGGCGAGGGGACCTCGCTTGCGCCCTCCGACACCGGCGTGGTGGTGCAGCTGAACGCGGGGAAGCAGGTGGTAGCCGTGGTCGGCGAGGCAGCCCGGTTCGAGGCATACGCACAGGCGTTGCAGTGGGCGCTGGATCGACAGACGGATGTGATTGTGCTGGTTCCTGAGGTCGCCCAGGCCGAGCGGATGCTGGAGTGGATCCTCAGACGGACCGCGGTTCCAGCGGTCTTGCTCGCTGGCGACATCCCGCCTCGCTCGCGTTGGGAGATCTGGCGGCAGATCGCCTCAGGCGCGCTGCGCGTCGTCGTCGGCACCCGATCGGCCGTCTTCGCCCCCCTGCCGCGTCTTGGGTTGGTGATCGTCGACCATGAGGAAGACTCTTCTTATAAGGAAGAACGCGAGCCGCGCTATCATGTTCGGCGCGTGGCCGAGGAGCGCTCGCGCCTGCGACAGGTGCCGGTGATCTTCGGAACACCGGCCCCGTCATTGGAAATGGTCGCGGGTATGCAGCGCGGAGAGGTGGCTACCGTCGCGCTGCCCGAGAGGGCACGACCGTTCGTGGCCATCTCCGACGTGCGGTCTGAGGCCGGGCCTCTGGGAGGGCTCTTCGGACGACGGTTGTTCCAGGCCCTGGTTCAGACGCTCCCGCGCGGTCGCGCGATCATCTTTGTCCCCCACCGTGGTTATGCCGACTTTCTCCTCTGCCACGAGTGCGGGACCGTGCCGCGCTGTCCTCGCTGCGGAGTGGCCCTGACCTACCATCGCGAAGGTGGCGGAGCCTCGGGCAATGGCGCGCGGACTCCTGACGCGCACGCTGACCTCCGCTGTCATCTGTGTGGCCACACCGAGCTTGTTCCGACGGTCTGTCCGTCCTGCGGGGGGACCCAGCTGCGCCCTCACGGTGTGGGCACGGAGCGGGTGGAACAGGTGGCGCGAAAATTATTTCGGGCGGCACCCGTGCACCGTCTGGATGCCGAAAGCGCGGCAACTGAAGCGGCGCAGATTCGAGTGTGGCAGCAGTTCGAACGCCGGGGCGGACTGCTGATCGGGACGCAGTTGCTGATCCAGGGGGTGGGGCAGGTGCGGGCGGCCGTCGTGGGCGCGGTGGGTGTCGATGCGATCCTGCACCTCCCGGACTTCCGCGCCGCAGAGCGCCTCCATCAGGTGCTGGTGCGTCTATCTAGGCTGGCCGAGAAGGAGATGATTATTCAGACCTTTGCGCCGTCGCATCCCGTCTTTACGGCCCTCGCGAGCGGGGATACCACGCGATTCTACCGGACGGAACTCGCCGCACGGGAACAGTTCGGGTATCCGCCGAGCCGGCCCCTCATCAACCTGATTCTGACCGCAGACCGGGATGAAGCCGTGCGCGAGGCGGCCATGCGGCTCGCCGGCGCGTTGGCGCCTTTCGGCGAGGTGCTGGGACCCTCGCCCGCTCCGATCGCGCGCAGGCGCGGCCGTTATAGGTGGCAGATTCTCGTCAAGGGGCTCCCGGAGTCGGATGGTCGGCGTGCGCTGGCTACCCTCCTGGCACAGTGGAAACTCCCCCGGGCCGTGAAGCTCACCATCGATGTCGATCCGGTGGACTTGCTATAGCCGGCACACGCTCCAGCAGCCAGTTGTGATCCGGTCGTTGGGACATCCCTATCCTACGGCCTAGCCGTCCCCTTGCCCGTCCAGATTCCCACTTGTCCCTTCCGCGAATCGGGAGGGGGTCAAAATAGACTCCTGACCCGACCGCTGGGGTGTCACGACCTTGGGGCGCGATCCATCGTGGATCCGCTGTAAGTCCGGTACGCCCTGAGGACCACCGTGCGGGCGTTCCGGGTGTGTCGATTGTCGCGTTTGCGCTCAGGCGGTAGACTAAAGTGTCGTGGAGCTCATTACAGTTGAAAGTCCAAAGGCCGGAATCTTGCGGCGCAGGGCACGCGCCGTCGGGCGGATCACTCCCCAGATCCAGCCGCTCGTGGAAGACATGGTTGCCGTCATGCGCCAGGCGAACGGAGTAGGATTGGCCGCGCCCCAGGTCGGCGTGAACAAGCGCGTGATCGTGGCGCAGGTGGAAGACCGCCTGCACGTCCTGATCGACCCTCAAATCGTCCGTCGCGACGGCGAGGAGTTGGGAACAGAGGGCTGCCTATCGATCCCTGGCATCATCGCTGAGGTTCCGCGGGCAGCCCGCGTTGTGGTGAAGGGGAAGAATCGCAAGGGAAAGGGAATCACTCTCCGCGCGACAGGCCTGCTGGCCCGGATCCTACAACATGAAGTCGACCATCTGGACGGCATTCTCTTTCTCGACCGGGTCCAAGATAAATCGACCATCCGTGACGTCGCGGCCTCCGCGGAAGCTGATGCCGCCGTCCCTCCAGCATGAACTCCGAACGTCGCCTGCGGACCATTTTCTTGGGTACGCCCGAGTTCGCCATCCCTTCGCTGCGTGCTCTGCGGGATAAGGTGGAGTTGGTAGCGATCGTGACGCAACCGGACCGGCCGCAGGGGCGGGGGAGGAAGGTGGCCCCTCCACCGGTGGCTCAGGTCGCCCGCGAACTGGGGGTGCCCGTGCTCCAGCCCGTGAAGTTGAGAGATCCCGCGGTCGTGGAGACTCTGCGCGCGCTGCGCCCCGATGTGATCGTCACGGTCGCGTACGGCAAGATCATCCCGCCCCAGATTCTGGCCCTGCCGCCCTTAGGCTGCATCAACGTCCACCCGTCGCTCTTGCCGAAATACCGGGGCGCCTCCCCGATCCAGGCCGCTCTCGCGAATGGCGAGCGCGAAACGGGGGTTACGATCATGTACCAGAGCGAGACACTCGATGCAGGGGATATTATCCTGCAGCGGCGAGTCCCGATTGCACACGATGACACTGCACAAACCCTGGAGGCTAGACTGGCCGAGGAGGGAGCCCACGTCCTTGTCGAGGCCCTGATGTTGATTGCGGACGGGAAAGCGCCCCGCCGACCCCAGGACGAATCACAGGCGACTTACGCGGGGAAGCTGACCAAAGAATCCGGACGGATCGACTGGACCCATCCGGCCACAGCACTTGTGAACTTCATCCGGGCGATGGACCCTTGGCCGTCGGCATACACCTGGCATCGCGGCAAGTTGCTCAAGATTTGCAGGGGAAAAGCCCTCGAGGGCGCCTCCGCCGCTCAGCCCGGGGTGGTGACGGAGGCGCGGCGGGGGGAGGGGTTCGTCGTCGCCACGGGGCAGGGCAGTCTGCTTGCTACCGAAGTGCAGCCTGAAGGGCGTCGGCGCATGACGGCAGATGAATACGTCCGCGGGACGCATCTTCAGGTCGGTGAGAGGTTGGACGAGCCTGCGCCCGAGGCGGCGCGCCGGACCACAGGCTAACAAGCAACGCTGCGCCCATTAGACCGCCATTCGTTTCCTCTCCTTGCATGCAGCGAGTATAATCGGGGCTGGAGGTGGCACCACAATGCCGTTTCTCTGGTATGATCCTACGTTTGTGTTACTGATCCCGGCGGTGTTGCTCGCGGCTTACGCGCAGTTTAGGGTGCAAGCAACATTCCGGCGCTATTCGGAGGTCCGCTCCAGCACCGGCTATACCGGTGCGCAGATGGCTGCGGAGTTGCTCCGGCGGAAGGGCATCACCAATGTGACCATCGAGCCCATCGAGGGCATGCTCGCGGACAACTACGATCCCCGCGCGAAAGTGTTGCGCCTGTCTCCCGATGTGTACCAGAGTGATTCGCTTGCGGCCATCGGCGTCGCCGCGCACGAAACAGGTCACGCGCTGCAGGATCGAGACGGATACAAGCCTCTCGCATTGCGCGCAGCCATTGTGCCCGCGGCGAGTTTGGGCACGAACGCGGCGTGGATCCTGTTCATCATCGGCTTGTTCACCCACCTGACGCCCCTGATGGATCTGGGGATCCTGTTCTTCCTCGGCTACGTGGTTTTTTCGCTGGTGACTCTGCCCGTCGAGTTCAACGCGAGTAACCGGGCCGTGGCCGTGCTGCAGGGGGAGGGTCTGGTCCTGCCGCAGGAGGCTCAGGGTGTGCGCTCGGTGCTGAACGCGGCCGCCTTGACCTATGTCGCCGCTGCGACCATGGCCATATTGCAGCTCGTCCGTTTGCTCGTTCTGCGGGAGTCGCGGCGGGATTGATCCTTCAGTCTCGGATCTTGGCGCGGCGGTCTCCCGCTCCTCTGGTGCGTGAGGCCGCCGCGCTGGTTTTGTGCCCGAAGGACCTACCGGACGCCCTGAGAGTCCCACCTCAGGGCATGTCATAAATGTCCAGCGAGTAACCCACAGAGGTGTTCCTCTGCACGGAACGCACCGGGTTTTCGAGGGCGACGGAGTTGCGCGGGGGGCGGGGAGGCTGAAGTAGTGGTAGATCTCAAAGGCATGACGCTGGATGAACTTGAGGCGTTCGCGTCACAGCTGGGTGAGCCGCCCTACCGAGGCCGCCAGCTGGCCCACTGGGTATACCCTCGCGGCGCCACCTCCTTTGATGAGATGACTGATCTGCCCTCCTCCTTGCGCGCGCGATTAGCCCAAGAAGCCCAAGTGAGCTCACTCGTCCGCGTCAATGAGATCAGTGCCGACGCCGGTGACACAGTCAAGTACCTGCTGCGGTTATCCGACGGCCCCACGATTGAAACAGTGTATATGCGCTACAAGGACGGGCGGCACAGCGTGTGCGTGTCCACGCAGGTGGGCTGCGGAATGGGCTGCACGTTTTGCGCCACAGGACTCGCGGGCCTGACGCGGGGCCTGACGGCGGCGGAGATCATCGACCAGGTGATCCTCGTCCAGCGGCTGACGGGGGAGCGGGTCTCCAATGTCGTGTTCATGGGCATGGGCGAACCGCTGGCCAACTATGACGCCACGTTGCGGGCAGTGCGGGTGCTGAACGCCCCCTACGGGCTGAATATTGGCATGCGCCACCTGACGCTGTCGACGGTGGGTCTGGTGCCGCAGATTCGTCGGCTCGCCGCGGAGCGATTGCAACTCACGTTGGCGATCTCGCTGCATGCTCCGACGGATGCTCTGCGCGACCAGCTCGTACCCATCAATCGACGTTGGCCTGTCGCCGAGCTGCTCCAGGCCGGAGCTGACTACGTTCGCGAGACCGGACGACGCGTGTCATTCGAGTACGTCTTGCTGGAAGGCATCAATGACACTCCGGCCCTGGCCGCGACGCTCGGTGACCTCCTCCAGGCCCAGTCTGTGGGCCTGACAATCCGGGAGGCCGGGAGTGAGGGAGAAGGTATTCGGGTGGGGATCTCGCAGACCGACATTGTGAGGGGGCCCGACCCATTCCACGTGAACCTCATCCCGTGGAATCCCGTCTACGGGATGCAGTATCGGCGGCCCGCTCGCGCGCGCGTCGAAGCGTTTGTCGGCGAATTGCGCCAGCGAGCGGTCCCCGTTACAGTCCGGCTGGAACGAGGTGTCGAAATCGCGGCAGCGTGCGGTCAGCTGCAGCGGACCACAGGGGCCGCCGCCATCGCGTCAGCGGCACCCCCCGCGAGCGAAAAGGCGCCACCGCCGCGTGCGCGAAAACGTGTAGGTGAGGGCAGAACAAAATCGTGATCGCGACCGGGCAGATTGTCGCCGGGCAGTATGAGATCCTCCATCGCATCAGCGAAGGCGGCATGTCGACAGTCTATGCCGCCCGCCGCCGTGGGGATGGGACCATTGTCGCGCTCAAAATTCTCCGTGAGCAGTACTCCACCGATGGCGACTTTGTCGAGCGGTTCGAGCGCGAGGCCAAGGCCGTCAGCGAGCTCGTGCATCCCCACATGGTCCGTGTGTTTGACAGCGGGCGCGACGGCCCAGTGCACTACATCGCCATGGAGTACGTGGAGGGGGCCAACCTCAAGGAGTACATTCGTCGCGAGGGTCGGCTGGCACCGGAGCGCGCGTTGCAAATTGCCGCGCAGGTCGCAGACGCGTTGGAGTTTGCCCACAGCCACGGTATTGTGCACCGGGATATCAAACCGCAGAACATCTTGCTGACCCCCGACGCCCAAGTGAAAGTCACCGATTTCGGTATCGCCCGGGCGTTGAGTTCGGTGACCATTACGCAGGCCGGGACCGTTTTAGGGTCGGTGCAGTACCTCTCGCCCGAGCAAGCACGTGGGGGGGCGGTGAGCCGGTCCGCTGACCTGTATGCCCTGGGGGCCGTACTCTTCGAGATGGTGACAGGCCAGCTGCCGTTTGATGGCGATACTCCGATCGCCATCGCCTTGGCCCACATCCACAAGACGCCCCCGGCACCGAGCAGTCTCGTGTCCGGGCTGCCCGACCGCGTCGAAGGCATCATTCTGCGCGCCATGATGAAGTCCCCGACCGATCGCTACCGGTCGGCGGGGGAAATGCGGGGAGACTTGCTGGGCGAGACCGACCTGTGGCGGGTCCGGCCCCCGCATCGCGTGATCGAGGAGACCCCGGCGACCATGGTACTGCCAGGCGCCGCCCTCGAGGAGGCACAGGCCCCCCCCACGCGGCAGTCGCTGGGGGTCACAGCTGGTGTCGTGTTCGGCATGCTCGTCATCGGTTTGTATGGTGGGTGGCAGGCATTCAGTCGGTATTTGGCGGTCCCCGAG
>DATGVF010000010.1:0-3183 GCA_035300645.1 bacterium
TACCGATGCGGCGGTGGAGGGCTACAACGCCGGCGGCAAGATGAAGCCGCCGTTACGCACCGAGGCGGACCGAACCGCCTTGGTAGAAGGACTCCAAGACGGCACGATCGATGCGATTGCTACCGATCACGCCCCGCACGCGCCAGAAGAGACCATAGTCGAGTTTGATCGTGTCCCGTTCGGAGTTGTCGGATTGGAAACAGCCCTAGGCCTTGTGCTGACGCATCTTGTCCGGCCGGGGGTGCTCTCGTTGCACGCCGCGCTACGCTGCCTGAGCTCTCGTCCTGCCGACATTCTCGCCCTACCAGGCGGTCGGTTGGAGTTGGGCGCTCCCGCCGACATAGTTGTCATCGACATCAATCGCTCGTGGATTGTCGATCCTGCAGCCTTTGCCTCCAAATCCCGCAACACGCCGTTTGGAGGATGGGAGCTAGTGGGCAAACCCGTCCTCACGCTCGTCGCAGGCGAAATCAAATATGCGGATCCAGCTGGCACCGAGTCAGTGTTAGCACCCAAATCTAACCAGGTTTCTGCAAGATGAGCGGCCGCGGGGAGGGGGTATCCGCACGTCCTGAGCGACGCGCCTCCGATCGCCTCATTGTGGCCCTCGACTTGCCGACTTTAGGGGAGGCCGCGCGACTCGTCGATGCGCTGGCACCGTACGTTGGATGGTTCAAGATCGGGTCTGAGTTGTTCACGGCTGCGGGGCCAGAGGCCGTCGCCCTGGTGCTGGCCCGAGATCGGAACGTGTTCCTCGACCTGAAGTTCCATGACATCCCGCGTACCGTTGCCGCCGCGGTCGCGGCCGCGGCCCGGCTCGGGGTCATGATGATGAACATCCACGTGGCCGCAGGGGACGAGGCCATGCGCGAAGCTGTGCACGCGCTTGCCGCCGTCTTTCCGCATGACAACACGCACTCGGCGGCCAATAACAATGCTCCGACGATATCTCCGTCGCCCCAGTCCTCACGCGTGCGTCCGCGGTTACTTGGGATCACCCGGCTGACGAGTATCGCTGAAGGGCAGGACACGTTCGCCCAGGTCGTGGAGGCGGCTGCCCGTGCCAAATGGATCGGACTAGATGGCGTCATTGCATCGCCCCGCGAAGCCGCGGCGATCAAGACGGCGTGCGGGACTGACTTCCTCGTCGTGACGCCGGGCATCCGGCCCGCCGGATCGGCAGACGGCGACCAGCGCCGGACGGGGACACCCGCCGAGGCGGTCCGCGCTGGGGCCGACTACGTGGTCGTGGGACGTCCGGTGGTGCACGCGGAGGATCCAGTGTCCGCAGTCACGCGGATCATCGGTGAGATCGACAGGGCCCTTCACCAGGAGACTCGGGCCTCTACACGAAACTCCTAGGTACTCCAAGGTAGGATGACGATAATGGACGCGACCAAGGTGCTCGCCCTGTTGAAAGAGACCGGCGCGTTTCAGTCGGGGCACTTCCTCCTGAGTTCGGGCATGCACAGTTCCCAGTACGTGCAATGCGCGCAGTTGCTGCAGTATCCGCACCATGCTGCCGCCGTCGGGGCCGCGCTGGGGCAGCGCTTTCGCTCTGCGCGCCCGCAGGTCGTGATCGGTCCCGCCTATGGGGGCATGATCGTGGCCCATGAGGTTGCCCGGGCGTTGGGAGTGCGTGCGTTGTTTGCCGAGCGCGTCGATGGAAAATTTGAGTTGCGCCGTCAGTTCAAGATCGAGCCGGGCGAACGCGTCCTCCTTGTTGAAGACGTCGTCACCACAGGGGCAGCAACGGGGGAAGTAAAGCGGGTAGTCGAGCGGCATGGCGGGATCGTCGTGGGCGTCGGGGCCATCGTGGACCGCAGCGCAGGACCGCTGAATTTCCACTGTTCCTTTGAGGCCCTGGCCGCGTTGGAGGCACCAGTGTATCTTGCCGCAATGTGCGACCTGTGCCGCGCGGGCGTGCCGCTCGTTAAACCTGGGAGTCGGCCAACTCCTGCCGCTGTCGGCTAAGGCAGCAGTCCCGCCGCACCCGTTGGATCCCCCAAAACACGAACGATTCCACCCGCGCGGGGCGGACCGTTCATTGACACCGTGTTGACCCACTGCCATAATGGACAAAATTTTCCCCGAGGTAGGGCGCGTGGCGCTCCTTGATGATATTGATGAAATCCTCATCCCGGAGGAGGCCTTGGCGGGCCGCATCCGGGAGCTCGGGCGCGCCATTAGCCACGACTATATCGGCAAGGAACCGCTCCTCGTCGGAATCCTGATAGGGGCGGTTTTGTTTACGTCGGACCTGCTCCGCCAGATCACCATTCCTGTTCACCTGGACTTCATGGCGACCAGTTCCTACGGGCCCAAGACCGAGAGCTCGGGGATTGTACGGATCCTCAAGGACCTGGACCAATCGATCGAAGGGCGGCACGTCATCATCGTCGACGATATCATCGACACCGGGCTGACGATGGACTACCTCCTGGAGACGCTGAAAGCCCGCTACCCCGCCAGCCTCAAAGTGTGTGCCCTGCTCGATAAGGTGCCGCGGCGGCTGCGCCACGTCCCAATCGACTACCGCGGGTTTGAAATTCCCGACAAGTTTGTCGTCGGTTATGGCTTGGACTACGCCGGTCGGTACCGCAACCTTCCCTTTATCTGCGTGTTGAAATCGCAGATCTACGGCTCGGAGCCTATTCCCAGTACCTTCCCCGTCCCGCGGCGCTCGCTGGACCAGCCCGTGAGCCCAGCGTCTACGCCAGTGGCCGGATCCAAGCCTCGCCCGGTGCGCTGATGGAATTCTTGGGTAGATCACGCGTCGCCCGACGGACGTACGGACTCGACGAGATCGCACTCGGTCCCGCCTCGGCCACCGTTGACCCGCAGGACGTCGACCTCTCCTGGGCGGTGGGTTCGCGCCAGCTTGCGCTGCCGTTCATAGCGTCCGCGATGGACAGCGTCGTCGATCCGGCCGTGGCCATCCAGCTGTCGCAGCTCGGCGCGGTGGGCGTCCTCAACCTCGAGGGGCTACAGACCCGCTACGAGCGACCCGACGAGCCATTGGAACGCATTGCGGCCGCTGCGCCCGCAGAAGTCGTCCCGGTACTCCAACAGTTGTACCAGGAGCCTATTAAAGATCATTTGGTGAGCGCGCGGATCCGCGTCATTGTAGACGCTGGCGCTGTCGCCTGCGTGTCGGCGACGCCCGCGGGGGCGGCGCGCCTG
>DATGVF010000011.1:0-4894 GCA_035300645.1 bacterium
TCGCCGGCTGCGGTCGAGTCGTCGCGATGTGTCCTATTCCCTCCCCTGCTGGCGACCGGGTGCGCAGTTCTCGCCGATGGAGCTGACTGGGACTCGGCGTACGAGGCCACATCGACCAGAACTGCTGCCACCGCGACGCCCCGGTGGGCGAGCATCGCGACCGCGTCAGCACTCGGGGAGCAGACCACGACCCCTGCCCCCGGAGGGAGTGCGGCCGCATAGACCTCGGCCAGCGGTAGCTGCCCATCCGGCTGCACGCGGGCGAACCAGTGGAGGGCCTGCGCCCATCCCGTCACGGCGATGAGCGGCGTCTGCCTGGTGGCAGCAACAAGTTGCACATCGTGGCCGGCCTGCGTTACCGCAAAGGCGATCGAAGCCGCAGCCCGGACCAGATCTTCGAACGCCTCCCCTCCCCCTGCAGATGTATACGCCGTCGAACTCGTGTCCAGCAGAAGCGCGAGCGGCTGGCGCCCCGAGCGCTCAAACTCTCGGACCACTAAGGTGCCGCGCCGGGCAGTGCTGCGCCAGTGGACGTGGCGCAAGCTATCGCCGTCCCGAAACTCTCGCACACCGGTGATCTCTAATCCCTCGCGAGCAGGCAACGGGGTCGATTCACCCTCCGAGCTGGTCCCGGGCAGGGGAAATTCTGCGAGAGGCCAGTACCGCGGGAAGATGGTGAGGGTGCTGCGCGCTTCAAGACGGCGGCGCGATGTAAACAGTCCGGCCAGCCCGGCGGTTTGGAGGTCGACTGCGTCCGCTTGATGCACGCCGCGTCGCTGTGCCGTGGTCCGATAGGTCACGGCGGCAGGAGAACGGCTGTCGCAGACCGGGATGACCGACGCGGCTGCAGTGACGCCGGGGATCGCGTCGCGCAGTTCCAGGAAGTAACGCCGTCCGTGGCGCACCGTCACCGTGAGCGTGACAGCGATTGCCTCGCCTTCGAACGCCTCCGGCACCATCCGTCGCCTCACGGCCACACCGCGAAGAGTGGCGCGCGCGGACAGCCAACCGACCATGAGCAACCCGATGAGCAGGGCATCCACACCAAAGACCCACCCGGCTTGCAGGTTGACGGCAACAAATAACAGGAACGCCGCCAAGACCGCGATCGCGATCGCGTCGCTTGTCGGTCTCATGGCTCTCTACGTCGACGCTGTTTCATGGACCCGGTGCATCCAATCTTGAGTCACACTTTGCCTTGCAGGAGACGCTGCGGGCATCTCAGCCAGCGAGCACAGGCACCGCCACACTGGCGAGGATGTCGTCGATAACCGTGGCGGCGGACACAGTGCGGGAACGCACGACGAGCCGATGCGCAAGTACCCCCGCGGCGAGGCGTTTCATATCATCCGGCAGGACGAACTCCCGCCCGTCGCGCAGCGCCCAGGCTTGGGCTAACCGCACCAACCCAACCGACGCCCGCGGGCTGGCGCCCAGCGCCACCTCCTGGTGTGTACGGGTAGCGGTGACGACGTCCACGGCATATTCCATGAGCGAACGATCCACGCGGACGGCGCGGACCTGGTGCTGCCAGCGAAGCACATCGGAGGGGGCGACGACAGCTTGCAAGGCATCGAGCGGGTGTGTCAGTTGCTGGCGGGCGATAATCTCGACTTCATCATTCGGTTGTGGGTAGCCTAAGGAGGCGGACACTAAGAAACGGTCGAGCTGTCCTTCGGGCAGCGGAAACGTCCCGTGATGTTCAAGAGGATTCAGTGTCGCCATCAGCAGGAATGGCTGCGGCAGCGCGTGGGACGTTCCCTCCATGCTGACCTGCCCTTCATCCATCGCCTCTAGGAACGCGGCCTGCGTGCGTGGGGTGGCGCGGTTGAGCTCGTCAGCGAGGACCACGTTCGCAAACAGCGGCCCAGGGACAAAGCGCAACGTTCCCCGCCCTGCGTCGTAGACCATCCCTCCTGTAATGTCAGACGGCAACAGATCGGGAGTAGCCTGGATGCGCTTAAACGTCCCGCCGATGGACCGGGCCAGGGCCCGCGCCAGGATGGTTTTGCCAACACCAGGGACGTCTTGGAGCAGCAGATGGCCGCCAGCCAGTAGTACCGTGACAGCCAAATCGAGCGCTGCGCGCTTGCCCACCACCACGCGCTCGAGATTCCCCACGAGCGCGTCGAGGCCGGACGCCATCTGCTCCACCTCGGGATTGGCGACAGACGAGGGATGGGTGGACCCGTGCGAACCGTGGAGGGGCAGCCCTTTATCGTTCATCCGGATGCGTCCTCGCCTCGGAGGGATCACCGGCGGGTGTCCCTCCCGCCACAGCGCCGATGAATTTGATCATCTCCGTGACAAACCGCTGGTGGGAAAAGCGCTGGGCATGGCGGCGAATAGTCGCGCCATCCCATCTGACATCATCGGCGTTCCGCACGGCGGCGGCCAGCGTCTCGGGCGTCTGCTCCTTAAAGAAGATGCCCGTGACCCCGTCCACGACGCTCTCGAGAGCGCCCCCGCGTCCGTATGCGATGACGGGACGTCCGCACGCCTGCGCCTCGACAGGCACCATGCCGAAATCCTCCTCGCCGGGAAAGACCAGGGCCCGGCACTGCCTGTAGTACCCTCGCAACACCCTATCGGAGACCTCGCCGATAACCCGGACATTCCCTCGCGCCACCGCCTCCAGCCGCCTCCGCTCAGGTCCGTCCCCCACGACGACAAGCGGCCGTCCCAACTCATTAAACGCCTCAACGGCGACGCGGACTCTCTTGTATCCGACTAAGCGCGAGACAAGCAGATAAAAGTCTTGCTCGCCGGGCCCCCTGCTGGACGTGTGCGGGGATGATGGGACACGGGGAAACGCGGCGCCCTCGGCGGGGGTGAAGAACTCGGTGTCGACCGGCGGATAGATCACCGTGGCCTCGCGGCCGTAGTGCTGGCGGATTCGCCCAGCCACAAAGTGCGAGTTAGCGATGAAGTAATCTACCCGCTGAGCGGTGGCCCGATCCCATTGCCGCAACCACGCGAGCGCGGCCCGAGCCCCTGGCCGCACGATGGCTGGTGTCGCGGCCAGATACTCCTGCGACAGGTCCCACGCATAGCGCATTGGCGTGTGGCAATAACAGACGTGGATCGCCCCGGGGGGAACGACCACTCCCTTCGCGCAGGCATGGCTGCTGCTCACGATCACGTCGTAGCCGCGGAGGTTCAGATGCGCAAAGGCGAACGGCATGAGGGGAACCAGCCAACGGTGGCGTCGCGTCGCCCCGGGAAGCCGCTGCAACCACGTGGCACGCACGTCCAGCCGACGAAACGACTCCGGCAACCGACCCAACGCGTGGAGCGCGACAAACACGGGAGCCTGCGGAAACACGTCATGCAGGGCGAGCAGGACGCGGTCGGCCCCACCTAGGGTGATGAGCCAATCGTGGATGAGCGCGACGCGCAGCTGTTGCAGACCGAACGCCACCGAGCCGCCCGGGCGCGGATCCATCCTGGAGGCCGAAGGTTCGGCGAGGGAGTCCATCTGCACTTTCAGCCCCCACTTATTCGGCTGAGCCGCAATCCTTTAACATGTCCAGCGGCCCGACGGTCCTGACTGCCGCGGCGCGCAGTGACTAGTAGGCTCCCCGCCCGGCGATGACGGACGGGAATGTTCGCAGCAAAATTTGGAGGTCCAAACCGACCGACCAGTGATCGATGTAGTACATGTCCAGGCTTACTCGTTGGGCATAGTCCGGCCGGTGGTGGCGCAGGATCTGCCACAGTCCCGTGAGACCTGGCTTGACGCACAGCAGACGCCGTTCCCATGGGCCATACTTCTGTAGTTCATCTTCCACGATCGGCCGTGGTCCAACCAGACTCATCTCCCCCCTCAGAACATTGAGCAGCTGGGGGAGTTCGTCCAAACTCGTCCGCCGCAACCAGCGACCGATGCGGGTCACCCGGGGATCATCAAGCAGCTTGAAAGCGGCGGCAAAACGTTCGCGCAGCCCTGCGTTGTCCTCGAGATGGTGATCAGCGCCGGCCACCATGGTGCGGAACTTCCATGCGTAAAAGGGCACGCCCGATTTCCCGATGCGCTTCTGACGATAGAACACCGACCCGGCGGTATCCGTCACGATCAGGACCGCAATCACGGCGCATAGCGGGACGGAGAGGATGAGTCCTACCAACGCCCCGACGACATCGAACGTGTCCTTCAGCCGCCGGCCCCACCCAGTCAGCGGGCTACCGTGGAGCGTCAGGAGCGGCAGCCGGTCCACGAGCTCAATCTGAGCGCCACTCGCGATGAGGGTATATAGATCCGGCACGATGCCAAATGGCACACCGGCCTCCTGGCAGGCCGCCGCTACCCGCAGAATGGTCTGCCGCGCTTCTGCCGGTAGAGCGATGATGACGCGGTGGGCGGACGTATTTCGTACGGCCACCAACACCTCCTCCGGACGGCCCACGACCGGGAGGCCCTCGACCTCGCCTGCAGAAGTGCCGTCCACGAACGCAACAGGACGTTGGCCGAATTCCGGGTGTCCGACCAGCACCCGGGCGAGATCTTGGCCTTCCGCTCCGGTGCCGACGATCAGCACGCGGTGAACATCTACGCCGCGGGCCCGCAGGGCGCGATGGGTTATGCGCATCACCCCGCGGGTGACGAGCACGAGCACAATGCTCAGACCCCAAGCAAACAGAATCCACAACCGCGAGTAGGAGAATTGCCGGTAGAAGAAGGACCCAGCCAGCAGCATCATAAGGCCGACAGACACCGCGCTTGCCACCCGGAGGGCCTCATCGAAGAACCCCTGGAGGCGGTCGCGGTACAAGCCGTATGCGGCGAAGATCGCTATCCACGCCGGAACGAGCACAGGCAAGAGCGCAAAGTACGGTTGCGCGGGAGGGGAGTCGGGGGCCGGGACCACTTCCCAGTAGAACCGTAACAAGTAGG
>DATGVF010000012.1:0-40517 GCA_035300645.1 bacterium
CGTGTTGTTTGGATAGACTACGGCTTCGTGTCCGTTAGAGGCTCTCCTCCGGAGCCCTCAAGGGTTTCGGACTGCTGGATCGCGCGAAATGATCCCGTCAGCCACGGGAGCCCCCGGCAGACTAGGTTACAGGGCTCCCACCCGGAGGACGGCCAGAGGGCGGTGCGGAATAAGATATCCGATTCCACTCCATCTAGAGAAGGAGACTCCGTATGACGAGAGCGCGATCTTTGCTCCTCCTGGCAGCCGTGATCTTACTGCTCGGAGGAACCATCATCCCCATCCAGCTGTTCCCGGCTCAGGCAGCCGAACAGGTGACCCTGACCATCGAGAGCTGGCGCAACGATGACTTGTCGATCTGGCAAGATACGATCCTTCCGGCTTTCACGAAACGCTATCCAAACATCAAGGTGGTCTTTGCGCCCACGGCACCCGCTGAATACAACGCGGCGCTGAACGCGAAGCTGACTGGCGCCACGGCAGGCGACCTCATCACGTGCCGCCCGTTCGACCAATCCCTGGGACTGTACAAGCAAGGGTTTCTGGCTCCCCTCTCTGATCTCCCCGGCATGGCGAACTTTAGTTCCGTGGCCAAGAGTGCCTGGATCACCGATGACGGCAAGACGGTCTTCTGCGTCCCGATGGCCTCGGTGATTCACGGCTTCATCTATAACGCCGACGCCTTCAAGCAGTTAGGGATCACTCCGCCCAAGACTGAAGCAGAGTTTTTCCAGGTCCTCGAGAAGATCAAGACGGACGGCCGCTACGTGCCCCTGGCCATGGGGATTGCCGACCAATGGGAAGCGGCCACGATGGGATTTCAGAACATCGGCCCCAACTATTGGAAAGGCGAGGATGGGCGGCAGGCGCTAATCACGGGCAAGGGTAAATTCACTGACCCCGCCTACGTGGCGGTGTTTAAGTCGCTGGCCAAATGGCGCCCATACCTCGGGTCGGGCTTTGAAGCTCAGAAATACCCCGACTCGCAGAACCTGTTCACGTTAGGCAAGGCCGCGATTTATCCCGCCGGGTCGTGGGAGATTAGCCTGTTCAATCAACAGGCGAAGTTCAAGATGGGCGCCTTCCCGCCACCCCTGCCTGCGGGTAGCTCGACATGCTACATCAGCGATCACACCGATATCGCGACGGGAATGAACAGCAAAACCCGGCACCCGGCGGAAGCTCGGACATTCCTGTCATGGATGGCGACCCCGGAGTTCGCGACCCTGTACAGCAATGCCCTGCCTGGGTTCTTCAGCCTCTCGAATCAGAAAGTGACGCTGAAAGATCCTCTGGCTCAAACGTTCCTCAGCTGGCGGGGCCTTTGCAAATCCACGATCCGGAATTCGTACCAAATTCTCTCTCGCGGGGAACCCAACCTCGAGAACGAACTCTGGAGAGTTAGCGCGGGCGTCATCAGCGGTAAGCTGGCACCTGAAGAGGCCGCCGCCCAGGTGCAGGCCGGGCTGACCAAGTGGTACAAACCACAGGCCAAGTGATCCGGCTGTGCTAGAAGATAGGCTCGACCAGCGGCGGGGCCCAGGCCTCGCCGCTGGTCTATGGTCGGCGCGTCGTCGAGTTGCATGACACCACGCGTCCGTTATTTCCCGACGCATATCGTCGTCTTCATCCTGCCTGCCGCTGCCCTCTACACGGCGTTCATGGTCTACCCCCTCTTTGACTCTCTGCGGACGAGTCTCCAAGGCGTCCAAGAGGGCGGAGGAACGCTCTTCGTCGGGCTTCACAATTACGTGCGCCTGGTCACAGACTCAATCTATGCCCCGAGGTTCTGGGGGGCGTTGCAGCACAACCTGACCTTCTTCGCAATCCACATGCTCGTGCAAAACCCAGTCGCGCTGATGCTAGCGGCGTTGTTGAGTGCGCGCGAGCTCCCCGGCCGCGCGCTGTACCGCACCGTGCTCTTTGCTCCCACGGTGCTGTCGTTTGTGATCGTCGGATTCATTTGGCAACTGATACTTAGCCCCTTATGGGGGATCACCGGAGGCCTGATGCGCCTTGTGGGCCTCGGCGAGTACTTCCGGCCGTGGCTGGGGCTGGAAGGATCCGCCCTCGTGACACTCTCGCTCATGTCCGTCTGGCAGTTCGTAGGCATCCCGCTGATGTTGTTCCACGTCGCCCTCCTCGGGATTCCCGACGAACTCCGCGAAGCCGCGCACGTGGACGGGGCCTCCGGTTGGAGGGTGTTCTGGGGGATCGAGTTTCCCCTCATCCTGCCAGTCGTCGGCTTGGTCGCGATTCTAACGTACGTGGGCAACTTTAATGCCTTCGACCTCATTTACACGACTAAGGGGGCCCTCGCGGGGCCCAATTTCTCCACGGACATCCTGGGCACGTTCTTCTACCGGACGTTTTTCGGATTTCAGCTCCAGATGGGCAACCCCGTGATGGGCGCCACCGTCGCGGGAGCGATGTTTGTGCTCGTTCTCGTCGGCGTGCTCCTTTATCTCTTCGCCTGGCAGCGATGGGTGGAGGCCCGCGTCCTCTAGCGCCGCGACCATGTCCTTGGCCCCCGCACCTCTGACGCGTCTGAGTTCTTCTGGACTCCGGGTCGCCTCCTCCGGCAGGAGGATGCTCGGCATCCACGCGGTCCTCATCGGGTATGCGCTCATCGCCCTTTTGCCTGTGCTCCTCATCGTCATGAATTCCTTTAAAACACGGGAGGCGATTTTCGGCCGGCCGTTCTTCCCTCCCCTGCCGGGAGTGTTCAGCGCCATCGGATATCAAACCATGTTTGAACGCGCACACTTCGCGCGCTATTTTGCCAACAGCGCGATCGTCGCCGGCGCAGCCATGACGCTGATTCTCTTGCTGGGAGCGATGGCCGGATTTGCCCTGGCGGAATACCGCTTCCGTGGCAATACCTGGATTGGACTCTACCTCGCGCTGGGCATCATGATCCCGATTCGCTTGGGCACGGTGAGCATTCTGCGCATCATGTCGAGCCTCGGGTTGGTGAACACCCTCGTCGCGTTGATCCTGGTCTATGCGGCTCAAGGATTGCCGTTAGCGGTCTTCATCCTGCAGCAGTTCATGCGTCAGGTCCCCCAGGACCTGAAGGACGCCGCCCGCATCGATGGCATGAGTGAATACCGAATCTTCTGGCTGATCCTTCCGCTCGTACGCCCCGCGGTGGCCACCGTTGCCGTGTTTACGATGATCCCCATTTGGAATGACTTATGGTTTCCGCTGATTCTCGCCCCGGGGGAGGCCACAAAGACCCTCACGCTGGGAGCCCAGGCTTTCATTGGGCAATTCATCAGCGACTGGAATGCGATCCTGGCGTCGCTGACCCTGGCCATGGTGCCGGTCCTCGCGGTGTACATGTTGGTCTCCCGCAATCTCATCCGCGGCCTCACTGCAGGCGCACTCAAATAGTGCGAGATGGCCCCGTGCGTGTAGCGATCATCGGCACCGGGTTCATGGGCAAAGTTCACGCCGAGGCCTGGAGCCAGACGGACGCCCGCCTTGTTGCTTTCGTGGGCAAGAAGGGAGCCGAAGGCAAGACGCTGGCGGATGCCTACGGGTTGCGCTTTGCGACCACCCTCGAGGCTGTCGCGAGCGATATCGATGTGGTCGATATCTGCACTCCGACACATCTGCATCTGGAGCACTGCCTTCGCGCCGCCGCAGCAACCAAACATGTCATCTGCGAGAAACCACTCGCTCTGACCGTCGCCGAGGGCCAGCGGATGATCCAGGCCTGCCGGGCCGCCAGAGTGCGCCTGCTGGTCGCGCACGTCCTCCGGTTCTTTCCGGAATACCGCCTGGCGCGGGAGATCGCGGCCCGTGGGGATATCGGTGAACCGGCTGTCCTCCGGCTGTCACGCTGCACGTTTCGCCCCCGCAAGGCGGACAACTGGTACGTCGATCCGGCGCGGTCCGGGGGCATGATGCTGGACCTGATGGTCCACGACTTCGACTACGCCCGCTGGGTGGCCGGGGATGTGGTGCGTGTGTTCGCGAAGGCGGCGCAGACCTCAGTCCCGCCTGGGGGGATCGACCATGCACTCGCCGTTCTCACCCATCGGCGTGGGGCCATCTCTCACATCGAGGGGTCGTGGGCATATCCTCCTTCAATGTTTCTCACGCGCCTGGAGATCGCGGGCTCCGCGGGGTTAATCGAGTTCACGAGTCCGACGACAGCGGCCATCGAGATGCACCTCCGACCCGAGGACGGGCCCTCTCAGGACGTCGCTCTGCCCACGAGCCCGCTCCGGGAGAGTCCGTATACCACGCAGCTGCGCGCCTTCCACCAGGCTTTGGTCGAGGGGACTGAGCCCCCGGTTCGCGCCGAAGACGGCATGGCTGCCGTGCAGATCGCGCGCGCCGCGATCGAGTCCGTCCGCCGGGGCACCCCCGTGGAGATCGACCAGGAAGGAGAGCTTCGGTGATCCGCTTGGGGCTCATGAGCTTCGCTCATGTCCACGCCGAGGCGTACGTCGAGAACATCCGGGGGATAGCTGACGCGCAGCTTGTCGGCGCCGCCGATGACGACCGCGCCCGCGGTGAGCAGTGCGCCGCCAAGCTCGGCGTGCAGCCCTTCCCGACGTATCAGGATCTTCTGGCCCAACACCTGGACGGCGTCATCGTGTGCTCGGAAAATACGAGGCACCGCGCTCTCGTGGAGATGGCCGCGCGGGCCGGCGTCTCTGTCTTGTGCGAGAAACCGCTGGCCACAACGCTCCCAGACGCACGCGCCATGATCGAGGTCTGTGCGCGAGCGGGTGTGATCCTGATGGTCGCGTTCCCGATGCGATTTAGCGCTCCTTTGCTTCAAGCCCGCCAGGCGGTGGAGGAAGGCCGCGTGGGGAAGATCGCGTGCTGCATCGGCACAAACCAAGGGCAGAACCCCGGCCGGCACCGCGTGTGGTTTGTGAAAAAGGAGCTCGCCGGCGGCGGAGCGGTCATGGATCACACGGTGCATCTCGTCGATATCCTGCGCTGGTATCTGCACACCGAAGTGGCCGAGATCTACGCGCAGACGACCGAGCTGTTGCCGGGCGGCAACGGAGAGGTTGAGACAGGAGGGCTGATTTTACTCACCCTGGCGAACGGTCTCTTTGCGTCGATCGACTGTAGCTGGAGTCGGCCGGCGTCCTATCCGACCTGGGGAGGACTCACGCTGGAGCTGATCGGCGAGCGCGGCGTCCTGCGGGTCGACGCGTTTCGCCAGAACCTGGTCATCTACCCCGAGCGGTCGCCCGCGATTGGCTGGCAGCCGTGGGGATCCGATGCCAATCAGGCGATGATGGCGGAGTTCGTCTCCGCGATTCGCGACCACAGAGTCCCTGCCGTGACAGGAGCGGATGGATACCGGGCCCTCGAGGTCATCACGGCGGCGTACGAATCGGCGCGGACGGGACAGCCAGTGCGCCTCCCTATGGCGGACCAACACGCGGAGGGGCGTAACTAGGCAAAGGCAAGATCCCCCCGTACCACCACACCGGAGTCGCAGGGCTGCCCGGCCCGGACCTCACTGTCCCGAGCGGACCTGCAACTTGATGAAGCCCTGCGCCAAGGCCGCAGCCTTCTGGTACTGCTCGCACGTTCCGACGGTTTCGGCGCTCGGGTGAATACCCTAAACGCACTCAGGGATTTTCCTCGATGTTGGGGGACAGACCCGTAAGGTTGTCCCGGGGCGGGGTGCAGACTGACGTGGGGCCCCATCGCTCCTTAAACACGCGACTGCCCTCTGTAACACGCGATGGCCGCCGCGCACAGGGTACCCGGATGGGCGAGGAAGCGCTATTGTGATGAGAGCATAGGCGAGGAGGCACGCGACCGCATGGACAGACAAGTCTCTATGACAGACCGGAAACGCATCGCCCTCATTGCGCATGACAACAAGAAACAGGATCTTCTGGCGTGGGCGGGGTTCAACAAGGGTCTGTTGGCCCAGCACACACTGTGCGCGACGGAAACCACCGGCAGGCTCCTGGAGCAGCACTTCGGCCTGCAGGTGGCCAAATTCCGCAGTGGACCGTTAGGAGGGGACCAGCAAATTGGGGCCAAGATCGCCGATGGCGAGGTCGACTTCTTGATCTTCTTCTGGGACCCGCTCGCCCCGCACCCCCACGACCCAGACGTGAAGGCCCTCCTTCGCCTCGCCGTCGTCTGGAACATCCCCGTCGCCTGCAACCGGGCATCTGCAGACTTTATGATCTCGTCGCCGTTGATGAAAGGGGAATACCGGCGGTCGATCCCAGCGTACGGGGACGCGAAGGTTTAGAGGTACGCCGGATAGGATGGCTACTCCGCGGGGAGCGGCCACCGACGGAAGCCCCGGGTGGGAGTCCACCGCATGGCAAACCGCTCGCGACCAAAGACGATGTACGCGGCATCACCGATATCCACCGCAAACAGGTGGTACGGGTCGGCGGGCCGCCAGCCAATCTTCGCCTCCAGGACGTCGGCGTACCGTCGGCGTACCGTCGGCGCACCGCCGGATCGGCGACGTCGGTTACCCGGCCGTACACCTTGAAATCGCCCTCCGCCCCCTCGCGGTCGCAGGTCACACTGTGCACGGCCACCCGCGGATCGCGCAACAGATCGAGGGCCTTCTTTGAGCGCCACATCATTCCCAACAGGAGCTGAGCGTCCACGATAAAGGCCTCAACTGGACTGATGCGCGGCCACCCGTTGGTGCGCAGCGTGGCGACCAGCGCCAATCCGGGTCCTTCCAGACGTTTCTGCCCGATGGCGGCTAGCTCAGGGGACGCCAGAGCAAACTGATGCCAGTTCACGAGAACGCACCTCCACCCAGCCTACGCTGAAAGTTGGGCCGCCCGACGCCTCTCGCCCTCACTCAGGAGAACCCGCGAGATGCGCACACCCGTTTGACGATCGCAGTCAAGGTCCTTTGCACTGCCGGGACACCAGTCCACTGATCAATCGCTGCCGCAAAGACATAGATGTTATTGGCTTGAGGTACTTCACTTTTCTTCCCCCCCAATCAATTGGTTAATACGCGACATCTTCTGGACTCAGCAGGGGTGCGCGTGCAGACGCGCGAAGCGTCGTGCATATTATGCCTGAACAACGTTCCGCCAAATCTCCGGTGTGGCTGAAGCGTCTGGGCAGCCGGATTCGGCAGGCCCGCCGCACTCGGGGGTTCACCCAAACCGACATCGCCAAGCCGAATTTGACGAAGAGTTTCATCAGCCTGTTGGAGTCCGGGCGCACGTACCCGTCCGTGAGTACCCTGGTTACTCTGGCCAGCCGCCTGCAGACGTCGTTGGGGTTGCTCTTACTGGAAACTCCACAATTGCCGCGCGAGACCGCGCTCAACTTGCTGGAACTGGCCAGGGCGAATGCACCGGCTCACGCCGCCTCCACCGATCGGCTGCTCTCCGCCGCCGAAGTCCTCTCCGAAGACGTCGACGATCTTCGCGGAGAGCTCCTGATGACACGCGGCGACATCGCCTTGATGCAGGGGCGACCGAAAGACGCCGAGCGCGCCTTTGCCGACGTGCTGACCTATAGCCGCAAACGGCACCTGCCATCTTTCGAGCCCCGGGCGACGGCCCGAATCGCCCATCTGGCGTTGGCCCGCCACGAGGACGACCACGGCCAAGCGCACTTGGAAGAAGCGCTCAAGCAGTTCCGTGCCACCCGCACCTTGCGATCCGTTGATGGATGCGAGGCGCTGCTGGCCTACGGCGAACTCCTCAGCCGCCAGGGACGGATCGCGCGCGCGCAGCGCGTCTTGGAAGAAGTTGCCCAGGTTGCCCAGAGGCAGGATCTCCCTTTGACGCTGGGTCGGGCGCAGTTGGGGGTGGCGCGGATCCACCTTGCCGCCGGAAGGACGGCGCAAGCTGTGGCCGCCCTGCGCAGCGCGCGGGACGGGTTGACGACGGCGGGCGACTCTGCCGAGGGGACCGCCGCCCTGCAGACGCTAGGGAAGCTGCTCGCCGAGGCTGGGGAGTTGCAGGACGCGCACGACGCCCTGCAAAGTGCGCTGCAGGCACAGGAGCGGCTGGGCGCCACCCGCAGTCGTGCTGCCACCCTCGACGATTTGGCACGGGTCCTGGTCCGAATGGGCAAGATCGCCGACGGACAGCGCGAGGCGAAAGCCGCGCTGGCGCTCGCCGATGAACACCATGATGCGGTGCAGAAAGCACGCTCTCTCGTGACGCTAGCGCAGGTGGCCCGCGCGCAACGCCGCTGGAAGCAGGCGATCGATCAGTTCAAAGAAGCGGTCGAAGGGTTCCGACGCGCGAAGCTGCCGATCGAACTCGGGGAAGCGGCCCGGGAATTAGGGATGCTGCTCAAAGAACGCGGGGAGCATGCCCAGGCGGCCGACTACCTCGCGATGGCAATCTCCATCGAAGCCGAAACTCGCAAGCGCCCCACCGCCTGACCCCGCACTCGCCCCTACAGAATATTCCGCTAATCTTCTCAAGAACTTGTGCCCACTGCCAGTTCCTGTGCGCCTATGCCCAGCGACGAGGGGCAGGGGAACTTCTGGTTTCCCAATTGCGTAACCGGAGGGCAAAGCTTAACTAAACTCTGGCAAGGAGGAGATTCCTATGGGGAGGATCGCGGTAGTTCTAGTCGTTGTCCTGAGTCTCGTGACCATGCCACTGCTTTCAGTCCAGGCGGCTAGCAGCAATAACGCCCCGGCTCTGAAGCGGGTGGATGGGCTGCTCGACAGGTCGCTAAGGGAGTTGAGGGCGGCCGAGCGGTTCGCGGACCAGAAGCACCTAGGCCGAATCGATCGCACGACAGATCAGGGCATGAAGGTGGCTCGCTCGGCGGAGAAGACCATCGACAACGCTCTGCGTATGGTGCGACGGGCCGGGGAGAAACCCCTGACCAAGGTCCAGCACGAGCAGCTCGAGCGCGTCGTCACGCGAGCGCAGCACGAACTGCGTCAGGCCGAGGCCATCCTCGATAAGGCGACGCAGCAGGGGGAAGACTTCAAGCGGCTGCGGGAGATGTTTACCCGCGCGGACCAACAGTTGGACGAAGCGTTGAAGATCGTTCACCAAGTGGTCGCAGGGATGTAAGCTCGCAGCACCACGCCGGATTCTCTGCAAAGAGCAGCAGCCGGAGGCACCTCCGGCTGCTGCTGCTAACTCCTCGGCTGAAAGGCAGGACCCGACCTTCATCAGGCTCTACGCCATCCTCGCGATGGCCTGTTCGGCTTCGTGCCTTGTAAGGGCCCGCAGCGTCTCACCGGCCAGAGCACTGCCAACCACGGGTTCGAGAGTGGCTGTGAGACTGGCGAGACTCGCCGTGATTGCCCGGAGCCTGAACAGAAACGAGGACTTTTGGTGGCGGAGGGGGTGGGACTCGAACCCACAAGGGGCTTTCACCCCGCCGGTTTTCGAGACCGGTCCCTTAGCCAGTTCGGGGCACCCCTCCGTCGGCCCGATTATAGTCGATCAACACCGACCTGCACGGAAGAGAGCGGGTCTACGGCGTGCTAAACGCGGTGGGAAGAGGGAGCAAAGTGACGTCCGGCCGCCGGTGCCGGAGTCGTAGGAACCTACTGACGCCGAGGGGTTCGTTGCCGTTCCCGTGCACAAGAATGAAACTCCCGTCCCGAGCCCGCTGCCCTTTGGCGAGCCACGCGTCTGAGCCGATCGGAATCAGCGACAAAGCGCGCAGCTGTTCGACCACCTCGCCATTGGAGACCAGCCCGGGAAAGCGGAAAAACGGAGATGGGATAAGTCCGCGTTCGAGTAATGCCACCTCGGTGCGCAGGACCTGCGCTTGGAAGTCGACCCCGGGGGACACGAGGAAGTTGTAATCGGCCGGGATGTTTGGCGTGTACGGATGATCGTAGGAGTGATTGACCCACGTGATCGCGAGGAGCTTATCTCGGACCTGCTCTTTGAGCCAGGTCAGGTCTTGAGGGTGACGCTCCATCCACTGCCCGGTAATCGCCACTGCGACCGGGAGAGGCGTCGACGACGGGGTACCCTCATCTCGCATCTGCTCGAACAGGGTCCGATCCAACGGCTTGGCCGTGGGACACAGGTCCACCGTCAGGTACATCCCGTCGACAGAATGCATGGCGTGGATCGCACCGTAGTTCCGCAGGTGGTACGGCGGGGCCGTGTACCGAAGCAACGCGTGACCGAACGGTGTCTCCCGGACATCGTCGAAGATGGCCGGGCCGTCCAAGGCGAGCGCGGACGCGCGCGCGACGGATGACTCGAACGTCTGCGGGTTGACCAGAAGAAAGTAGGAGGCCCCTCCGCGCACAAACCGCCGCACCGCGAGGAAGCGGCTTCCTGACGGAGCGTGCACCCACTGGAAGGTGACCCGATAATCCGCCATCCCTCCCGAGCGGATCTTTGCCTGGGACACGGGTAGATGCAAAACAAGCAGGAAGAGCACCGTTAGATGCGCTATCCGTGCGATCAACCGACCCATACTCCGCCCCACCATCCGACCCCTCAGGGGACCTCTCACCTCTTTCGTACCCCCCGTGCGACGACTCAGACAGTAATCCGCTGGCCGCGCTCGGGAACAGCGGCCTCGACCCCAAGCGTCTGCAAGTGAGCAACAAGAGCTGACGCCTGCGCTTCTTCGCCGTGGACGAGGAAGACCCGGCCGACGTGCGGAATCCCTCGCACCCATCCTATCAGATCGTCTCGGTCCCCATGTGCGCTAAACGCCTCCAACTTCTGCACCTGCAGCCGCACCTGGTGGGGTTCGCCAAAGATGTTGACCGGAGAGACGCCGTCAGCCAGCCGCCGGCCGAGGGTGTTCGCCGCCTGGAACGACACGATGAGGAGGGCCGACAGAGGATCCTCGATGTGGTGGCGCAGGTGATGGAGGATACGTCCGGATTCACACATCCCCGACGTCGCCATGACAATGAACGGGTCGGTCAAGTCATTAAGTTGTTGGGACTCCTGTGCCGATCGGACGTAGCGCAGCCGCTTGAAACCAAAGGGGTCGCCCTGGCCGCTCAGGTAGGCCCGCGTCTGATCATTGAAACACTCGGGGTGCGCCCTGAAGATCTCGGTGGCGTCGACAGCCATCGGGCTGTCCACGAACGTGGGCACGACGGGGATCTGCCCGGCATCCTGGAGGCGGTGTAGAGAATAGGTGAGATCCTGGGTGCGGCCTATCGCAAAGGCAGGAACCAGCACCTTACCGCCGCGCGCGATTGCCTGCGCCACGGCGGTGCCCAGCATCTGCTCGCCGTGAGCGATCGTGTCATGGGTGCGGTCCCCGTACGTGGATTCCATCAGAACCACATCGCCCGCGAGTGGGACCTCGGCCGACCGGAGAATCGGGGCGTCGTGACGGCCCAGGTCGCCGGAAAAAACAAGCGTGCGTCCCTCAACCTCCACGATGACCACTGCCGAGCCCAGGATGTGCCCTGCGTCGTAGAAGGTACACCTCACCCCTCCGATCTGAAACGGTTGCCGGTACGGCACGACCGTGAGGTGGGTGATGGCGCGCTCGGCATCGTCCTCGGTATAGAGCGGCTGGGTGGGGGGCTGGCCGTGCTGCGCGCGCAGCTTGTTGACGAAGCGGATGTCTTGCGCCTGGATCTTGGCGCTGTCGCGCAAGATGAGCGCGGTCAGGTCGCGGGTGGCGGGCGTGCAGTAGATCGCGTCGTGAAATCCCTGCTGCACTAGTGTCGGCAGGTTCCCGCAGTGGTCCAGGTGGGCGTGGGAGAGCACGACGGCGTTGATGCTGGCGGGGGGGAAGGGGAAGTGGCTATTGATCTCAAACGACTCCGCGCGCCGGCCCTGGAACAGGCCGCAGTCCAGCAGGACGCGCTGATCCCCGCTTTCGACGAGGTGCATCGACCCAGTAACTGTGCGAACCGCGCCGAACACTGTGACCGTCGCCATAGGCTGCCGTTACCGGATTCGGGAGACAATCAGCGGGGCCTGTCGGATGAGGTGAACTAATGAAACTGGTGAACACGCGCAGCGTGCGCGGGTTTTTCAAGATCGTCGCACAGACGTCGCGGTCGCAGGCGGCGACGATGACCCTACGGCCGGGACAGTCGACGGGCGGGGAGGACAACCTCCACCCCGATGCCGACCAGTGGCTCTATGTCGTGTCAGGCTCCGGGCACGCGATCGTGGGCGGGCACACGTTGACGCTCGAGGTGGGAGCACTTCTGCTGGTCGAAGCCGGCGAGACGCATGAAATCAGCAACCGCACCCAAGATCCGCTGGTCACGGTCAATATCTACGCCCCGCCGGCCTACTGATCCAGACTCACGACCCCCTCTGGCCCCGCGGTTGGAGATAGGGTAGCCAGCGTGGACGTGTCACTTAGCCGCGGAAACGACGTTTACGGCGCCTACCTGTCCGCGTGAACCGTGGTCAGACACGCCGCAGACAAAGGGGAACGAGCCAGCCTCGGTGGCGACGAACTCCAACTCCAACTTGTCCCCAGGGGCGACCGCGAAAAAGCGCCGCCCGTCATCCGTACCCTCGCGGGCGACCTGCCCGCGGACGGTGACCGGCTTGTCAATCAGCCACCGCGCCGCGAAGCTATGATTGCGCTTCTCGGGATCCTGGTTGGACAGCTGGATGACGACCGTGTCCCCCTTGGTGACGGTGATCAGGTCCGGCGTGAACTTCCACGACGTCGCGACAATCGAAATGACCTTACGGGTGCCCTGCGCCCGGACGGGCAGCGTACCCGGCACGGCCACAGCTAGCGCGAGCACGCCACCAATCACTAGCCATCGGATCTTCATACGATAGCCTCCTCCGTTCTCATCAGTGTGGAAAATCGGACTACACCAACTGCTCCATCACCACCTCTACCGAGGCCATGTAACGAGACGATCACGACGGAGATGGCAGCCGGACCTAGACACGCCTGGACGCGTTCTCTATCATGAACCTCGCACCACACGGCTCAGCCTGCGGCGCAGGCCGGGCGTGCACATCGCTCACGGTGGGGTGCGGGAGCGGCCGATCCGGCGCGCCTGGAAAGCGCGTAGGCGGGCAACCGCCTCGTGGGTTCAAATCCCACCCCCACCGCCACGCTCCCTGCATGATCCGCCTTCCTCCCAAACAGCGAACGACTGCACGCATACCGCACGGTGTCGAGTGTCGGCCTTCGACGTTGAACCCGGTCACAGACAATAATGGCGGCGCCCCCCGACACCATCCCCGTAGTTCGTCGAATTGACGGGTATTCGCACGAACGATTATGATAGTGCAATCGTGGAGCCGTCGATCTCTTTCAATTGGAAGAAGGTAAGCCGGGGAGTCTGGGAGTTTGGGAAAACCCTGATCATTGCGTTTATCTTGGCGCAACTGATCATGGTCTCCGTCGCCCAGGCGTTCCAGGTGGAGCAGTATTCGATGGAGCCCACGCTACTCCCACACGACCGGGTCCTGGTCGTCAAATTCTCGTATCGGCTCCGCCCTCCGCATCGCGGCGATGTCATTGTGCTGCGCTATCCGCTGAACCCCCAGCGCAACTACATTAAGCGGATCGTGGCGGTACCTGAGGACACCTTAGAGGTCAAAAGCGGGGCTTTGTACGTCAACGGCATGCGGATCAATGAACCCTACCTCAACGGAACGCCGCAGGGCAATTACGGGCCCTTCACCGTCCCCGTCGATTCCGTCTTTGTGATGGGCGACAATCGCAACAATAGCGAGGACAGCCGGGCGTTTGGAGCGTTGAAGAAAGAATTCATCGTGGGCCAGGCCTTGCTGGTGTACTGGCCGTTTGGACACGTTCAGATACTGGCCCGCTAGGGACGAGCTTGTCTATGGCGCAGCGATTTGCTCGCGGCCAGGATCAAAACTATCGCGTCTTCTTGAACCATTGCCACTTGAGTAACGAGTAGTCGAGCCCCTGCAGTGGCGTCCCGACGTGCCGCAGCATGGCCATCACTTGCGCCCGATGATGAACCTCATGAAACAGCAATTGAGTCGCGGCGCCGCCCGCGGTCGTCTTGATCCCGCGCTTCCAGTTTTTGGTCGTCCACCAGTCCTCTACGGGGCGATCCCAGTCGGCCTCCCTCCGCAGGGCGCGAGCGGTCCGCTCGGCGAGTCTTCTCCACTCCGCTTCCAATGGACCTACACCGGTTCTGGACAATGGGCGGAAAGGGGAACGCTGTTCGGGCGCGACCACGCCTTCTAGGATCGAGGTGTACCACCACTCCGTGTCCGCGACATGGACCAGTGTAGCGCGGATGGTTCCATGGCCGAATGGAAACTTCCGTGTGTACCCTGCGCGTGAAAGCCTGCGCACGTGGTCGAATACCCGATCGCGCGCTTCGACTAAGTACGCGTATTGTTCCGCTGGGTGGATGGTCCACGTTGCCAGCGCGGAATCCCCTTCACCCATCTGCTCGCTCCGCACTATCACCGGTGGCGACAAGGGTCGAACTGTGCTTTCACGCTTCCTGTGTGAGGAAGAATGAAGGCCGTGCACCCGCCGTCGTCACCCTTCGCCCAGGCCGATCGGCGCCGCCAGCTCCGACTAGGTATCCCCGCGGCACACGAGAACGCTGACGTACCGTTGCTTCCTTCCGGACCTGGCGGGGTTGGCCAGATCCTCGTTGCACAGGACCCAGCCCTCGTCGCTGCGCACACCGGCCGGAGACTGCACGACGGAGCCTCGGACGGGAATTCAGCCCCGCTATAGCGGATTGCGGGTACAGGGAACCGCTAGCTCCCCACCTAGCACGGCCACTTGAATTGTACTACGGGACGAGAAGGACGGAGTCTGACCTAGACGTAGGTGGTGTTCCCGCACTGACGATTGCGCCGTGGCCGACTTACCGGTGAGAAACTGAGCGCGGCGCCGAGGACACGGGCGGTGCGTGACGAGTAGTGGTAGCATCCCCTAGTCCTTCACTTCCACTGCCGGATTCCAGACGATTTCCCACAGGTGGCCGTCGAGATCCTGGAAGTATCCGGAGTACCCGCCCCAAAAGCGGTCGCGCGCAGGATCGGTCACATGTCCTCCGGCTTTCTCCGCCTGCTGCATGATCGCGTCGACTTCCTTTTTGGATCGGACGAGCTGCCCGATCGTGAGCTCTGACGGGCTTGGGGGGCTTACTGGGGCTTTTGCATCCTTCGCTAGCGCAGACCTTGGATAGAGAGCCAGGATCAAATCTTCGTTCATGTCGAAGAAGACGACGGCGCCATCCTCAAATTCTGTGCCGATGATCCCTTTCGTCGGCAAACCCAGCCCGTCGCGGTAAAAGGCAAGAGACCTCTCCAGATCGTCGACGCCTAGCGTGATGACGCTGATTCGTGGTTTCATGACCACTCTTCATTGAGATGATCGCACACCTGGGCGCTTGGCCAGCTTTTGGCCCCTTGTGTGCCTCGCTCTGACTCCGTCATCTGCCCGGACGGACATCCATTCTGGGCGCGGGCTGCAGCAAAGAGACCCTGTTGCCTTCGGTGTCCACAAATGACGCGTAGAGTCCGACGCCAGGAATGTCATCCGGTTCACCACGTCCACGGGATCCGCCAAGGACCTTACCGCCCGCTTCTTCCACTGTTTTCATCGCCTTCTTGATGTCGTCGACCGCGATGACCACCGACGGGTGTTGGTTCTCCTTCGTCTTCGTGAAAAAGCCGCCATTGATTCGGCCGGGTTCCTTGGGCAATTGATTTGCGCTGAGTTCCGTCGTGGTGACAACCACATAGTTTCCCATCTCGGGGCCCATCTGTTTGGTTTGCCAACCAAATGCACGCGCATAAAAGTCAGCCATCCGCTTGCTGTCTGCTGCCGGCATTTCAAAGTGGACAACGGGGTTCATTTTCATGTTTCTCTCTCCCATGGTTTAGAGATTAGACGCACCTTTGATTTTAGCCCCGAAGCCCTCTTTTCGGAAGGACCTGCGTGGCCTTTTGCCCGACCTCGTTCTGGCAGTTCCACGAACACGGAAACCCGGGGCTAGATGTTCCAGTTGTAGAGAGAGGCCAGGGCGGCGATGAGGTTGTTCACGCCGTGCACCGCGATGCTCGCGACCAGAGATCCTGTGCGCTGATACAGCACCGTGAGCACGACGCCCAGCAGCAGGATCGGCAAGAAATGCACGACCTGCAGGTGCACGGCGGCAAACAGCAGGCTCGAGAGGGTCACCGCCCACGCCCATCCCCAGCGGCGCAACGTACTAAAGATGAACCCTCGGAAGAACACTTCCTCGCCGATGGGCACTAGGACGCACAGGAGGACCAGCAACCACGCGACTTCCAGCGAACTGCGCGGCGTCCGCAAGACGCTGGCGAGGATGTCGTTCGCGCTCTCGTTCGCCGCAATCGCCTCCGCCCGGGCGGGCCCGATAAAGAGCCCAATTACCAGAGTCGCCACGCGTTCCGCTGCGACGCTCACCGGAATCATCACCGCGCCCGCGATCACGCCCAGGGCACTCCACCACGGCCAACGCTGTGCGGTGAGGCCGATGGCGGCCAGCGGCTGATGGTATCGCCACCTGACGATATACACCACCAACAGCACAAACAGCGCGTTCTGGGCCACCCCAATAACCGTCAGCACGGTAAACGGCGGCAAGTCATTGAGCCCGGCCGCTTCCGCGATCACGCGGAGGGATACTGTGATGGCGATCACCACGCCCACCACTTCGCCCAGTCCCCACGACTCCGGAGGCGCCTCGAACGCAATCGGGTGCCCGCAGTGCAGACAGGTGGCGCGGTGGCTGAGCGTCCCCCGCCCGCACGAGGGGCACGCAGTGACGGCCCCGACCGGTCGCGCGCCGATCAGGTACATGGGCAGAAAAATCGGCAGGGCCACGAGGGTGCCGCCCACGAGGAGGGCTTCCCACAACCACGCCGAGGTCTCTTCATGACGGCGGGGAAAGCGGATGCGGATGTCGCGCCACACCCAGATCGCCGCCGCGAGCGACGTGACGATGAAGATGATACGACCGATCGACACTTGGTCCAGCGGAGAGGATGGGCCCCACGGGCTGGCGAGCGGAATCATGACCTACGTGCATTTCGTCGAGGCGAGCGCGGGTCCTCGAACCCATCCCGACTGACCCACAGCGACGCAGTCGCGACGAGACGATCATCACGCCACGTCATGCCGCGTGTGAGACGAACACGCACGTAGACCGTCTGCGCACGTTGCAAAGGAGATGCCCACACCCCGGCGAACTTTGCAAGGGAAGTCCTGCATCTGAGGTTGTCGATGTCCCACGTCTCGGTCTACCGCAAGTGGCGCCCCAAGTCGTTTGACGAGCTCATCGGGCAGGAGCGCGTCACGCGCACGTTGCAGAACGCGATCCGCACCAACCGCGTCGTGCACGCGTATTTGTTTGCGGGTCATCGCGGGACAGGGAAGACAACGACCGCGCGGATTTTAGCCAAATGCCTCAACTGCGTGCAGGGCCCCACGCCCACGCCGGACAACACCTGCCCGAACTGCCAGGCCATCAACGGCGGGTACTCGGTCGACGTCATCGAGATCGACGCCGCCAGCAACCGCGGCATCGAGGAAATCCGCGAGTTGCGGGATCGTATCCGGCTCGCCCCGACAGAAGGGCGCTACAAGGTCTACATCATCGACGAAGCACACATGCTGACGACCGAGGCGGCGAACGCGCTCTTGAAGACGCTGGAAGAACCCCCCGAGCACGCCGTTCTCGTGCTGGTGACCACGGAGCCCCACCGCCTGCCCGCGACGATCCTGTCGCGCTGCCAGCGCTTTGACTTCCGCCGCGTCTCTCAGAAGGAGATCGTCACGCGCCTGCAACACATCGCGCAGGTCGAGGGGGTTGCCGTCGAGGAGCCCGCCCTCGCGCTCATCGCGGGGAGCGCGGATGGTTCGGTGCGAGACGCGGAGTCCATTTTGGACCAGCTGATCTCGTTCGCGTCGGGCCCGATTACCGCCGCCGACGTCGTGTCCGTGTTAGGCATCGTCGAGGAACAGACGGCGCGGCAATTTGCCGACGCCATCTTCGCCCGTCAGGTCGGCGAGTGCTTAGCGTTGGTCAGCAAGGTCGTGGATGAAGGCAAAGATGTGCGCCAGGTGACGCGGACCCTCATTGACCACTTCCGCGACCTGCTGGTCGTCACAACCGGGGCCCGCGATGCGGATCTCCTGGATACCACCGCGAGCCGGCTGGCCACGCTGACCGCGCAGGCGGAGCGGACCACGACCGAAAACATCCTGCGCACCCTCAACATCCTGTCCGCCACAGAAAGCGAGGCGCGCTTCAGCCCGCAGCCCCGGCTGCTGCTGGAAATCGCGCTGATCCGCCTGTGCCGCCCGGACATGGATCCGTCCTTGGAAGGCTTGCTGGCCCGCGTTCAATCCCTCGAGCAACGCGCGGGAAACCCTCCGACTCAGGCGCCCCCAACGGACCAGAAACCATCTGCGCCACCACGGGCCCCCGAGACCCCGCAGCGCAAAGTGACCCCATCCCGCCCTGCGGGCCCAGCGGACAGCAAAGCCGAGGTCCCGGTGGCCGCTCCCGCGGACGCACCCCTGTCGGCTGCGCCTGCGACAAGGCCAGATATTGCCGTGGAGGATGTGCGCCGCCAGTGGGGACGGGTCTTAGAAGAAATCAAACGCACGAAGATGTTCTGCCACGCCCTCATCATCGAGGGCATCCCCCTGCGGGTCGAGGCGTCGACACTCGTCGTCGGCCTGCGCCCCGGGTACAACTTCCACGTGGAAAACCTGCACCGTCCCGAAAACCGCACCGTCGTAGAAGATGCGGTCGAACGGGTTATGCAGCACCGTCTGCACCTGCAGTGCATGATTCATGAGGGCCCCGCCCCAGCCATCTCCGCAGCGCCCATCGACGGCGATTCCTTCGTCACAAAAACCGCCCAGCTGTTCGGCGGACAGATCCTGGAAGTCAAACACCTGGAATGACTTCCCCGTTTAGGGAATGCGAGCGGGTCCCTCACCGCTAGAGATAGAAGACGTGGGTCGATCCCCCAGGGTGTCTAATGCGTGATGTCGGAAAGATGATGAAGCAAATGCAGAAGTTGCAGCACGACATGGCCCGGATGCAAGAGGAACTACGCAGCGAGCGTGTGGAGGCAACTGCCGGCGGCAACGTCGTGCGGGCCGTCGCCAACGGGCAGGGGGACCTCTTGGAGATCACCGTCGATCCCTCGATCGTTGATCCCTCCGACGTGGGCATGCTCCAAGACCTCATCGTCGCCGCGGTGCGAGAGGTCCAGCGCGCGGCGAAGCAGCGGCTCGAAGACCGCATGCGGGCGTTGACCGGAGGGTTGCCGCTCCCGCCGGGCCTGATTTGACCGCGATGGCGGGATCGGGATATCCTATCCGGACTGCCTCCTCCGCCATGTATGCCGACCCGCTGGCCCGCTTGATCGAAGAACTGTCGAAGATGCCCACGGTGGGGCCGAAAACCGCCCAGCGGCTCGCGTTCTATATTCTGCGCCTGCCGAAAGAAGACGCCGAACGCCTCAGCCGGGCCATCCTCGATGCCAAAGCCCAGCTCCGCTATTGCAGTACCTGTTTCCAGCTCACTGA
Organism: bacterium; assembly: GCA_035300645.1. Classification (GTDB taxonomy): domain Bacteria; phylum Sysuimicrobiota; class Sysuimicrobiia; order Sysuimicrobiales; family Kaftiobacteriaceae; genus 13-1-40CM-64-14. Next base: position 19,465 of record DATGVF010000012.1, read on the forward strand.
CGTCGACCCGTGCGCGATCTGCTCCAGTCCCACCCGTACCCGCAGCATCATCTGCGTCGTCGAGGATCCGCGCGACGTCTTCGCGATGGAGCGCACGCGCGAATACCGCGGACTCTACCACGTGCTCCACGGCGCGATCTCACCGTTGGACGGCATCGGACCGGATGACTTGAAGATCGCCGAACTGCTTCACCGTGTCGAGTCGGGGGAGGTTAGTGAGGTCATCGTCGCGACGAACCCACGGGTCGAAGGAGAGGCCACGGCGATCTACCTCGCTCGGATCATCAAACCGCTGGGCGTCAAAGTTACGCGGATTGCCCACGGCCTGCCGGTGGGCGGCGACTTGGAGTATGCCGATGAAGTAACCCTCGCGAAAGCCCTGGAAGGACGCCGGGAGATGTGACAGCCCAGCGAGTCGGGGGCAGGATCCTTTGTGGGTTCCCCGCCATCAGAACACCAGGGATCGTGGTCGCGCCCCTCAATCGCTCATCGACGGTTCAATCATGACCCGGTTAATCAACTAAAAACTCGGTCATGTGCTCGGACTGACCGGGAGAATTGCGGCGAGGAATTACCGCGGTGTATACTGACCGTAAGGGCGTCCAAGGGATGGATTTCAACAGTCCGACATACGGCAAACTGAGCTTTCAAGCGATGTTTGATCGGCTCGTTGAGTACATGAGCGAGGATTCCGATCAGCACTACCACCTCATCATCGGAACCGACTCGCTTCTCAGCGATAACACCTGCTTTGTGACCGCCGTCATCGTGCACCGGGTCGGCCACGGCGGCCGCTACTTCTACCGCAAGATGCTCAACCGAAAGATGGAGAGCCTCCGCCAGCGGATCCTCTTCGAAACCTCACTGAGTCTGGAAACCGCGGGATTGCTCAGCGCTGAACTGGCGCGTAACGGGCACTCCGAACTGCCGGTGGAAATCCACCTGGACGTCGGGCCCAACGGCGACACGAAGCGCATTATCCGCGAAGTGGTTGGCATGGTGACCGGCTCAGGCTATCTGGCCGTCACCAAGCCCGACGCCTACGGCGCCTCCAAAGTCGCTGACAAACACTCCAAATAGCCACCCTTTGCGTCAGCGACCTCGACACAGTGGACATCGCGCTTCAGAAGGAGACTGCAGCCCATGTTGAGGACCGCCTTCACAAAACTGGTCGGCGTGGAAGTCCCGATCCAGCTGGCTGGGATGGGCTCAGTCGGTGGACCCGAGCTGGCAGCGGCGGTGTCGGAGGCTGGCGGCCTCGGCATCACCACCGTCGCCGGGCTGAAACCTGAAGCGGTGGAGGCCCGACTAGACAAGATTGGACGCCATACCCGCAAGCCGTATGGCGCAAACTTCCTGATCCCGATGGTCGACCCAGACGCAGTCCAGGCGGCCGCCCGTAAGGCTCGCGTCATCGACTTTTTCTGGGGCGTCCCCGACGCCGAGTTGGTGCGCCTCGCCCATAAGGGCGGGGCCCTGGTGAGCTGGCAAGTGGGGTCACTGGAGGAGGCCGTCGCCGCCGAGAAAGCTGGCTGCGACTTTATCATCGCCCAGGGGATCGAAGCGGGTGGGCACATCCGGGGTAAACTCGGCGTGCTCCAGCTACTGGCGCAGACTGTCGACGCGGTCAAAGTGCCGGTACTGGCGGCAGGAGGCATCGGCAATGCGCGGGCGCTGGCGGGCGTCCTTGCCGCCGGTGCCGCAGGAGCACGGATAGGCACGCGCTTTCTGGCCGCGGAGGAGACCAACGCGCACCCAGATTATGTTCAGGCGCTGATCGATGCTCGAGCCGAGGACAGTCTGCGCAGCAGCCTCTTCGAGGTTACGTGTCCACTATGTCCTTCCACGCACGGCGTGCTGAGGTCTGCTGTCGAGGCCGCGCAGGCGCTCACCACCGAGACAGTCGGCGAGTGGCATCAGCCCGATGGCGTCCGCCCGGTCCCGCACTTCGCGGGAACGCCGCCGAACCGTCAGATAGTCGGCAACATCCGCGCCATGGCCATGTATGCGGGCCAGTCGGTCGGCGACGTGAATCGGATTCAACCGGCGGGGGAGATCGTCCGCGAGCTAGTCGAAGGCGCCGAGAGGCTCTTGCAGCGGACGGCGCGCAGCGTCGCTTGAACTCGGGCTCTTGCTACAGGCGAGGAGCGCACGCCGGGTGTCCTGCCCGTCGGCCCTCCTCCGCTTCCCGTTACCGGTGCTCGGGTTCCCAGCCGTACACGGGGAGCATATCGACCGGAGCGTAGTCGTCGGTCAGCACGGGCATGTCGGTTGTCGGGATGGGAGTGTCGTAGTAGTCGCGCAGGAACGACTTGGTCACCAGCTCGGGGAGTTTCTTCGCTCTCAGCAAGGCACCGAATCTGTCTACGATGGTAGCGCGGGGAAGCCCGCCAGTGGGCGTGGCGAAGAGGAGAATCGTACGCGTGGTCGCCTCTTCCTTACCCGCTGCAAACCCCACGGGGAAGACGGCCAGACTCCCAAACTCGCTGGCGTAGGTCTTGTAGACGGACCGGAAGAGTTTGCTGTTCGCCCCGCCCAACGCCCCCACGATGTTGGCAACCACCACGCCCCCGGGCGCGAGGTGTGCTTTGAGTTGTCCGAGGAATTCCCGCGTCACTAAGTGGAACGGGATCGCATCGGAGAAGTAAGCGTCCACCAGAATCATGTCGTACACGCCGTCGGCGCGACGCACATACTGGCGGCCGTCTTGGACGATGACGCGGTGCCGCGTCCCCTCGGGCACGACAAAATATTGCCGGGCGACGTCGACCACGGCAGGATCCAGTTCCACGGACTCGACCGAGACGGCGGGATAGGTTGCCAAGAACTGCTTGGGAATCGACCCGGCCCCCAGTCCGATTACCAATACTCGGCGGATCGCGGGCGTAAACACCCACGCTAGGTGGACATAGTCTGTGTAGCGGAGCGGGCTGATCGTGGGGTCTTTCAATAGCATGCCGCCCTGCAGCGATCGGTCGAAGCGCAAGTAGCGCCACGACGCGTCTTCGTGGACCCGGATGCGGTGGTAGACCGTGTCCTTCTCCACGAGCCAGCGCGAGATGCCGACCGTGGCCGCGCTGGCCTCCCAGGCCAAGAGCCCCACAAGCAGCAAGGACATCACCGGGGCGACCCGGCGGACGGCACGGAGCGCTAGGAGCACCGCGAGTGCCACTAAGGTGACCCCCAGCGCATAGAGGATCGCCCGCACGCCCATCGCGGGAATCAGCACGAAGGCGGTGAGCAACGTCCCCGCTATACTCCCCGCCGTCGAAATCGCATACAATACCCCGGCCGTGGCCCCGACCGTGGCGAGATTTGTCGCCGCGAGCTTAATGGCAAATGGTGAGGTCATCCCCAATAGCAGACTCGGCAGGACGAAGAGCACAACCGAAGCGAGCAGGGGGCTGGCCCGCGGCCCTAGGTCCCACAGCGTCACCGTCTCCAAGATAGGTCGGGAGGCAACGGGCAGCATGAGGATCAACACGCCGCTGACGGTTAACGCCACAGCGAGAGAGACCGCCTGCGGCCACCGATCGGAGGCAACCCCCCCAAGGTAGTACCCCGCACTGAGAGCAGCGAGGAAGATGCTGATGAGGCTGCCCCACACGTAGACTGAACTGCCGAAATAGGGGGCCAGGATCCGGCTGCCCACGATTTCCAGCGCCATCAGCACCGCTCCCGCGCCGAACACCACCACGCGCAGCGTCACGGAGGGCTCTCCGGAGTCACCCGCGTTCTCATGCCGGAGGCGCGATCACCTGCATCCCCCCCATGTAGGGCTGCAGGGCATCAGGGACGCGGACGGATCCGTCCTGTTGCTGGAAGTTTTCCAAAACGGCGACGAGGGCTCGGCTCGTGGCCACCGCGGTGCCATTGAGGGTATGCGCGAACACCGTGCCCTTCGGCCGGCGGATGCGGATCCCCAGCCGGCGGGATTGAAAGTCGGTGCAGTTGCTGCAGGAGTGCGTTTCTCCAAATTCGCTGCGGCCTGGCATCCACGTCTCCACGTCGTACGTCTTCGCGGACGGCGCGGCAGTCTCACCGCCGCACAGCACAACGACCCGGTGATGCAGTCCCAGGCGCTGCAGAAAGCGCTCGGGCAAGGACACAAGGTAGTCGTGCTCCTGCCACGACGTCTCCGGCGTCGTGAACGAGAACATCTCCAGCTTGTCAAACTGATGCACGCGGTAGAGTCCACGCACGTCCTTGCCGTAGCTGCCCGACTCCCGCCGAAAACACCACGAGATGCCCGCGAGGCGTAGCGGAAGCCGGGACTCCTCGAAGGTCTCGTCGCTGTACATCCCCGCCAGGCTGTGCTCCGACGTGCCGATCAGCACCAAGTCCTCCTCCACCACCCTGTAGATCTGGTGCGTATCCAGCGCCGCACCTCCGTACGCGCCGACGAGGAGGTCCGGGCGCATCAGAAACGGGGGAATGACCGGGGTGAATCCCTCGGCCACCAGCAGATCCTGGGCCAGTCGCATTAACGCCTGCTCCAGCAGCACCCCCGCGCCGCGGAGATAGTAAAAGCGGGACCCCGCCACCTTGGCCCCGCGTTCCATGTCCAAGATCCCAAGGCGTGTGCCGACCTCCACGTGATCGCGGGGCGGGAAGGCAAACTGGGGCTTGGTTCCCCAGGTCCGCAGGGTGACATTTGCCGACGCACCCTCCCCGGGCGGCACGCTCTCGTGGGGGAGATTCGGAAGAGCCCGCAGTGCGCGGTTAAGGTCTTCTTCCAGTGTGCGCAGCTTCGGCTCGACAGCCTTGAGCCCATCGGACACGTGCCGCAGGGCGCTAATCCGCTGCTCGCGTTCGGCCCCCTTGAGCTTGGCCACCTCACCGGAGGCCCGGTTTTGCTCGGCCCGGAGCTGTTCCACTTCCTGCACCAGCGCGCGCCGCTGGCGATCCAACTCCAGGATGCGGTCGATTAGCGCCACATCGGCGCCTTTCTTGCGCAGGCCTGCGCGCACGACATCTGGATTGTCGCGGATCAGTTTCAAGTCCAACACGGGAGCTTATCCCACCTCAGCGGATATCGACACACATGCCTTACACGTCGAAGATGACACGCGCCTGCCACAAGCCATCCTGTTTGATTTCGAGAGTATGGTAGGTTGCGGCCTTCACGTCGAGGTGAAAGTGGTGCCGCGTGGGATCGACGGGTTCCCCCGTCACGTCCGCACGCAGGTGCGTGTCCGTGAGTTCCCGCACCGTAAATCGTCCCGGAACGAACCCGTCGGCATTGAGGAGGACCAGCAGCTCGCTCAGCCAGGCGATGAGCAACCCCTCGCGGTCATCGGCGTCGGCAGTGACGGTCCGCTGCTGAGCCAGACGGACGGAAGCGAGGTCGATGAGAAAGCTCATCATCCCGACAGCCGCATTGGCAAACAATTCCTCCAGCGACCGCCCATAGGCGATGATGCCGACATCAGCCGTATGCTCGATCACCTCAAAGGGCTGCATTCAGCATCGAGCTGGTCACGCCCTCGCGGCACTCACGGATGCTCGCAGCATCTCGGTGAACGCGCGCACCGCTTGGGACAGGCGCCTGTCTTTGAGATGGACAACAGAGAATTGCCGTCGGATGACCAGATCAGGGATCGGGATCACCACCAGCCGCCCTGCGGCGACCTCCGCGCGAGCGGCGAGGCGCGAGAGGAGTGCGGCGCCAAGTCCGGCCGCCACCGCCTCCTTAATAGCCTCGTTTCCCGTGAGTTCCATCGCTGGGGTCACCGTCTGCCCAGCATCTGACAGCGCTTCGTCTATGGCACCCCGGGTGTCGGACCCGCGCTCGGGCAGGATCACTCGATGATCGCGCAGCGCCATCGCGCGGGCGCTGCCGACCGCGGCCAGCGGATGCGTGGGGGCCGCGATCAGAACGATCTCGTCGTCAAGAAGTGGCTCAGCCTGCAGGCCCGGAGTGTGGATCTTCCCTCCGATGACGCCCAGGTCGAGCTCATGGCGCATCAACCGCTCTCCGATCTCGGTGCCCGGCGCGATGTGGAGCGAAACGGAGATCTGGGGGTAGCGTTCCTGGAAAGCCGCAATGATCCGGGGCAGGAGGTAGGTGCCTGGAGTTGGACTGGCGCCGACGACCAAATGCCCACGCCGCAGCCCGGCCGTCTCGCTCACAGCTATGCGCGCCTCGTCCGTCAATGCCAGAATCCGGCGCGCATAGTCCTCCAACACACGCCCCGCTTCTGTGAGATGAATCTGTCGGCCTGCCTGTTCGAACAGATCCACCCCTAGCGCGCGTTCCAAATCTGCGACCTGAATGCTGGCGGAGGGCTGACTGATGTGCAACTCTTCCGCCGCGCGCGAGAAACTGCCTCGCTTCGCCACTGTGACAAAAATCCGCAACTGGTGCAGGTTCATCCTTGCTCCGGGTGATTCGTGACGCGCGAGACGCGGCCTGCCCCGCGATTGCGGCGGGCCGCACGGCCCGCCGCGGACGGAGGTTCCTACCTCGCATGGTACAATGACGCCGACGCGCATGTCTGCAATTGCCCACGCCAGATCCGAAGGGAGGTGAGCCCCATGTCCGCACGCGAGCGTATCCGACTGACCACAATGGTGGCCTGTGCCGGGTGAGCATCCAAACTAGGTCCTGAGGACTTGGCGCAGGTCCTGCGCCAGCTACCCAAGATCACTGACCCTCGCCTCCTCGTGGGAACCAGTACCGCCGATGACGCGGCCGTGTACCGGCTCACCGAGGATCTGGCCCTCGTGCAGACCGTGGACGTTTTCACGCCCGTGGTTGACGACCCATACCACTACGGCGCGATTTCGGCGGCGAATGCGCTGTCGGACGTCTATGCGATGGGCGGGCGGCCCCTCCTGGCGCTTAACATCGTCGGCTTCCCTCGGGCCAAGCTGCCGCTCTCGGTGCTGGAAGAAATCCTGCGGGGCGGGGCGGACAAGGCGGGCGAAGCCGGCGTCCTCATCGCCGGAGGGCACAGCATCGACGACCCGGAGCCCAAGTACGGCCTGGCCGTCACGGGAACCGTGCGCCCGGATAAAGTCATCCGCAATGTCGGGGCACGGGGCGGCGATCAACTAGTCCTCACCAAACCGCTCGGCATCGGCGTCCTGACAACCGGTATCAAACAGGGCAAAACGTCTTCTGCGGCCGTGGCCGAGGCCATACGCATCATGGAGACCCTTAATCGTGAGGCGTCGGAGGCAATGGTCGAAGTCGGCGTCCATGCGGCGACCGACGTGACAGGGTATGGACTCCTAGGCCACCTGTACGAAATGACCTCAGGGAGCCACGTCCGCGCCCGGATCCGGTCCTCCCGCGTTCCGATCCTCCAGGAGGCCACGCGGCTGGTGCGAGAAGGCGCCATCGCCGGCGGAACCTCGCGGAACTACGAGTACCTCAAGCCGCGCGTGACCTTTGCGGGGATGGACGAAGGCGATCAGTTGTTGCTCTGTGACGCGCAAACCTCAGGGGGCCTGTTGATCGCGGTAGCCGCCGACCGTCTGGATGCTCTGACATCGGCGCTGCAGCGCCGGGGGGTCGCCCCCATCGCCCACATCGGAGAAATTATCGGCGATGGGGATGGCCGGATCGACGTCACCCGCTAGGAGTACACTTGGCGAAGTGACGGATCTAATCCCTTGTCAGGATGCTCTGAGGTGCCGGGCCAGGGCACGACTTCGGGCCTCGTCCAGGTCCGCACCAAAGATCTCACCATCTCGCACTAGAAGCCGTCCGTCTACAAAGACATCTCGCACATCAGCGCCCTTGGCACTATAGACCAGATCTGCGAAGAGATTGTTCCGCGGATAGAAGTGTAGCCCCCGGCGGTCTAACGTGATAATGTCTGCCCGCTTCCCTACCTCGAGAGAACCCACTTGGGCTTCTAGCCCCAACACGCGCGCCGCACTTCGCGTGGCCATGCGCAAGATGCCCGCCACGGGATGAGCAGTTGGTTGCCCGTGAGCGACCTTGAGGAGAAGAGCGGCAATCTTCATCTCTTCGAAGAGGTCCATGGTGTTGTTGCAAGAGGCACAGTCGGTTCCCAGACCAACTTCAACGCCATGGGCGAGCAAGCCGCCCACGGGTGCGACACGAGCCTCGATCTTTGCGTTGCTGGTTGGGCAATGCGCTACTTTCGTCCCCGTTTCTGCCAGCATGGCTATCTCGGTCTCGGAGAGATACAGACAGTGAGCAGCAACCACATCAGGCCCGAGGAAGCCCAAAGCATGCAGGTACTGAACCGAACCCTCAAACCCGCGCCTTCTCACCTCATCCAACTCGTGCTGGGTCTGAGCGACATGGATGAAGATTCGTGCGCCGAGTTTATCCGCAGCCGCGCGAATATCGCGAAGAAGCTCTGATGAAACCAGATCTGGGGCGACCGGAGCAAGTCCGCAGGAGATTCGATTCTCGGGCGAGCTTCCCCAGTGTTTCACGAGGGCGGTGGCCGCACTGAGACTCGCTTGGCGGCCGATGTCGTAGAGGGAGGGGCCCAGAACGGCGCGGAGTCCACTAGTCGCCACGGCCTCACCCACGACCTCCATGTGGGAGAAGCGATCGGCCACGCAGGTGATCCCGTTGCGGATCATTTCGTAGCAACCGAGTAACGCGGACCAGTAGAGATCTTCCTCGGACATCTGGGCTTCGAGAGCCGCAGTGCGAGCGAACCACTGTTGTGGAGTTACGTCCTCAACCAGCCCTCTTTGGTAGGTCATCGCGGTATGCGTGTGGGCGTTGACCAGACCTGGTAGGACGAGCCGCCCTGCGATGTCAACGATGTGATCCTCCGGCGTGATCGAAAAACCCTGAACCGGGCCAATATAGGTGATGCGATTTGTCTCCCAGGCCACTGCCCCCGGTTCGAACACGTCGGCTCGGTCGTTTTGGGTGACAACCGTCCCATTGATCAACACCGTACGCGCCATGGCCTTCTCCTGGCAGTGATCGATGTCGGGTCGAGCAACATGCACGCAAACACCTAGAGCATTCCCAGAGTTCGAGATCGATCGAAGGCGGTGAGGCTTTCGTGGAACAGACCGGTCTTGGTTCTTTAGGCGGGGCCTAAGCCCGGCGAATATGGGTCTTTCAGAGGGGACCGCTCAGCGTGACCAGCCCAGCGGCGCAATTCGGCCAACGCTTCAGGGAAGGATCGAAAAACTTGGCCCCGTGTTTCAACACAGCCCAACATGTAATAGTTGAGCGCTCTGGCGCCGGCCGACCAGTCCCATCGAGCAACTCGGGTGTCGTGCAAAATCCCTAAGATGCCCTTCTTCGAGCCATCACGCTGCATCAAAGCATAGAATGACCCAATTTGGCCTGCCACCCCGTCATTGACATTGTATCCATCCAAGACAGCGACTACGGCCTCTGCTTGTTCCAACGCCTGGTAGTCCTCTTGGAGCGTGCTCTCTGCCTGGTCGCTTCCAGTAGGATGCCAGCCACCTTCGCTGGGTGTATAGCACTCGAATCCGTTCTCGCGGAGTATCGCCGCGCACGTAGAGAGATACTCCCGCGCATAAGGCGTCGCAATGATGCCGGTCAAGAACACTTTCACGGTCGGGCCCCCTCGCTCTTTCAATCAAGTACACCAGCTTCCCGTAGCTCGTGCTGCCACGTGTTCATCTGATCGATTACTTCTTCGATGGTACGGCAGGTTTTCCCAACATCTTCAACACAACCAAGGGTGAAGGCATTGACCGGTGGGGCACCAACCTGAGCACGCTTCCATGCTTGGGCGTCCGTCAGCAGGCCAACTATGCCCTTCTTCGAAGGGTCGTGTTGCATCAGGCCGTAGAAAATGCCGATTTCACACGCTGTGCCACTACTCACATCCGGGTCGTCCAGAAGAGCCACGATGGCGTTCACCCCAGCGACCATCTCGTAGTCCATCTCGAAGATACCTTTTGCTGTGCGCGGGTGGCCAGACGCCCACTCAATCTCCTTAGTAACGCCACGCTCATGAGGGACGTAGCAGATGAACCCTGCCTCGCGCAGGCGTTGGGCAAGGCGGGCGATGAATGCGCGATGATATGGGGTGAAGAGCGGGCCTGCTGTGTAAATTTTCATTCGAAGAAACCCCTCTCGCGTCCTCGTGCTCGAAGACAATGGACCGGTTAGTTGTGTTTTGTTACGGCCTTGTTTTCCGATCGTCGACCTCTTCTTCCTCATCGATTGCCCGTCTCCCCCTCAAGTCAATGCAACGGCGGGACGAATCCCCCATGACGCTCTCCATGCATCGTCGAAGGACATCCCTCACACAGGACGAAGTCGCTAGGGCAACCGATTGGAGATCAGAAGGAGGGGAAACATGAGAAGTCTGCCGCCGACCCGTGGTCTGGCTGGCGTGTTCGCTATTTTGATCTGCGCGCTCATTACTGCAACACCGTCATCGCCGACCGCCTTCGCACAGCAAAAAGTGACTCTCCGTTTCTGGATGCAAGCGGATCCCGCCCTTGAGGCGGCCATGGACGAATTGCTCCGGGGGTACATGAACGCCAACCCAAATGTCACGGTTCAGCGCGATGCCTTTCCTTTTAATGAATATCATCAAAGGATCGCCACTGCGTTTGCAGCTAGCGAGCCGCCCGACGTCTTCTGGATGGACGTGCGTACTGCGGCGTTTGCGGCCCAGGGCAGCCTGCTCGTCCTTGAGAAGTATCTGACCCCTGAGAACAAGGCAGATATCCTCGAGTCTGGTCTCCTCGAGCCCGTCTGGAAGGGACATATCTACGGCGTGCCTATGCATGAATTGACTGAAGGGTTGTACGTGAACCAGACGATGTTCGCACAGGCTGGAATCAAGATCCCGCAACGTGTGGATGAGGCCTGGACATGGAACGACTTTGTCAGTGTCGCCGCACGATTGACCAAGCGTATCGGGGATCGGACGGACGCCTGGGGGTTTGGAGTACAGCGACACCTGAGCGATTGGTCGATCCTGCCTGTTATTGTCCAGAACAACGGCGCCGTGCTCAGTCCCGATCTGAAGAAAGCCACTGGCTTCTTGAACGGGCCCGCGACTGTCGAAGCGCTGAAGTGGTATCAAGATCTTTTCGTCAAGCACAAAGTCATCGCATTCGATCCTATCCCCGATGGCTTCCCGGCAGGCAAGGTGGCGATCTTTCAGGCCCCGAGTACGTATCGCGCAGTACTCGACAGACGCTACCCGGACTTCAAGTATGCTGTTGTCCCGATGTTTCGGGGCAAGCGCTGCGCTGTGACGGCAGGAGGATGGAATGTCGCAATCGCGACTAAGACGAAGAATCCAGACGTCGCTTGGACGCTCGTCGACTGGTTGACCCGGGTCAAGCATGCGGACTGGGTCCGGTTGAGCGGGTATCTCCCAGTGCGGAAGTCTTTGATCCAGACGTCACCACAGTTCCGGCAGTACCCATGGAACACATTCACGGAGCAGCTGCAAAAGTGTGCAGTGCACCGACAGCCGACTGCAGCATACAACTTCTTGTTTGACACTTTCCTCGCGGTGGCGAAGGACACTGCTTTGGGGCGCGATGTCCAGACGGTCCTCGACGATGCCGCCGCCCGACTCGATGTCGCATTGGCACGAGGAGGCCGTTAGGCGGAGCCGCGCAAGCGCGCGGCGGACTGATGATTTGGTAGTTTCTCCTGACACTGTTCAATGACGGTGCGCGCGCCGGGTCTGCACCGCGAACGGCATTGGACAGCAGCCATGTTCCTTCTCCCGGCTGCTGGCGGCATTTTGTTGTTCTCCATTCTTCCCATCATGCAAGCCTTCCGAATCAGTTTCTTCGATTACTCGTTGCTCAACCCCGAGCAGGTCTTCATCGGTTTTAGTAACTATGACCGCGCTTGGACGGACCCAGTCTTCCGAGTTGCGCTGACGAACACACTGCTCTACACGGTATTGCTAGTGACAATCCAGACGGCAGCGGCGTTGGTCCTCGCCCTCCTCCTGAAGCAACAGGTCCGCGGATTGGCGTTCTTCCGATCGTCCATCTTCCTGCCAGTCATCACCTCCCTGGTCGTTATCAGCACGGTGTGGAAGCTCATGTTCAACTCGCAAGGGTTCATCAACAGCTTCCTGCAGACCGTGGGCCTGGGTGCACAGCCGTTTCTTGCCAGTCCCGGGCAGGCGCTATTGAGTCTCGTCTTCATGGGCGTGTGGAAAGACGTAGGATTCTACATGCTCATCTTTCTCGCGGGGCTTCAGGCGATCCCGATGGAGCTATACGAGAGCGCGGAAATCGATGGCGCTACGAAAGCGCGACGTTTCGTGTGGATCACTTTGCCGTTGCTCCGTCGGGCTACTGTCTTTGTCATCGTTATCGGAACGATTTCTGCGTTCAAAGTCTTTACCCCCGTGTATCTCATGACGGACGGGGGCCCTGCCAACAGCACAACAGTCATCGTCTTCTATATCTTTCGAAGTGCCTTTCGCTACTTTCAGATGGGCTATGCGTCCGCGATGTCCTTCATCTTGTTAGGGATTGTCCTCATCTTGACGGTTGTTCAGTTCCGTTTGTTACGCCCTTCAGAGGAGTACTAAGGCACATGGTTGGGCACCGTCCTACGATCGCGGACCAGAAGGATCTCGGGGACACTCGGGCGCGGCAGCTGCGCCGGAGATCCGTAGAGCGCGTGGCTGGGCAGGGGTTCGTGTATCTCGCGCTCTGCGGGCTTGCTGCGGGGTTCCTCGTCCCCTACCTCTGGATGGCCTTTTCGTCCCTAAAACCCCAGGTAGAGATTTTTCAGTACGTCTACCCGGTGTCCTGGAAGACGTTTATCCCCCAACACTTCACCCTGGAGGCGTATCGCGAACTGTTTCACCTCGTGCCCTTTCCACTGTCTCGATACCTCCTCAACAGCCTCTTCGTCGCCGTCTCGGTAACGATCCTCAGCCTCATCGTCAATGCGCCCGCAGCCTATGCTTTCGCCCGTCTCGAGTTTCCCGGGCGCACCGTACTCTTCGTCGTGTTCCTCTCTACCATGATTGTCCCGTTCGAGGTACTCGCGATTCCTCTGTACCTCCAGGTTCGATCGCTGGGGTGGGTGAACACCTACCAGGCGCTCATCATTCCGTGGGTGGCCAACCCTCTGGGGATCTTCCTCTTGCGTCAGTTCTTCCAAGACATCCCGAAAGAGCTGGAGGAGGCAGCACGGATCGACGGGTCGTCGTACTTTGGGGCCTTCAGACACGTCGTCCTGCCCAACTCGATCCCTGCTCTCGTGGCGTTCGCGCTCATTCGGTTCCAGGCAAGCTGGGATGCTTTCTTGTGGCCCCTCATCGCCGCACCATCGGCTGAGAAACGAGTCATCCAGGTTGCCATTGCCAGTTTCGTCACAGAAGTTCAGACGCGCTGGGATCTGACCTTTGCGGCAAGCACACTGGCAACCCTCCCTATCGTCATTACCTTCCTGATTCTCCAACGTTTCTATGTCCAAGGCGTCGTGATGAGTGGCTTGAAGGGTTGACTGTGCGAAGTTTTGCCAAACTCTGGCGACTAGTTGCCATGCACGACCTGCTACTGATCGCGACTGTCGAAAACCGATGAAGCGCGTCATCATCGATACGGATCCAGGCATCGACGACGCGGCAGCCATTTTCTGCGCCTTGACCTCAGGGGTCTTACAAGTAGAAGCGCTCACAACCGTGTTCGGCAATGTGGAAGTTGAACAAACCACACGGAACGCACTCTGCCTTCTTGAGGTGGCAGGGCGATCTGATATCCCCGTCTATCAGGGCACCGCGCGCCCATTGATCCGGGAACCTAACTTCGCGAAATTCATCCACGGAAAAAACGGGCTCGGTGACATCGAGATTGCTCCGCCGTCGTCGATTCCGGCTCCAGGTGGGGCGGTCGAAGCGATCATCTCACGGATCATGAGCGCCCCTGGCGACATCACCTTGATTGCCCTAGGACCTTTGACCAATCTGGCTCTGGCGCTGACGCTCGAACCTCGGGCAGCGAGGAATCTCCGAGAGCTGATCCTGATGGGTGGGGCCGTCTCCACCTGGGGGAATGTCACTCCAGCCGCTTCGGCCAATCTTTACAACGATCCTGAAGCAGCGAGGATTGTCTATCATGCTGGTGTTCCGATGGTGCAGGTCGGCCTGGACGTGTGTCGCCCTATTGTTATCAGTCATGCCAATTTGGCGCGTATCCGTGAAGCCGACACCCCGATGGGGCGCTTCCTGCTGCGGATGACGCCGTTCATCGAACAAGCCTATCGGAAGCGCGGCGTGAAGGTGGTTCTCGAAGGTCGAGGGGTTCAGTATAACGACGTTGTCTGCATAGCCTACGCCATCAAACCCGACATGTTCACGACCGAGAACCTATATGTCGAGATTGAGACACATGGCGCTTTCACGCTAGGCGAGACAGTGGCGGACTTCGAAGGGCGATGGGGGAAGGAGCCGAACACACGTGTCTGCTTGGGCGCCGATGTCCGGGGAGTAGCTGAGCTCTTCACCGAGTGTTTGTCCCGACTACTGGGTGGGATGAAAGGGCCGGAACTGCAGGCTTGAGATGAGGTTCACCAAGCGTTGCAACGAGGTGGGCTAGCCATCGCAGCGTAATGGCAAGCCTCCTCACGGCCAGAACCTGACGCAGAGAGTCATGCGAGGAATCTCGGACGGGCTGGGTCCCCGGGATCAGGTTCCACGACCTTCACCACTGTCACGACACCCTGCTGGACGGTCAGGCGTGAGCCTCAGGGCAATCATGGTGCGAAGCGGGCACAGTAACGAGGCCTTCACGTTGGCGAAGTACGTCCACGCCCACGCACTCACTCCCCTTTCCTTCGTCGCCGAATAGCGTGGAACAAGTGCTGCTGGGCGTATCCGGCCAGAGGCCCGAAGCGCTGGTGGGCAAACTCGCGGATTTGGCGCTCGGTCTTGCGGCGGCCCCCGAAGTACCAACGCTCGACTGCCCGCTTCACCCACACATCGACCGGAAATGCTTCACCTTTCGCATGCGCGAACAACAGGACACAGTCGGCCACTTTCTCGCCGACTCCCGGCAACGCGAGGAGGATTCGGCGGGCCGCGGGGTACTCTGCGCGTTCAACTGCCTGCAAATCAAGGTCTCCGGAGACTACTCGCCGGGAGACCTCACGCACGTACGGTCCGCGATAGCCTAACGCACACCGCCGCAGGTCACGCAAGCTCGCCCCCGCGATCTGCTCCGGAGAGGGAAACGCCCACACCCCCTCGTCGACCTGCTCCCCGAACTGCCTCCCCAGGCGATGCAACGACAATTCAATCTTGGGAATGTTATTGAACGCCGAGATGATGAAACTGATCAGACATTCCCAGGGCTCTTGATGCAGCAAGGCCAAGCCGCTCGTCGCCGGCAGCACTCTCTCTAGCACGGGGTCTTGTCTTAGAACACCCTCGATCGATTCAAGAGGCTCGTCGAGCCCCAGGTAATGGCGGAGGTCGTGTAGGGCGCTCTCATCTGTAAGTCCTTCGCAGGCGATCCCGTCTGACGTCTGCGACAGACGCACCGGCTTCCCCCGGAACACACCGGTCGCCCCGGCCACATTGATCCGCCAACGGAACGCCTGACCGCACCCGAGCGTCCGATACAGATGGTAGGGAGGGCGCACAGGGAGGAGGGCGATGCCGCCCGGACTGTCGATCCATGCGCTTCTGAGTGCCATCGTCACAAGGTCAAGGGGTCCGCGCTCTCCAGAATCAGACGCGACCACGTCTCCATCCGGTCTCGCACCGCCAATACGTCCTCGCGCGACGCCATGCGCCCGGTCAGTGTGTCAGACTCCCGCACCGCTACGTCCGAGGACTCCACGTCGACCACGTGCACCAAACCAAAATGGACTCGCCCCACGGCGTTCGTATCGTCGTTGAGCACGCCGACGAAGCGGGCGCTCCACGCCCCGTGGATGATCAGTTCTTCATCGAGTTCTCGCCGCAGGCCGGCCGCGACCAGATCGCTCGCCCCTACGACATCGCTGCGATTAATGTGCCCGCCCACACCAATAGAGAACAGGCCGCGCAGACGCGCCTCGTTGCCGGCTGCGCTGCGTTGGACGAGGAACAGCCGATCGGTGTGTCTCACGATCAGATACGGGATGATCTGCTTAAAAGACGGATCCTCCTCGACCTGCTCTCGTGGTCGAAACGATGCGTGCCGATCGATCCGGGTCACATAGTCAGCCGGTCCGCGGGCAAACCCGTGGACAGGCATGTTCATGAGGTGTTCGCGCGGAACCACGAGAATCTCTTCCACAATATCAGCCCTCTACCGCACGGCGCACGATCGCCTGATCTAGAGCCACAGCAAGATAAAGTAGGCCACTAGCAATCGTACGCCCAGTGGGATGCCCCATCGGGCCCACGTGCGGCTGTGAATGCCTAACCGGTGTGCAGCGATGATGTTGGGGATATTGCCCGGGATCAACATCCCGCCGCTGATAAGCAGACTCATCAGCACCGCCCGCACCTGATCGAGGTGCATCTGGGGACTGATCTCAGCCGCGGTGAGCGTGGCGTTATCGAGAATCGCTGACACGGTGTTGATCCAGTATAGCCAGCGCGCGTCGAGAGCGAGCACGAACCGGTCGATCACCGGCTTGAACCCTTCCCCCAACAGGACCAGGGCCATGACAAACAGGAAGACCCGGGCGGCCCGCGCGAGAACACCGCGGTAGGTCTCCGCCTCCCGGCGCTGAGTCAGCATCGGTCCCGTCGAACGCAACGGCAGCACCGCGATCCAGGCTCCGAGGACAACGATCCCAGGAATGATCCACGGACCCAACACGCGCATCAGGAACCAGAAGTCTTGGTGCAGCTTGGCCGTCGCGATGGTGGACAACGGCTCCCCGATCGGCGTGAGCGCCGCCCCCAGCCCGATCGCCACGCAGGCAACCACGACTAATCGCGCCCGATCGTCTGCGTGAATCCGCACCGCGCCGATCATCTCCACCAACATGAGGGAGGCGATGATCGCGGTGATGACGCTGCTCAGTAGCGCCAGCGCGGTGAGGAGCACCGCCAGGAGCACGGGCAGAGGCGCCACCAACCGCAATCTAACCAACGCGCCCCCGATGTGCGGTCGGGCCCATTTGAACAGGAGGCCAGAGGTGAAGACGGCCACCGTGATAGGGATCGGGTGCGTCACGGCATCGCGGATCAACGGAGCAGAGAGCGCTCCGGCCGCCCATGCTGCCAGGGCCCCCATGACGAACAGAAAAGCTTCGAGGTTCCGCTCTACGCCTCGAGACACCAACGGCAGGACGAGTACCAGCAGCAGGATCATCAGATCGGCAAGGATCGCGAAATCCACCATGGTCAGAACTCCTCGCCGCTCAGATCACTTGCCCTCTTGCTCGAACAACACCTTTGCCTGGTCTGCCGGACCTACAATTTCGGCACGCACCATCGAGGAAGCATCCTCATCCTTCAGATCGAGGCGGATCGTGAGCACTTCCTTAGTGGAAAGAAGATAGGGCAACAGCAGTGGGAGATCGGGTAACACCGGCAGCGTCCCGAGCGCGTCCAGCTCGATCCACCGCAACTCGCCTTCCTCGGAAGCCACGGGCTCTACTGGCGGCGCGGGGGCGGCAAACGTGAAGAGCACCCACAGGTCGCCGGTAGACTTCACGGAGATCACGAGGACGGCGCGGAGGACCGGATGATCAATGCGCAGACCGGACTCCTCCGACACTTCGCGGATACAGGCCGTATACGGGTCTTCCCCCGGGTTCAATTTGCCGCCGATGCCGTTCCATAACCCCGCGTTGGGTGGATGTCGGCGATGCAACAAGAGCACACGGGTGTCCGTGTGCAGGAAACATAGCGTGCGCAGTGAGATCAGGACGGTCAGGCCTCCCGGGCGGGGAGGGCATCGAGCGCCTCACGCAGGTCGCGGACAAACTGCTCGAGGCGCGGAAGGCGGTCCTGTGGTTCTTCGGCGAGAGACACGAGCGCGCTGCCGACGATCACCCCGTCGGCGACGCCGGCAATCTGGCGGGCTTGCTGGGGAGTGGACACCCCAAACCCCACGCAGACAGGCAGTTGGCTCTGTGTCTTGATCCTTCTCACTAGCCCGTGGAGTTCTTCGGGTACTCGGTCCCGGATCCCGGTGACGCCGGTGACCGACACACAGTAGATGAACCCGGTCGAGCGAGCCGCCGCTAAGCGGATGCGCGCATCCGTACTGGTAGGGGCGAGCAGGAAAATTGTGTCGAGTCCGGCTGGGCGCGCGGATGTGATCAGGTCGTCGGCTTCGTCAGGGGGGAGATCGGGGACCACCAGTCCGTCCACGCCGGAGCGGGCGCTCTCTGTGCAGAAACGCTGCACGCCGTACTGGAGCACCGGATTGTAGTAGGAGAGCAGCACCATCGGGACAGCTGACCGTACGCGACCCGCCAGGCCGAGTACGTCGCCCAGCGTGACTCCACGAGCCAGCGCGCGCTGGTAGGCGCGCTGGTTCACCGGACCATCGGCGACAGGATCAGAAAACGGCACCCCGAGCTCGATAATGTCCGCTCCCCCTCGGATTAGGGCCCCGATCTCCTCGGCAGTTGTGGCAAGATCGGGATCTCCGGCCGCGACGAACGCCACCAGGGCTGTCTTGTGGGAAGCCCGCAGCCGCGTGAACGTCTGCGCAAGGCGGCTCATGAACCTTCGATCTTGGACACGTGCTGCACGTCTTTGTCGCCACGGCCCGAGAGCCCCACCACGACGATGCGACCCCGGTCCAGCGTCGGGGCGAGCGTCTTGAGGTACGCGATCGCGTGGGCAGGCTCAAGGGCCGGAATGATCCCCTCGGTCTGCGCCAGCATGTGGAAACCCTCCAGAGCCTCGTGATCGGTGACCGCCACATACGCAGCGCGCCCCGTATCTTTAAAGTAACTGTGCTCTGGGCCCACGCCTGGATAGTCCAGCCCCGCCGACACTGAGTGCGTCGACCGCACCTGTCCGGCATCGTCTTGCAATAGGTAAGAGAAGGCCCCGTGGAGAACGCCCGGGGTGCCCGCCACCAGGGTGGCGGCGTGCTGCCCCGTCGCGAGCCCCATCCCGCCGGCTTCGACGCCAACCATCCGCACATCGTGATCGTCGAGGAATGGATAAAACAGACCCATCGCATTGCTGCCACCGCCCACACACGCCACCAGGTAGTCCGGGAGGCGGCCGGTCTGCTCGCGGATCTGCATACGGGCTTCCCGGCCGATCACCGACTGAAAGTCTCTCACCATGGACGGGTACGGGTGCGGGCCGACGACCGATCCGATCACGTAGAAGGTCGTCCGCACGTTAGTGACCCAGTCCCGCAGCGCTTCATTGATCGCGTCTTTGAGGGTGCGGCTGCCCGTGTCGACAGGAAGGACCCGCGCGCCCAGCAGACGCATGCGGAAGACGTTGAGCTCCTGGCGCGCCATGTCCTCCGATCCCATGTACACATCGCATTCCAGCCCGAACATGGCGGCTGCGGTCGCCGTCGCCACGCCGTGCTGGCCGGCCCCGGTCTCCGCGATGATGCGCCGCTTGCCCATCCGCGAGGCCAGCAGCACTTGCCCCATGGTGTTGTTGATCTTGTGCGCACCGGTGTGCAGCAGGTCCTCGCGCTTGAGGTAGATCCGCCCGCCGCCAAGTTGTTCGGTGAGACGTTGCGCGAAGTACAGCGGCGTCGGCCGACCGCAGTAACTGCGCAGGTAGCGCCCCAGTTCCTCCTGGAACTGGGGGTCGTCTTTGCACCGCGTGTACTCCTGCTCGAGCTGGTCTAGAGCTGGGATGAGGGTTTCCGGGACAAAGCGCCCGCCGTATTTACCGAAGCGACCAGACGCCACGTTACTCATGGGGGCTGGCGGCGAACTCCCACTCCCGGACGCGCCGGATGAACGCGCGAATCTTGCCGTGGTCCTTGGTCCCGTCTGTTTCCACTCCGCTGCTCACATCGACGCCGTACGGGTGGACGCGCGTCAGCGCGCTCATCACATTCTCGGGGGTCAAACCCCCAGAAAGAATCACCCGATGGGTTTGCGCCGCGCGCGATGCGAGCGACCAGTCAAACACTTTTCCCGTCCCTCCCAGTGCGCTGGCGTCAAAGGTGTCCAGCAAGAATGCGCCCACCGGATAGTCGGATAATCCCTCAAGCGAGGAGGCGTCTTTTACCCGGATCGCCTTGATCACCGGCACTCCGAACCCCTCACAGAACTCGGGGGATTCGGCCCCGTGCAGTTGCACCGCCTGCAGGCCGCACGCGGCGGCGAGGTCTTCGATGCGGTGATGGTCTTCGTCCGCAAAGACACCGACCTTGGAGATAAACGGGGGCAGGGCGGCGGTGATCTCGCGTGCACGCTGGGGGGTGACCTGCCGCCGGCTGGGAGCGAAGATCAGCCCGATGGCGTCCGCCCCGGCCTCTGAGGCGACGAGGGCGCTGGCCACATCTGCGATGCCGCAGATCTTGACCCGGATCACGTAGCCCCCCGCAGCCCCATGCGGGCTCGGACTTCGTCCATCGTCGCGGCCGCGACCGGCCGGGCGCGGTCGGCCCCATGGGCGAGCAGGGCGCGCAACTCATCGGGTCGTTGCATTAGCGACGCATATTTGTCTCGCACGGGCGCAAACGTTTGGACGATGGCCTCGGCCAGCACCTGCTTGAGATCGCTATAGCGAATCGTCCCCGCCTGATAGGCGTCCGCGAACTCCCGGTGGCGCGCGGAGGCGAAGACATCCAGCAGTGTAAACAGGTTGGCCACGCCGGGGGTAGCATCGTCCAGCTTCGAACCCTTCGCGGGAGGGCCGGGATCGGTCACCGCAGCGCGGACCTTCTTACGGATTGTCTCGGGATCGTCGACCAACGCGATGTAGCTGCCGGGCACGCTTTTGCTCATTTTCGCCGTGGGGTCGTTGAGCGCCAGAATGCGTGCGCCCTTAGTCAGCCGCACGCCCGGGAGGGGGAACGTCTCACCGAACTGCTTGTTGAAGCGCTCGGCGATATCGCGCATCAGCTCCACGTGCTGGACCTGGTCCTCCCCGACGGGGACGAGGGAGGCTTTATAAAGAAGCACATCGGCGGCCTGCAGGACCGGGTAGTTGAGCAATCCCGCCATGATGCCCGCGCGG
>DATGVF010000013.1:0-5351 GCA_035300645.1 bacterium
CATCACTCCCCGCGTGAACACCGGCATTGCGCACCGCAAGGCGGGTATCGGCCAGGTCGGCGCGGGCTTGGTGCGACCGCCGCTGGCTTGTTTTGAACAGGCGGTAGAAGCGTTTGCCGCGACGCTCCCCTAACTGCAAAATCCTGGAGACAGTCTTCGGCAAGATTGTGCGACGCGGAATTCAAGACCATTGACGCGACGAACGTTGCGGGGAACTTTTCGAGGGGGCACATCGAAATGAGAAAACTCATTCTGAAAATGTCCGTCACAATCGACGGATTTGTGGGCGGTCCGAACGGAGAGCTTGATTGGATCTTCAAAACCCTAGGCGAAGACGCGACGGCCTGGACCGTGGACCAACTCTGGCAGGCGGGCGCGCACCTGATGGGGCGGCGGACGTTCCATGAGATGGCGGCCTACTGGCCCTCATCCACCGAGGCATTCGCGGCACCCATGAATGACATCTCTAAGATCGTTTTTTCTCGGAAGGGATTCACCCCGTCCCCGAGGGGAGACGTCACTGTGGGTTTTGACGATGCCGTGCGGCTCAGAAGAGCCGATGGGTCCAATACTGCGTCCACTCTGCCTCCCAGCGCGAAGACATGGGCCGACGCGATCGTGGCCAGCGGCGACATGACACAGGAAGTGATGAAGCTCAAGAAAGCAATCAGGGAAGGATCTGATCGTACATAGGGGCGCAGGTTTCGCGCAGAGTCTCGCGCAGACGGGCCTCATCGACGAATTCTGGTTTCTCACTCATCCCGTGGCTTTGGGACACGGGTTGATGCTTTTCTCACTGCTGCCGAACCCGCTCTATCTCAAGCTCGTCAGCGTTACGGCGTTTCGATCTGGTGCAGTTGCACACGTGTATCAGCGATCGGCAGCTGGGTGATTCGTCAGTCACGTGAAAGAACAAAAAGAAATTACGAGAGATGCGGGGGGGTTACATTCCGAGGAATGCGCGCTTGATCTCGGGGTCCTGGAGTAGGTCGGTCGCGGGGCCTGATTGTTTGGTCCGGCCCGTTTCCAAGACGTAGCCCCGGTGGGCGATCTCCAGGGCCTGACGGACGTTTTGTTCCACCAGGAGGACGGTCACGCCGCCGTCGGTATTGATCTGCCGGATGACCCGGAAGACCTCACGGACAAGCTTCGGCGCGAGGCCCAAGGACGGTTCGTCGAGCATCAGCAGCCGCGGCCGGCTCATGAGGCCCCGACCGATCGCGACCATCTGCTGTTCTCCTCCAGATAACGTCCCCGCGAGCTGCGTCAAGCGTTCGGCGAGCCGCGGGAAGAGCGACAGCACCCACGCCAGAGACTCCGCTTGGTGCGCACGCGCCCTCTTCGTGTACGCGCCGAGCTGGAGGTTTTCCCGCACCGTCATCCGAGGCCACAGCGCCCGCCCTTCAGGGATTTGCACGATCCCGGCATCGACGATGCGGGACGGACGCATCCGGAGCGGCTCGCCGCCGAACCGCACCTCTCCGCCCAGCGGCCGGAGGAGGCCGGAGATCACGCGCATCGTGGACGTCTTGCCGGCCCCGTTGGCACCCAGGAGGGTGATGATTTCTCCCTCTCCCACGGCGAACGACACATCCCACAGAGCCCGCACCTGGCCGTAGGCGGCCGCGATGTTCTCAATCTCGAGCAGGGGCGTCGGGGGCATCAGTTTTCTGAGATCTTCTCTCCGAGGTACGCTTCGATGACCTGCGGATTGTTCGCGACCACCGCCGGAGATCCGTCCGCAATCAGGCGGCCGTAGTTGAGGACGAGCACGCGGTCCGAGAGGTCCATCACAGCCCGCATCACGTGCTCAATCATCACGATCGTGATGCCTCGGGCGCGGATCTGACGAACCAATTCCAGCGCCTGCTGGATCTCCGCAGGAGTAAGGCCCGCCAGGACCTCGTCCAGCAAGAGCACCGACGGGCGCGTCGCCAGCGCGCGGGCAATCTCCAGCCGTTTGCGTTGGGCCAGCGTGAGGGCGGAGGCCAGAGAGTCCCGCCGGTGAGCCAAGCCCACGAACGTCAATATGTCCCCGGCCTCCTCGTCCGCCGTCCGGCCCCCGAGTCGCCCACTGGCTCCAAAGGAAGCTCCGACACGCGCATTCTCGAGGACCGTGAGCTCCCCAAACGGGCGGACAACTTGGTGGGTTGTACACACCCCGAGCCGGCACACCGCATGGGCACTCCACCCAGTGATGTCGCGGTCAAAACACACCACCCTGCCCACTGTTGGGCGGGTCTTGCCGGCGATGATGCTAAACAGCGTGGTCTTCCCCGCTCCGTTGGGACCGATGAGGCCGGTGATGTCCCCGGACGCAATTTGCACGGTCACGTCCTGGAGCGCCGCGAGTCCGCCAAAGCGTTTCGTGATCCCCTCGAGGGTGAGGGCGGTGGTCATGTCGTCCGCTTGGTGCCTGGCCGTTCTGTCTCGGTCCGGGGCATCGGGGCGCCTCCGTGCTCGGCGTGCGGAGCAGGAGCAGCGGCCGGGGAGCCGGTCGAGGCATGCCTCAAGCGTGCCACCAGCCGACCAGCCAATCCTGCCATCCCCCCGGGTTCGAACAGGATAATCAGCAGGAGCAGCAGCCCGTATACGAGGAGGTGAAAGCTTGGATAACTGGTTTGGAGATAGTCTTGCACCACGAAGAAGACGACGGCGCCCAGCACCGGGCCCCATACGGTCCCCAAGCCACCGATGAGCGCGATTAGGACGAGGCTGATGCTGTGCGTGAAGCTAAAGACGGTGTCGGGATGCACGTACTGCAGATACGTCGCGTAGACGCCGCCGCAGGCCCCAACGAGAGCCGCGCTCACAATGTGCGCGAGGTTTTTGAATAGCGTCGTGCGCACCCCCAGGCTCTCCGCCGCCTCCAGGTCGAGCCGGAGCGCGGTCAACCCCAGCCCAAATCGTGCGCTGCGGATCCAGGCCGCCACCGCGTACGCGATCGCCGCGCAGATCAACGCCACAAAGTAGAACCACGTCTTTGACGGAACGACCGTGGGGAGGTTGAGCCCGGAGGCCCCCCCGGTGATCTTGTCCAGGTTGAGCATCAGGATCCGCATCGCTTCCCCGACGCCGATGGTCGCGATGGAGAAGTAGGGCCCAATCAACCGGAGCGTGGGGGCGCCGACCAGCAACGAGAAGGCGGCCGCCACCAGGCCCGCGACCGGGTAGGTCAAGACCGGCGACCAGCCTGCAAGCCAGAGGAGCGCCGTCGTGTACGCGCCCAGGCCGAAGAATGCCGCATACCCGAAGGACACGTACCCGGCAAAGCCGCCCAGGATGTTCCACGCGACACCTTGCGCCACGTAGAGGAACGTCAAGATCCCCAAGTTGAGGAGCGTGATGTTGCCGGGGATGAGCACGGGGACCGCCGCCAACAGGATGCCGACGCCGAGGGCGGCAGCGAGCTCCAGCCGCAGCGAAGGCCTCACAGCGGAGGCGGGCTCCTCCGGATCACGACCGTATCCGCGACCACAGCTGGGCAACCCCACCGGGCATGACGATGAGAGCCACCACCAGGAGGCCGTACGCGATGACATTCTGGAGGCTGGCGCGCATGAACAGAACGGCGAAGGATTCCGCGAGCGCCAGGATGGCCGCCCCGACGGTCACACCGGCGAAGTTCTCCAGTCCGCCCAAGACAATGATCGTAAAACTCTTAAGCTGAAACGGTCCGCCGAAGTCCGGCGTGAAGCTGAACAGCAGGGTGAGCAGACCACCGGCAAACCCCGCGAGGGCTGTGCCGAGGCCGAACGCCAGCGCGCTGATGCGCTCGGTGTCGATGCCCACGAGCAGCGCGGCCTGAGGATCTTGGACCGTCGCGCGCAGGGCCTTCCCGATATAGGTGTGTCCCAGCACGAAATGCAACAGACTCAGCGCGAGGAGGGCGACGGCAAA
This sequence comes from bacterium, assembly GCA_035300645.1. GTDB lineage: Bacteria > Sysuimicrobiota > Sysuimicrobiia > Sysuimicrobiales > Kaftiobacteriaceae > 13-1-40CM-64-14. Next base: position 3,901 of record DATGVF010000013.1, read on the forward strand.
CACGATCAGCCGCGTCAGCGGCAGTCGGAACCCCCCCACGATGAGGGACTTGTACGTGTAGGCGGTGATGATCGACTGATCTTCGCTGCCCCAGATCGCCAGGGCGACGTTTTGGATCACGAGCCACAGCGCGAACAACAGGAGCAGCGACGCGATGGGCCGCGCGCTCCGCGAGTTGACTACACGCCGGACCAGGAGCTTGTAGACGAGCCAGCCGGTGCCGAAGAACGGCAGGAGGTTCAGCACTGCTCCCGCCACGGGATCGAGGTGCCACCACTGGGAGTACATTAGTGTCATGAAGGCCCCCAGCATGAGGAACCCCGCGTTGCTGACGTTAATTACCTTCATGACGCCATAAATAATGGCGAGGCCGTACGACATGACTGCGTACAGCCCCGCCGTCAACAGAGCCGCGATGGCGACTGAGACCAGGTTCTGAGTCGTGAACACCAGTGCGGAGACTCGGGCCCTAACGCCTGGTTCCTGATGCCCGCATCACGCTACTGGTTCTTGGGCATCGGGAGCACTGCGTCAAATGTCTCCGGCATCTTCTTAGGCCAGATAATCCGCACCGTGTTCCCGGGAAGGGTCTGGACCATGATGTACGGGGACCCGGCAATCTGGCCGTTGGGGCCGAACCGGATCACCCCTCCGGGGATCAGGGCATTGCGGAACTCGATCTTGGCCAAGGCGTCGCGCACCGCGGGCCCGTCCAGGGTTCCCGCGTTTTTGACGCCCGCCAGCAGCACGCGGGCCGTGTCATAGGCGAGTGCTTGGAACCAGTCCGGGATCGCGTGATATTCCCGCTGGTACCGATCGGCAAACACCTGCGACCCCGCACCCTTCAATGCAGGGCTCCACCAGAGACCTGCGATGAGGTAATCCGCACCGGCCCCCAGCGCCTGTCGGCCTCTCTGATCGGGGCCCCGGGCGCCGTAGGAGACGAACTGGTGATAGAGGCCAGCCTGCAGATACTGGCGGTGCATGGTGATGAAGTCCGGCAGGTGGGCGTCGGAGAGAAACACCGTGGCGTTGGAGGCCTGCACCTGTTGTAAGAGGGGGCTAAAATCGCTTCCGTTGAGCTGAAAAGACTGATTCAACACGATCCGAAATAGGTCAGGCCGCGCCTTCACCGCGTCGAGGACCCCCTCGATGTAATCCTTCCCGTGATCCGTGTTTTCCCACACCACGGCGATCGTGAGCGGCTTGGTCAGTCTGTATTGGTCCGCGGCCACGATGAGGTAGTCCATGGTGATCTTGGCCAGGTCGTAGATCGTGGCGAGGGTGCCAAAGATGTATTTGTACCCCCGCTTGAAAATTTCCGAAGCCGCCCCCCCGCCCTCGACGTACGGGATCTTGTACTGGTCGGGAACGACCTCCTGGGCCTGAACGAGAGACGTGTCGTAGCCGCCAAGCAGGAAGTTGACGTGTTGGTCGGTGACCAGCTTCTC
>DATGVF010000014.1:0-22247 GCA_035300645.1 bacterium
GGGGTGAACTTTTGCCTGAACGGGCAGCTCCGGAATGTCACCGACCGCGCGGACTTCGTCCGCGTAGTACAGCGTGGACATCACCAGAGTGCCATCGTATGGCCGCACAGCGACGAGGTGTTCTTTCTCCTTGATGACGACCTTGCCCACCGCGACTTTCGTGATCTCCCCGAGGGTATCGTGCAGCAGTCGATAGGCTTTCTGCCCCCCTTCGTCGGGGGCGAGGTAGTAGGACTTTTCATAGTAGATGGGATCGATTTCGTGCAGGTCGGCGAAGGACGTGACCGCGACCGTCCCAGCTGTTTCCAAGGGGACGCTATCGAGTTCTTCATCAGTCATAGCGATGAACTTGTCTTTCGCGTATTCGTACCCGCGGACCACGTCATTCCAGTCGACGATCTGTTCATGGTGCGGGCAGTAGCGTTTGTTCTGGATGGGGGTCATGCAGCTGCGGTGCAAGAGCCGGAAGCGGATGTCCTTCGACTCCGTGGCGCTATAGAGCTTGACAGGGATGGTGACGAGGCCGAAGGTCAGGTGACCTTTCCAGATCGGGCGCATCGCGCGGCTCCTCTGGCACCCTTGGTGCCCTCATGGCGAATGGTTGCGCGCATATTATACCGCGGGGACTACCCAGTGGGGCAATCTGGAGGGGACCGCCGGGGCCGGGAGACCCCCGATAGGTCAGCGCCATCCGTCAGCATCCGGCGCCTTAACCTGGACGTCCACACAAGGTCTGTAGCCGCTAAGACGATGCCCTGCCCGCAGAATGCGGCAAACGCCCACCGATCAATGATAAGGCTGTAGAGAGGGGATGGGAGGAAGCGCATCGGCGGGCGCCAAATTCACCCGTAGAGAGTTGCGGGGTCGTGGATGCATTGAACACTCCACGCATATTTATGGTCACCCGTGAGATCGTATGACGCCTGAACTCAAATTCTTCTTCCGGTACTGGTCACTCACATTCGCCGTCGTATTCTTTTATATATTCGCGTTTGCCGTGGCGGGCTTAGACGTGTGGGACCAAGTGATGGAGATCGTCCGCAAGCGGCGCAAGGAGCTGATTCCGAAAGGACCGACCCTCGATCCCAACCCGCTCAAGGGGAAGACCATTGCCGAGACGCTGGGGAGTGGGCCGGGCCAGCAGCTCGACGAGAAGCGCCGGTGGATCTTGGAGCGGGCCACGGAAGTGGCGAACAAGCTTGGGCTCAAAGTCCGGATCGTCGTGCTGGAAGATTCGTTGGGACACCCCTTCGTCCATCTCCATGATGGCAAGCAACTAAAGACCTACCGCGTGGACAAGACGTGGGTCGCAGAGGCGAGGGCGGGGAACGCGCAGCGAGAGCAGCAGATCCGTGACTTGCTGGAGCGTTACCTGGCGAGTGATTTTCTCGGGCGCAAAGATCTCCGGCCTAAGCAGACCACCGAGTTGGCACGCGAAGCCGCAAGCAAACCCGCCCCTGCTCGTCCCCCCGGCCCGACCACATCGGGATCGGGCGATCAGCCCTCCTGATCATTCCAACCTGGTGGTCACCCGAAGCGCCCAAGGCGCGACGTGCGGTATTTCCCTGGACTTGTAGTCTGGATGTAGCGTGAAATGCCGCTTGCGCCGATAATACGGGGTGAGGACCTGAGAATGGTCGGGGCGGCCGGATTTGAACCGGCGACCTCATGGTCCCAAACCATGCGCGCTACCGCTGCGCTACGCCCCGGTCACCAGGATCGTAGCATGCACCTTAGAGTGGGTCAAACAATCGCAGTGCATCCGCCCCGCGGGGGACCTCTTGATCTTTTCCTCCGGAGCACCTGGAGGCGCGAGGACCGCGTGCCATGATCCTGCGTCCTGACGGCCTGGGGACAGAACCCGTGGCCGTCGTCGTCATTGGCGCCACCGGCGACCTATCCCAGCGGTTGCTGCTGCCCGCATTGTATCGCCTCCAAAGTGAAGGCGCCGTCTCTCCGTCCCTCGCCGTGGTCGGGATGTCTCGACGCCCGATGACCCACGACCAGTTCCGCACTTTTGCGCGTGATGGTGTCGCGCAGAGCACTATGGTCGATCCCGCAAGTTGGGGCGGGTTTGCCGAGCGGTTGTTCTACGTCTCTGCCGACTCCACAAAAGAGGGCGACTACGCCCACCTCGCCCGCATGCTGTCTGAGGTCGAGCCGCGCTTTGCCACCGGAGGAAACCGGCTGTTCTATTTGGCCGCACCCCCCTCCACCTATGAGATGATCTTGACCCATCTCGGGCACAGCGAACTCGTCCGCTATGGAGGGGGCGCGCCGTGGACCCGAGTCATCATTGAGAAACCGTTTGGGCACGACGAAGCCTCGGCGCGCCGGTTGAATGCGCTCATCGACCGCGTGATCGGAGAGCAGTCATGTTTCCGCATCGATCACTACCTGGGCAAAGAGACCGTGCAGAACATGCTGGTCTTCCGGTTTGCGAACACGGTGTTTGAGCCGGTGTGGGATCGACGGTATGTCGATCACGTCCAAATCTCCTTTGTTGAGGACATCGGTGTGGGGGGCCGTGGCCACTTCTACGAGGAAGTCGGGGTCGTGCGCGACGTGGTGCAGAACCACGTCTTGCAGCTGCTGGCGATCATCGCGATGGAGCCCCCCGTCGTTTTCGACGCAGAGGGGTTCCGCAATGAGAAGGCCAAAGTGCTGCGGGCCATCCCCCCGGTGCGGCCAGAGAACGCTGTTCGCGGGCAGTATGGGGCAGGGGTGGTCCGCGGTGTCCAGGTGCCCGCCTATCGGGACGAGGCGGGGATCGGCCGGGCGTCGACGACTCCGACGTACGCAGCGATGCGGCTGCAGATCGATAACTGGCGGTGGGCCGACGTCCCGTTTTACTTGCGCGCCGGCAAGCGGTTGGCACAAAAGGACACGGAGGTCGTCGTCGTGTTCCGCCAGCCGCCGCTGCGACTCTTTCGTGATTACGACATGGCAGGGATGGACCACAACGTCTTGGCCTTCAAGACAACCGACGATCAGAAGATTATGTTGCGCTTTGCCGCCCGTGTGCCCGGCCACAAGACTCAAATCCGGTCCGTGGCGTTGGACTTCTCCTATCGTGACTTTGGCGAGCCCGAACATCCGCCGTATGAGCACCTCCTCCTGGATGCCCTCCGGGGCGTGCAGACCTCGTTTCCCCGCCGGGACGAGGTGGAGCTCCAGTGGGCCATTGTCGACCCGCTCTTGCGGTACTGGGAAGGACATCCGCCGCAGGACTTTCCCAACTACGCAGCAGGTTCTGCGGGACCCCAACAAGCAGATGAGTTGCTCGTGCGGGAGGGGCGGCGGTGGCGAGCCGACTAGTCTCGTGGCCACCCTGCGTGCCAGGGTCCTGCGGAGGAGCCGGACGGTCCTGTGTTGTCGCCCTTGATTGACCTTCCAAGGAGGCCGGTGTAGGATGCAGCCAACATTGACAGGAGGAGCGAAAGGATGAAGCTGCCCGTCGAGACCTTCCAGCAAGCGTCGACCACGATGCGCAACGTCTTGGTCGAGATCAAGAAAGTCATCGTCGGCCAGGACCTCATGCTGGAGCGGATTCTGGTTGCCCTCCTCGCCCGTGGGCACGTGCTGATCGAAGGTGTGCCCGGCTTGGCCAAGACGCTGGCGATCAAGACGACGGCCCGGGTGATCGAGGCGGAGTTTAAACGTATTCAGTTCACGCCGGATCTCGTTCCCGCCGACCTCATTGGGACACGGATCTACAACCAGCACACAGGAACCTTTGATACTGAGGTGGGTCCTGTGTTTGCCAATCTCGTGCTCGCCGATGAGATTAACCGTGCCCCGGCCAAAGTCCAGTCGGCCCTGCTCGAGGCGATGCAAGAGCACCAGGTCACGATCGGTAAGCAGACGTTTGCGCTGCCCAACCCGTTTTTGGTCCTGGCGACGGAAAACCCGATTGAGAGCGAAGGGACGTATCCGCTTCCGGAAGCCCAGGTCGACCGCTTCATGTTCAAGGTGGTGATCACCTATCCCAGCGTGCTGGAGGAGGTGACGGTCGTGGACCGGATGGCGGTAAAGCCTCCAGAGGTCCAGCCGGTCATCCGTGCTAGCGAGCTTCTGGAAATGCAGGGCGTAGCCGACGCGGTGTATGTTCATCCCAAGCTCACCGAGTACGCGGTCACATTGGCCAATGCCACGCGTCGGCCACAGGAAGTCGGACTGGCGGAACTAGCAGCTTACATCTCCTACGGCAGCAGTCCGCGGGCGTCACTAAACATGATCATCGCTGCCAAGGCACTGGCCCTGATTCGAGGCCGTGAATACGTCCTGCCCGAGGATGTCCGCGACATCGCCCCGGAAGTGATGCGCCACCGCCTCGTCCTGTCCTATGAAGCCCTGGCCCAAAACATCACGGGGGACCATATCGTCGCCCGTGTTCTAGAGCGCCTGCCCGCGCCCCGCGTCCACTTTGGCGATCCATACGACGCCGCCAGGGCGGCGCCCACGGGCTGACCCGGGCAGCCTTCCATGGAGACGCCTGAAAGCATCCTGCGGCGTCTAGAGTTCAAGGTCGTCCGCCGCCTGGACGGCTTCCTCTTCGGTGACTACACCGGTGTCTTCTATGGCCCGAGCCTCGATTTGGCCGAAGTGCGGGAGTATCAGCCCGGCGACGAGGTCCGCCGCATCGATTGGAACGTCACCGCGCGTATGGCCCGGCTGTTTGTCCGGCAGTACCGTGAGGAACGAGAACTCACGGCCTGGCTGCTTGTGGATCTATCGCCCTCAATGGCGTTTGGTACCCGCCGCCAGCTAAAACGCGAGACAGCCGCAGAATTCGCTGGCGTCGCGGGCTACATCGCGGCCCGGCATGGCGACAAGATCGGCCTTCTGGGATTCCCCGGTCGCGATGTCTTCGTCCCCCCTCGAGGCGGACGGGTGCATGTGCTGCGGATTTTGAACACTCTGCAGCAAGCTGCCACGCGTGGCGATGGACGTGGGCTTGGCGAGGGGCTACGGCAGGCTGCGCGGGCCTTGAAGCGGCGGAGCTTGGTATTTCTGGTCTCTGACTTCCTGGCGCCCGACGGCTGGGCGAGACCTCTGCAGGAGTTAGCGCGGCGCCATGACGTGATCGCCGTGTGGATTACGGATCCAGCTGAGCATGAACTCCCTGATGTCGGCGGCCTGGTCATGCGTGATCCCGAATCAGGCCAGCAGCTCTGGGTGGATACAGCGGATCCTCGGGTGAGGAGCGCGTACCGCCATCTGGTCGCGCGGCAGCGGGAGCAAGTGGCAACGACTCTCCGACAATCTGCTGTGGACGCGCTGCCCCTGTCCACGGCGGATGCACTCTTGCAGCCGCTGTTGCAGTTCATCACATACCGACGGAGGCGAGGGCGGTGGAGTTCGGCTGGCCGGTGATGCTCTGGGCCCTCAGTGCAGCGCCGCTGCTGCTGTGGGCGTACGTGCGCGCTCAGAGCCGTCGGGCCCGCCAGGAACTGGTCTTGGCCGACCCGCACCTGCTCCGTCACTTGTGGACGCGTCCGTCGGCGGTGCGTCGGCACTTGCCCGTGGGTTTCTATGTGGCGGCGGTGGTGCTGCTGACACTAGCCATGGCGCGGCCGATCGCAGCTGTGTCCCTGCCGACCAACCGCGCGGCGATCATTTTGGCCATCGACGTCAGCAAGAGTATGATTGGCGAAGACGCCAAACCGAATCGGTTGGCCGCCGCGAAGGCCGCCGCTGAGCAGGTGCTCGCGGCGGTGCCCGGATCAACGAAGGTCGGACTGCTCACTTTCAGCGACTATGCACAAGTGCTGGTGCCGCCGACGACCGAAAGGTCGGCGCTGCGTGAAGCGCTCGCCCGTTTGACGCTCCAAGAGGCGACTGGGGTGGGGTCGGCGATCCTGGAAGCCCTCAAAGCTCTGCCCGGGCGGCGGGAGTTTTTCGGTGAGCGCCTGAACATCGGCCCCGCTCAGCCGGGTGCACCGCCGCCTCCTCCACCGCCATCTGGATCGAGTCCGGGACCACTTCCCCCGGCGGCGATTATCCTTTTCTCTGACGGAGTCAGCAATTTCGGCGTCGATCCAACAATCGCGGCGGCTTTGGCCAAAGAGGGCAATGTCCGCGTTTACGGCGTGGGGGTGGGGGCGATCGGGGGGAGTGTCATACAGGTGGAGGGACAGCTGGTGCTAGTGCCGTTTGATCCCACTCTGCTCCAGCAACTCGCCCTGATGACGGGCGGCCAGTACCTTGACTTGTCGCACATCGATGATCTGCGGCGCGCCGCCCAGCAGTTAGGCAAAGACATCGCCTGGGAGCGACATCCAACCGAAGTGACCGCGCTGCTGACCGCAGTTGCGGGTCTGTTCATCCTGACCGGCAGTGCATTCTCGTTGGCGTGGTTTAGGAAGATTCCGTAGGGATCATCGCATGGTATGCAACGAGGTTAGAGTCACACGACGATGACGTTTCAGTGGCCACTCATGTTGCTAGGACTTGCGGCGCTGCCGGTGTTGGCGGCGGTGTACGCATGGGCGCTGCGTCGGCCTATCCGGGCTCCTGTGGCCCACACGCAACTCGCCTTGCTTGCGCAAGCGGTCACCGCGTCCCCACCGTGGCGGCGTCACGTTCCGGCCGCACTGGCGGCCCTGGCATTGGCGGCCGTGCTCCTGGCGATGGCTCGTCCGGTCGCGCCTCTGCCAGTGCCTGCGGTGCAGAACACAGTGGTGCTTTCGATTGATGTCAGCCGCAGCATGTTGGCCGACGATATTCCTCCCAGCCGGATCGAAGCGGCCAAGACGGCGGCCCGGGAGTTTGTCCGCGCCGTCCCCCGGGGGCTGAAAGTAGGATTGGTGTCTTTCAGCAGCTATGCGACGCTAATCATCCCGCCGACTGCGGACCGTCAGCGCGTATTGGAGGCGATCGACCTTCTGTCGACAGAATTCGCGACCGCAATCGGAGACGGTCTGCTCGAAGCTGTGTGGGCGCTGCCGGGCCGTCAACGACCCTCCCCGGGTGCGTCGCCTGCGCCCCCGCAGCCCCCGGTTCCCCCAGGAACCGTGGTGTTGCTCTCTGACGGCCAAAGCAATCGCGGGACAATTCCCCAAGACGCCGCACGCGTGGCCCGGGAACAGGACGTCAAGGTCTATACCATCGGTGTTGGAACCCCGGAAGGGACTTTTCTCAGCCTCGGCGGTCGGAGCATCTGGGTGAGGCTGGATGAGGCCACGCTGCAGGAGATTGCGGAAGTGACAGGCGGGAGGTACTTTCACGCGACCTCAGCGTCTGAGCTGCGTCGCGTGTACCGCCAGTTGAGCCGCACGATTGGGTGGGAGGCGCGCCCTACAGAAGTGAGCGCCCTGGCAGCCGGCGCGGCTGCACTGTTTCTGGTGGTCGCCGTGGGGGTCTCACTGCTGGGCGTGCATAGACTCTAGGGCTAAGGTCTGCGCCAGCGCCCCAAGGTTTACCATTTCCTCCGAATCGAGCTTAGGCATCCCTGTGACTCGGTAGAGTGTATCCAACTACGCCGCACCTGCAATTCCTAAAGTGCTCTAATGGATCGGTCTGAGGGCGCCGTCGAGACATGCTCCGCATGTCCGGTCGCGATATACTACTTTCGCTAGGTAAATTCTCGCCGGTGTTGGGTAGGGCGCGGGAACGCGTTCGGTGCGCCCAGCAATCAGCCCAAGGATCCGCGAGCGCTGTGGACAGACGGTCGGGCCCGTAGCTCAGCGGATAGAGCGGAGACCTTCTAAGTCTCTGGTCGGGGGTTCGATTCCCTCCGGGCCCGCCAGTAGTTGGTGGCTCACACCGACGAGTCGACTTCCTGATTGTCCAACCGCAGCTGTTGTAACAGACTCTCCGGGGCAGCCCAACTTGGTATCAGTACATCGCGGAACTTCCCGCTGATCCATGTGTACCGGCGCCATCTTTGGCGCTCCACCTGGATATACCTACTCGCCTATGGGAAACCCCGCCGTAACCTACATCGTGAGGACCAACTGAGCGGCGGGAGGTTACGGTGCGGAGTGTTGGGCGGCTACCCCGAACGGAAACATTCAATATAGTCCTGGCAGGGGTTTGCAGTTAACCCCGTAGGGTTCAGGAAAAGCCCCGCTCAGACGTTGAACCACATTAGCTGGGAATAACCGATCTTGACTAGCGGGGCAGCGAGCTGAACGCTGCACCAAGATAGTACGGCCACAACACGATCGCGAGGACACCCTTCCAAATAGGCAGGTGCAGAAACCCGATGGTGAAGAGCCAGCCCCCGACCCATAGGATCCCTACAGAGCCGTGCTCCTCGATTCTTATTTTCTCCAGGGTAGTAGAAACTATATCAAGGAATTTCGCACCAAGGATTGGCGACTTTGGGGATTTCGAATTGACTCTCTCCGAGTAGGTTGGAACTCGACTCCCTCACCGCTTTCTCAGATCGTTGCCGCTTTCCTGAGAGGACGACCCCAACTTTTCCTTGACGAGTTCGGATACCTCCGGTACAGTGAAATTCGAATGAAGTGAGAATAATTCTCATATAGAACGGCTATCATCTCGGAAAAGATGCGCGATCTACTTGCACTCATCCTCCTCGTAGTCCTCATGGTGCTACCCCTGACCGGTCGAGGCGTGTCCGCGGCCGCAGACAGGGTCGTAGTGGCGGCGTCATTCTACCCGATGTACGAATTCGCCCAGCAGGTCGGGGGGGACCGCAGCCGCGTCCGCAATCTAACGCCTGCGGGAGCCGAGCCGCACGACTATGAATTGACGCCGAAGGACATCATCGCAGTCAACACATCGAAGATGCTTATCTACAATGGTGCGGGGTTAGAGCCCTGGGCGCAGAAGCTTCTCCCGCAGCTTCCCCCCTCTGTCCTGGTGGTGAACGCGGCCGAGGGGATTCGGATCGCGACAGCCGCCTCCGGGGAGAATCAGGGCAAGCCCGATCCGCACATCTGGATGGATCCCATTCTGGCCCAGAAGCAGGTGGACAATATTCTGGCAGGGTTCATCCGGGCCGACCCGGAGGGCAAGGCCGTCTACGAAGCGAATGCCGCGAAGTTCAAGCAGGAGCTCACGGGGTTGCACGAACAGTTCCAGCGGACCCTGAGCACCTGCCGGAAAAAGATCTTCATCACCAACCATGCGGCCTTTGGATACTTCGCGGCGCGGTACGGTCTCACCCAGATCGGGATCACCGGTCTCGCGCCGGACGCTCAGCCGTCGGCGGCCAAGGTCAGAGAGCTGATCCGCCTGGCGCGCCAAAACGACATCCGAGTCATCTACTACGAATCACTCGTGAGTCCCCGCGTGGCGGCGGCGATCGCGCGCGAAGTCGGGGCGCGCACGCTGGTGTTCGATCCCTTGGAGGGGTTGACGGATGAGGAGCTGGCGCACGGCAAGAACTATCTCTCGGTCATGGGGCAGAACCTACGTAACCTTATGCAAGGGCTGGACTGTCCGTGACCACGAGTCCGCCCGCCGTTGACACTATAGTTGTCCGCCCGTACGATCAGGGTGCCCTGCGCGGGCAATTCTTGCCAAACGAGCTGAAGCGATGAGCAGACCTGAGGTGGTCGAACATCGGCGTGCGACCTGGCAACGGGAAGCCATCCTGCAGGCCATGGAGGCGGCACGCTGTCACCTCACGGCGGAGGAACTCCACCGCCGCGTGCGGCGGACTCCTCACCCGATCGGCCTCGCCACCGTGTACCGGGCCCTGGAGACTTTTGTGCGTGAAGGCCGCGTGGAACCCACACACGTCGGGGATGGTTCGGTGCGCTACGGCTTGGCCGCAAAGCACCACGACCATCTTGTGTGTCTGGGGTGCGGAGAGTGGAAGCCTCTGCGGGGGTGCCTCGTTCCCCAGGCCCCTCGTCGCGTCACTGCTGACTTTCGCATCACGGGCCACCAGCTCGAGATCTATGGCTACTGTGCCCGGTGCCAGGCCTCGGCATGAGCAGCCTGCCATGAGCCGCACCGCGGTCGTCCCGATGACTACAACTGCCGATCGCCTCCCCACCATTGTCGATCTGGATCACGTCTGCTTTAGCTATGCCGGCGAGCGGGTGGTGGAGGAGGTCAGCCTGCAAATCCGCCGGGGTGCGTTCTTGGGGATCATTGGGCCCAATGGCTCGGGGAAAACGACGCTGCTGCGCATCATCCTCGGGCTCTTGCGCACGGAGTGCGGCCACGTCCGGCTCTTTGGGACCGATCTCACGGGTTTCCACGACTGGCGGCGGATCGGCTACGTCCCTCAGAGGGCCGCGTTCGAGTCCCGGTTTCCTGCGAGCGCCTTCGAAGTAGTGATGAGCGGGCGGTGTGGGGTTGTGGGTCTGGGACGCCGGTTCGTCGCGCACGATCGCACCCTTGCCCTGGACGCGTTGGACATTGTGGGGATGGCAGGAGAGCGGGATCGGTTGATTGGTAACCTCTCTGCCGGACAGCAGCAACGCGTGTTTATTGCCCGTGCCCTGGCCAGTGGCCCGGAGCTGTTGGTGCTCGATGAGCCTACGGTCGGGGTGGATCTGGATGCGCAGGAACAATTCTATAGCCTGTTGCGGCGGCTGAATCGCGATAGGAAGACGACGCTAGTTCTCGTCTCCCACGATGTCGCTGTGATCGCGAAAGAAGTCACCGAGCTCGCCTGCCTTAATCGGACCCTCATTTTTCACGGGAGCCCGGAGGACGCGATCGCCTCTGGCGCGATTGAAAAGATGTATCGGCCGTCCAGCCTGCTCGTCTCGCACCGACACTGAGTTCACTGATCGTCGCCGACTCTCCGGAGGTGTCGTCTGTGTTAGAAATGCTCTCGTATGGCTTCATGCAGCGTGCGCTGGCGGCAGGCCTGATGATCGGGATCATCGCCCCCATCATCGGCGTTTTCATTGTGTTGCGCCGACTCAGCTTGATTGCCGATACGCTTTCGCACGTGGCACTCGCCGGGGTAGCCGCCGGGCTGCTCTTTAAGACCTATCCTGTGGCCGGAGCGTTGATCGCGTCGCTCGTCGGCGCGGTGGGCATCGAACGGTTGCGGGGCTCGGGCCGGCTCTTTGGCGAAGCCGCCTTAGCGGTCTTTTTGTCCGGCGGCTTTGCCGTCGCGGTGGTCTTGATCAGCCTGGCGCGGGGATTCAACACCGATCTATTTTCCTATCTTTTCGGAGCGATCACTGTCGTGCAGCCGGTAGACCTGTGGGTGATCTTTGCGCTCGGGTTGGTCGTGCTTGTTGCGGTGGGAATTCTCCATAAAGAACTCTTCGCAATCACCTTTGATGAGGAGGCCGCGCGGGTGCAAGGCGTCCCGGTCCAGACCCTCAATATGTTGTTGACCACGCTCGTCGCTGTAACGGTGGTGCTAGCCATGCGCATCGTGGGCATCCTGCTCACGAGCGCGCTATTGGTTATCCCGACAATCACGGCGCTACGGGTAGCGCGCAATTTCCGCCACACCATGTGGATCGCCGTGTTCTGCTCGTTGTTTGCGGTCGTGGCCGGGATGACCATGTCGTTCTATCTGGATATTGCGGCTGGAGGCGCGATTGTGCTGATGGCGCTGCTGCTGTTCGGCGTCGCGTCGGTCATCCCTCACAGCAGGTTGGCTCGCCAAGAGCACGCAACACGCTAGGTCCCCCGAGACGACCCCCTCCACGTTTTGTAGCACCCCCGCCGCTTGACGGCGCACTGGCACTGGTGTCGATGGCAGAACCCCGCGGTCGAGTACCGCGCATGTATTTGGGGCAAGATGACCCTAAGGTCGTTCGTCGCCTTCCATCCTCGAGGAGGATCAGTATATGCGTCGACTTGGCGTGGTGATCTTGGGGCTATCGCTCGCGATCTTGGGTCTTGCACGACCCGTTGCGGCGGCCGCGCAGTTCACAATCTGGCCCGCCAACTACTCGTACGGGACGCCACCCCCGGCGGGTCAGTTCACGTGGAGCGCCACTACGTACGCGATCGCATTTGAGCAGTCGCTTGCGCCATTCACCTCGTTGCGGACCAATCTGGCTTATGGGCCTACAAACACCGTCAACTTAAACGGAAGCGCTCTCTCCGGTTTCTCCGGAGGAGTGTTGCTGGCTGATGCCGCGCTACGGGTGGGGATGCAGACCGGCCCCCTGGGCCTCACGGCTTACGGCGGCTACGGCGGTATGTTTTTCAACGCCACGGGATCCACGGCTTCGGACCGGGTGGTGCTGCAGAGCTCGGGTACCCGCATCGGCGTGGAGGCCAATATGTCTCCGGCACCCGGCGTTTCCTTTCGGGGCAGCTACACTGTGACGACGGGGCTGACCACCAACGCAAATATTTCGATTACCAGCCCTCTGGTGACTGGAGCGTTTTCTGGCAGCGGTACCGGCAACGAGTACGAGGTAGCCTTGGTCCTGTCTCCTGTCCCGATGACTTCCATGTACGCTGGGTATCGTAGCGGGACACAGCAGATCTCCTGGAGTGGTGGTGGAGGAAACACGACCAACACTTTTAGCGGCTGGATGGTCGGAGTCGACCTGCGGTTCTAGTCACTCGTAGGCGGATAAGCAGGGAAGTTAAGACAGAACCTTTTCGGCCGCCGACGTCCACGAACGCGGTTCGCCAACCAGCGAGGTGGGCGGGGATCAAATCTAGGCTCCCGACTAGGCTAATCGTCGTTGTGGTCGTTGCGGCTGCATCGGTGGTCGCGATAGCCCTCTTCGTTAGACTTTTTCAGGTTCGTGCCAGCGTGACGACCTCGCCCACGAAGCAGCAGCCTCTTTCATTAGAAACCACTAACCCGGCAATGGCGGTAGGTCAGGGGAAACCAGCCTACAGGGGGCCGTTGGGAGATTTCTTCGTGACAGGGAATGGGCACGAGGGTGCAGATTTTCCACCGTGTCCAAGGCCTATTAGGCCAGCCCAGAACTACAAGGCCTCGGAAGTCTATTCCCCTGTCTTCGGTGATGCTGAGGTGAACGAGTGCGCTAACGGCTTGATCCCCGGTATTTCGGTGTATGGGAAACCGGCCATGGGCAAACGCTACTTCGTTGGGCTAGCGAAAGTGAACTACTTCGCTCCCCTAGAACGACTCAGACTATTGACAGTGGCGGGACGTCCAGCAATCGCACAGTTGCCAGCACCACACGATCCTGACGGTCTTCGTCTTGCTGTCCTCCAGCGAATCTCTGGGAATAATCAGCCGGGCATTATGGTCTGGATTGACTACACTTTCCAGAGTCTAGAAGAAGCAGCAGCATTAGCAGCACAGATTATGGGGGTGCGACCATGAGACCATTTGACGGCAGCCATGGCCGCGGTCCTTCCCCTTTTCCAGGTGTTGCCGGGTGAGCTCCGCTGCTTCATGTCCTGTCCCCCTATAACGATGAACGGCGCCCCTCGAAAGTCTGGGACGCCGTGGTCAAGTGGGAGTCTCGTTTCGACTAGTGGATGCGCTCGGCTGGTTGGCCGATCAGGGACTCGATGCTGGTGTTGACCGCTGAGAGGACCGTCTTGGCCGCGGCAATGGGCTCATCCCCCGTAATCTTCGCGATGCCCAACAGCGTCTGCTCGCCGGCGGGGGTGAGGAACAGCACCTTGACGCTCACGGCACGGATGGACTGATCTACTTCGGAGGCGACCGGGATGATGTGCTCGAGGACCACGCCGTAGCCTTGTGGCAGGAGCGCCGTGATGGCGCGGACGGTTGCATCGGCCGCGACGAAGAGGTACTGGGCTGAGTCGTTGCGCGCCACGGCCTTGCCGAAGACCTTCTTCCCGTTGAGGACGAGTTCGACCGTTGCCGTGGCGGCGAAGCCAGCAGTATCAAGAGTCACGCCCTTCAAGATGACCCGGCCGCCTGCCGGGGTACGACGGACGATCTCCTGTACGATGGCTGACGCGGGAGTTTCCGCCCGCGGGGCGTGAGATGCGCTCTGCACCTGTTGTGGGACCGGGGCAGTGTGTCGAGGCGCTGGTTCTCGCTGCACCATCGGCAGAGATGCCGCCGGACTTGCCATCGGAGCCTTTTGTCCGCTGCGTGACAGTTCCGGGGCGGTGGGGCCATCAACATTTACCCGGGCCATGGTGCGGAGTTCTTGGCGCACCTGGGCAAAATCCGTGGACGGCTTTGTGACGAATGCCACAAGCGAGTTGTCCCCGACCGGGTCGACGATAATCGTGGAGCCACCTTCGAACTCGGCGGTTACTCCATCCACGCGGCCGCGGGGCGCGGCATGCGACATCTGCAGGGTGGCGGCGGCGTCCGCTGCCAGGGCATCCAGTTCGACAGGTTCATCGTCACAGACGACAGAGTCGATTAGCAGCCCATCCCATGTGGCTACGAAGGCCGTGCGCACCCCTAGGTTCGAGAGGCGCTCCTGGGCATCGGGGTCTCGAAAGAGGGACTGGAGGCGGTCTAGGTTCTCGAATTCTTTGGTTTCCACTATGGGCGTGGTTGCCATCCCTTTTGACGCCACCTTCTGTCCTTAGTAGTGCCCTAATCCACTGCCGATATACGGAGGAGCAAGATCCGTGCCGTGAGACAGTACAGGCCTATCAAACACCGCTCACGCCGCTACCGGACTGATGCAGCTGGCGGCGGAGAGACGCGGGCTGCCCGGTCAAAGGGCAGGAGGCAGATCCACACCCGCCCGGGGGGGAGCCGCATCCGCTGCCCCGCCAAATCCGTCCAAGAGGTCGTACGTGTGCCATCCAGCCGCTGCCAGGTGCCGTCGATCTGGCGTCCCGCGGCAAACACAGTCATCTTGCCGTGGCCGGTCAGCTCCGTCCGGCTGGTGAGGACGGGTCCCTCATAGACCTGCCACCACTTCACGTATTGGACAACCACCGCGGCCACCTCGAGCGGATCCCCCGTTAGTGGATCAATCGCACTCTCGTCGTGGAGGAGCCTCCGGTACCGTCCTGAGGCGGGATCGTACTCGAACCGGACCGTGTAACCCCACCCGTAGGGAACGGTAATCGTCATCGCATCAGGTGCGGGCGCGAGGTCTGCGGTGTCCCACAACCGGTCGGAGGTAGGGCGCGAGTCTCGCGCGTACTCCCGCAACTGCGTGACCGAGGTGAACAGATTGTGTGGCATCCGACGGGTGTGATCGCGGCGAAACGGCTGCGCTTTCCAGAACTCATTAATGACGGGTCCGCCCCCGCGGACGAGGGCGTCCAACGCGCTCTCACTCGACCCGGAGTGCGCAATCGTTGCTCCATAATCGTGGGCGATGGCCAGGAACTGCAGGCGCAGGCTGCGGACGGGCCCGAGCGTATCCGGCCCGCCGTTGCAGAACAGGGCGAGGAATCTCGTGATCATGCCTTCGGTCGGGACCTCATAGACAATATCAGCCTGGGACAAGCCCCACTGCGGTCGCGCTTGAGGTGAGTTGTCGACCACGACCCCGAGCCACGAGCAGGACGGCGCTTGCGGAGGGGAGGCCGGGATCACCAAGCGGACCGCCATCGGTGCTGCGCGGAATAGGTCCGCCTGCGGCCGGGCGCACCCGCTAGCTGAGAGTCCGATAAGGAGGGCGATGATGAGGCGCGAGGTGGAGTCCATTGATGTCCTTTGTCAGGTGTGTCGTAAAGGGTGTATGCGTATGGGGCGTGCCTTACCTGGTTGTGTCCTCCTGGGTTGTGCCCGAGTGCCGGGCCGCTAGACTCTGCCACGGCGGCTCATCCAGCCGCTGGCGCAGCCACGCCGTCACGTCCGCGAGGCTGTCCTCCGAGACATTGTGCCCCATGGAATATTCGCGATACGTCAGGGCCACTGGTAGGGAGGAGAGCCGGTCACGAGCACCGCGGCCGTGATGAATCGGAAGCACGACATCCTCGGTGCCGTGGACCACGAGAATGGGCAATCCCCGCATCGTTTCTGCTGGAGCCATTTTCGGCAACACTTCAGGCAACACCCGACCGCTCATAGCGACCACGCCGGCCAACTTCTCGGGCCGTGTAAGTGCCAGCGACAAACTTATGATGGCCCCCTGGCTAAAGCCCAGCAGGTAGGTCCGGGACGGGTCTGTATTGTACGCCGCGATGACTTCATCAATGAAGAGCAACAGGGTGATCCGGCTGTGCTCTGCTTCCTGCGCGTTGATCTGCGGCGCGACCGGATCGAGCACGACATGAAACCACGCGTACATCCCGGGGCCCAGCGTGACCGGGCCCCGTGCGCTGACAATGAAGAAGCGCTCGTCCAGATACGGGCTCAACCCCATGAGGTCGCCTTCGTGGCTGCCTACACCGTGGAGAAGTAGCAACAACGGAGGGCGTGGGGATGAGGGACGGCGGGGCGGCTGGGTCAGGTGCACCAGGGACAGCCGCCGAGACGCAGACATACCGAAGGGATTTTCTCCCGGACCCGGCATCTCCTTGACCGTAGCCGAGGCGACTGCGGTGTCCCTCCGCGAGTCGTCGGGCAGGGGAGGGCACCCCCCTGTCGAACAAACCCGAGAACCGGAGCTGTCTGATTGTCTGACAGATGCTAGCCTCCGTCGCGGGCCGAGGCATGATCGGCAGCCCGATTGAACGACGCAAAGTCTACGCCCAGATCGCCGAGCGGCTCCTCGCGCAAATCGGCGCGGGTCATCTGCGGCCCGGAGATCCGCTTCCCACCGAACGGCAATTGACCCAGTCCTTCCGCGTGGGGCGTTCCTCAGTGCGGGAGGCGCTGCGCATCCTGGAGTCCCAAGGCCTGATCAAGCCGGTCGAGAGCGGCTCCTTCGTCGTCGCGGACGCAAGCACCCCCCTCCATCACTCACTGGACCTGTTGCTCACGTTGCAGGGGGGGACACTGCGCGAGCTGTTTGAGGTACGCAAGATCCTGGAGGCAGAGTCAGCGGCTCTGGCAGCGACGCGGCGCACCGAGAGCGAGATGTCGGCCATGGCAGACGCCATCGAGGAGATGGAGAAAAGCCTCCAGGCCCAGGAGCGGTATATCGAGGCCGATCTACGCTTTCACCTGACAATCGCCGCCGCCACCCGCAATCGCATGACGCTGCACATGATGCAGGCGATCCGGGCCCCGCTGCAGCGCGCCTTGGGGTCCATCTACCACATTCCTGGGAGTCCCCAGCGTTCGATCGACCAGCACACGCAAATTCTGCAGGCCATTCGCCTCGGCGATACTGCAGGCGCCCGGCAACGCATGCGCGAGCATCTGGCCCGAGTGGAAGGCGATATTGACGACGTGCTCTCCCCCCAGCCCGCACCTGGTCCTGACCCCGTCCGCATGGGAGGTCGCCATGGCTGAGCTGGCGTTCATCGGGCTGGGGGTGATGGGAGGCCGGATCGCCCGCCGACTGCTGGCGGCTGGCCATCGGGTCACCGGCTACAACCGGACGAAGGCGAAAGCGCGGTGGCTCCTGGAGGCGGGGATGTCCTGGGCCGACACCCCGCGCCAGGCCGCGCAGGCTGCCGATGTAATCTTTACAATGGTCACCGACACGGGAGCGTTGCAGGCGGTCACGAGCGGACCGGATGGCCTGATCGCGGGGCTGGGAGGCGGCAAGGTCTACGTGGACATGAGCACGGTCAGCTCGGCCTCCAGCCGCGCCCTGGCCACGGCGGTCGCAGCCCGGGGGGCGGCGATGTTGGACGCGCCGGTATCTGGCAGCGTCAGCACGCTTGAGGAAGGGCGCCTGTCCATCATGGTGGGCGGAGACCGCCAGACCTTCGAACGCGTGAAGCCGATCCTGCTCGCCATCGGCCCGACTGTAACCTACATGGGAGAAAACGGCTCGGCGGTCCTCATGAAGATCGCCACAAACCTCAACTTGGCCACGCAGATTCTCGCGTTCTCCGAGGGCGTGCTCCTGGCCGAGAAAGGGGGAATTCCTCGCGAGCTAGCAGTCCACGTGCTGCTCGACAGCGTGATTGCGTCCCCCATGCTGAAGTATCGTGGGCCCTTCGTCCTGCAGATGCCGAAGGAGGCGTGGTTCGATGTGACGCTGATGCAAAAGGATCTCGGTCTTGCCCTCGACCTCGGCCGCGAGCTCACCGTCCCTCTGCCGACGACGGCGACGGCCAACCAATGGCTGACCGCTGCGCGGGCGATGGGTCTCGGAGACCAGGATTTTGCCGCAGTGTGCGAGGTGCTCGCGCGCCTCACCGGTCCGCGGCAGCGAGCGACCGGTCCCGCGCACGGCGCGGATGGCAGCGAGACAGAGGCTGAGCGATGACCGCGTCCGCGCCGCAGCCGCCCGATGGGACCGTCATCAGCCGGGAGCAAGGGCTACAGATGTACGCGCAGATGTACCGCATTCGCATCTTCGAAGAGCAGGTCAACGAGCTGTATACGTCTGCGAAGATGCCAGGCTTGGCCCACCTCTATATCGGCCAGGAAGCCGTGGCGGTGGGGGTGTGCCAAGCGTTGCGCGCGGATGATTACATCACGTCGACCCACCGCGGGCACGGTCACTGTCTGGCCAAAGGCGCTGCCGTGGATCGGATGTTCGCCGAGCTGCTCGGTAAAGCCGCCGGGTATTGCCGGGGCAAAGGGGGGTCGATGCACATCGCCGATCAGGAACGCGGCAATCTCGGCGCCAACGCCATCGTTGCAGGCAGCGCCGGGATCGCCACCGGCGCGGCATTCACGGCGAAGCGATTGGGCACCGGCCGAGTGGCCGTCTGTTTCTTCGGCGAGGGCGCCCTCGGGCAGGGGGTGCTCTACGAGGTCATGAACTTGGCCTCGTTGTGGACGCTGCCGGTCATCTACGTCTGTGAAAACAACCTCTATAACGAGTACACGCACTACGCTGAAACGACCGCAGGCGAGATGCTAGCGCGCCCCAAGGCGTTTGGCATCCGGACTGAAGACGTTGACGGCCAGGACGTGCGGGCGGTGTACGCGGCGACGCACCGCGCGGTGGCCGCCACACGGGGCGGGCAGGGTCCGGCGTTTCTGCTCTGCCACACCTATCGCTTCCTCGGCCACCACGTGGGCGACGTCAACCGCGCATACTACCGCAGCAAAGACGAAGAGCAGCGTTGGAAAGCGACACGCGATCCGCTGCAGGTGCTCGCGACGTGGATGGCCGCCCAGCGCCTGGCGGCGCCGGCCGACGTAGCGCAAGTGGAATCGCGGGTGCGGGGCGAGGTGACCTCCGGACTCGAGGTTGCCTTGACCGCGCCGTATCCGGATCCCCAAGAGGTCGATCAGCATGTCTACGCGTAGCGAAACGGCCCCGGCGACAGCGGTCCGCGAACTGACCTTCGGACAGGCGGTGCGCGAGGCGTTGGCCGAAGAGATGCGGGCGGATCCGTCAGTGTGCATCATCGGCGAAGATGTCGCCGAGGCCGGGACGCCCTTCAAGGTCCTCGCAGGGTTGGTGGACGAGTTCGGCCCGGATCGGGTCATCGACTCGCCCATCTCCGAGGCAGGGATTATGAGCCTGGCCGTGGGTGCGGCGATGACCGGGTTGCGACCGATCGTGGACATCATGTTCGGGGATTTCCTCACTCTGGCCATGGACCAGATCGTCAACCAAGCTGCCAAGGTCCACTACATGTCGGGCGGCAAGCTGAAGGTTCCGCTGGTCGTGCGGACCACGCTGGGCGCCACGCGCCGATCCGGCGCTCAGCACAGTCAGAGCCTGCACGCCTGGGTCAGCCACGTCCCTGGGCTCAAGGTCGCGCTGCCCTCGACCCCGTATGACGCGAAGGGTCTGTGGAAGACGGCGATCCGCGACGACAATCCCGTGGTCATTTTCGAGGACAAGCTGAGCTATCAGCTCAAGGGTCCCGTGCCCGACGGCGAGTACACGATCCCGTTCGGTCAGGCAGACATCAAACGCCCGGGAACTGACCTCACGATCGTCGCTACGAGCAGCATGGTACAGGTCGCGCTGCGCGCCGCCCAGCTGCTCGAGGCCTTGGAGATTAGCGCGGAGGTTGTGGATCCGCGGACGACCGTCCCGTTGGATACCCGCACCTTGGTGGACTCGGCCAAGAAGACCAGCCGCGTCATCGTGGTGGACGAAGGCTACCAACGCTACGGTGTGACCGCGGAACTGGCAGCGGTGATCGGCGAGGGAGCCTTCCACTACCTGGACGCTCCGGTGAGGCGGTTGGGCGCATTGGACGTGCCGGTGCCGTTTTCGCCCGTGCTGGAGGACCTAACCGTGCCCACCAGCGAGCGTGTGGTGGAGACCGCGAAGGTATTGTGCGGACGCGTGTGAGGGGGGATTGAGATGGGGATCAAGACCTACGGCCTGATGACGGTGGACTGGGAAGAGCGGGTCAACGTTGAGCGCTTGCGTAC
The DNA here is from genome assembly GCA_035300645.1 of bacterium. Lineage (GTDB taxonomy): Bacteria > Sysuimicrobiota > Sysuimicrobiia > Sysuimicrobiales > Kaftiobacteriaceae > 13-1-40CM-64-14. The sequence goes on from DATGVF010000014.1 coordinate 20,195, forward strand.
GGAGCGTCTGGAGCGCGTGAAGAAGTTCTTGGCCTCGTCGGAGTTGGGCGCGCTGCTGTGCTTTGACATGAACAACATTCGCTACATCACGGCCACCCACATCGGCACGTGGGCGATGGACAAGCTGGTGCGTTTTACCCTGCTGCCCCGGGAGGACGACCCGATCTTGTGGGACTTCGGCTCGGCGGCGCGGCACCACCAGCTGTACAACCCGTGGCTGGGCGAGCGGTCCCGGGCCGGGATTTCCACGCTGCGGGGGGCCTACCCCGAGAGAGCCCAGGACGTAGCCCGCAAGATCCGCGTTGAATTGGAAGCGCGCAATCTGCACCGGGCGCCGCTCGGAGTGGATGTCATCGAGATTCCCGTCCTCGACGCACTCAAAGCGGAAGGCATCACTGTGGTCGACGGCCAGAGCCTGATGCAGGAAGTTCGGAAGATCAAGACCCAAGACGAGATCACCCTGCTGGCCACCTCCTGCATGATGGTGGACGCTGCGTACGAAGAGTTGTACCGGGTCATGCGCGCGGGGATGCGGGAAAACGAGTGCGTGGCCCTGGTTAACAAGGTGCTCTACGAGATGGGCTCCGAGCACGTGGAAGGCGTGAACGCTATTTCGGGGGAGCGGTGCAGCCCGCACCCCCACGTTTACACAGACCGCGTCCTGCGGCCGGGCGACCCGGCGTACTTCGACATTCTCCACAGCTTCAACGGGTACCGGACCTGCTACTACCGGACCTTTGCGATCGGCAGCGCCTCGCGGGCCCAGGTCGACGCCTACAAACGGTGTCGCGACTATCTGGATGCGGCGATCAGTCTCGTGAAGCCGGGGGTGAGCACGGCCGATGTGGTCAAGGTGTGGCCCAAAGCACAAGAGTTTGGCTTTGCCAACGAGGAGGCCGCGTTCGCTCTGCAATACGGTCACGGCGTGGGCTTGTCGATCTGGGAGAAGCCCATCTTCAGTCGCTTAGTCTCCCTCGACCACCCGGAACGGATCGAGGAAGGCATGGTCTTTGCGCTCGAGACGTTCTGGCCCGCCTCCGATGGATGGTCCGCCGCGCGGATTGAAGAGCAGATGGTCGTCACCAAAGACGGCTGCGAAATCATCACTCGCTTCCCGGCCGAGCAGTTGCTCGTTGCTGGCACCCGCTACTACACCGCGACCGGCCCGTTGCCCACGACGCGCGAGACCCAATCTAACCTCAACCGCTCAGACTCCGGCACACTCGGGGCGGTGGCCAGCAGCGCTCGGCACGAGGGAAGCAAGGTCAGAGCCTAGGGACTGCAGTGGCGACACGCGTGATCATGCCAGCACTGGGCATGTCCCAGGAGACTGGTCGCCTGTTGCGTTGGTTGGTTGCGGAGGGCGCAGTTGTCGCCGCGGGCCAGCCCCTCTTGGAGATCGAAACGGATAAGGTGACGACCGAGATCGAGTCGCCTGCTGCGGGTCTCCTCGCGGGCGTGCGCGCCCGCGAGGGAGAGGAGGTTCCCGTGGGGCAGGTGATTGCTTTCGTCCTCGCTCCCGGCGAATCGCTGCCGCCTGTGGACCCAATCGAGTTCTCATCGCGGGAAGGTCGGGGTGCACCGTCGCACGCGTCGGGCATTGCACCGGCGAGCGCCCCGGGGGGACGGCCCGCGGCGTCCCCGAAGGCGAGGCGGTTGGCACAGGAACGAGGCGTCGACCTCATGGCGGTCGCTGGATCGGGAACGGGGGGTGAGATCACTGCGGCGGATGTGATGAAGGCAGATACCTCGCGTCCCGCTCCATCTCAGATTGCTGCAAGGAGCACGACGTGGGCCCGGATGGCCGAGCGGATGACCCAGAGCTGGGCGTCCGCCCCTCACTTTTACCTCACCCGGGAGCTGTCGGCCCAAGCAATGGTCGACCAGCGCAAGCAGGCGTCAGCCCAGATTCCGACGGTTACGTACACCGACATGATCGTCGCCACGGTGGCGAAGGCGTTGCGCCAGCATCCGCAGGTGAATGCTCGCTGGAAAGAAGGCGCCATCGTTGTGGCGGATCAGATCGGCATCGGCGTGGCCGTGGCCACGGATG
>DATGVF010000015.1:0-3236 GCA_035300645.1 bacterium
GGTCTTCATCCTCGCTGAAAGCCTGGGAGGCGTCGAGTCGCTGCTAGATCACCCGGCGAGCATGACGCACTCTTCGTTGGAAGGGTCTCCTTTGCAAGTGGACGAGGGGCTACTGCGACTGTCGGTGGGGATCGAGCATGCGCAGGATCTGATTGACGATCTCAGGCAGGCACTCGACCGCGCGCACTAACGAGGGTGTCCCGAGGGAGTTAGGTTGATGCCGACTGTGTATGTCCCGAGCCCGCTGCGGCGGGTCACCGGGGGGCAGAGTAAGGTTCAGGTGACAGGGCGCACGCTAGAGGCAGTCTTGACCAACCTGGAGCGCCAGTATCCGGGGGTGAGGAAACAGGTCTGCGACGACACCGGCGAAGTCCGCAGTTTCATCAATGTCTTCGTCAACGGCACGGAAGTTCGCCAGTTACAGGGGTTGGCAACGGCGCTGAAAGAGACGGATGAGGTGTCGATCATTCCCGCGATGGCTGGCGGGACCCCCACCGATGGGTACAAAGTAAGTAAGCGCCACTCTCGCGTTCGATCCAGTTCTCATCCAGCCCGAGTCAGGAGTGGAGATCGTGCCCCGTAAACTGAAGACTGCGCACTCCCGCACGACGGGGCGGCGTCCTGGAGCGGCCAACCGGCTCCGTACAACTCCTGCGGGCAGGGAATCTGTTCCCATCGCCCACGCTGATGAGATTCGCGACACGGTCTTGGAGGTCGTTGGCGGGACACCGCTGGTGCGGCTGCACCGGGTAACCCGCGACATCCGGGCTGATGTCGTTGTGAAGCTCGAGTACCTGAACCCCGGCGGCTCGGTAAAGGACCGTATCGGCCCGGCGATTCTCGACGATGCGGAGCGGCGCGGCCTGTTGACGCCTGGGGGCACCATTGTCGAGGCGACCTCGGGGAACACCGGGGTCGGGCTCGCCATCGCTGCGGCGATCCGTGGCTACCGGACTATCTTTGTCATGCCGGATAAGATGTCGGATGAAAAGATCCGGCTGCTGCGCGCCTTCGGCGCCCGGGTCATCATCACTCCCACGGCCGTCGCCCCGGAGGATCCGCGCAGCTATTACCAAGTCAGCCGGCGCATCGCTGAGGAAACACCCAACAGCTACTACGCCAACCAGTACGCGAACCCCGCTAACCCGCAGGCGCACTATCGCACAACCGGTCCGGAAATCTGGCGGCAAGCTGCGGGTCGCGTGGACATCTTGGTGGCCACAATGGGCACCGGGGGGACCATTTCCGGAGTCGGCAAGTTTCTCAAGGAGAAATCACCCACCACGCGCGTGGTCGGTATAGATCCGGTCGGGTCGGTTTTTTACGAGTACTTCAGGACCGGTCAGATGCCTCAGCCGGTGACGTATAAGGTCGAGGGTATTGGCGAAGACTTCCTACCCAAGACGATGGACTTCTCCGTGGTGGACGAGGTCGTGCAAGTGACTGACCGCGAGGCGTTCTTGATGACCCGCCGCCTTGTCCGTGAAGAGGGACTATTCTGCGGCGGCAGCAGCGGCGCGGCCGTGGCGGGGGCGGTGAAATATCTGCGCACGTTGCCTGAGGGCGGTGCCGGGCTGCGTGTGGTGGTAATCCTACCCGATTCGGGATCCCGCTATCTCTCGAAGGTTTTCTCAGACGACTGGATGCGTGAGCACGGTTTCCTCGAATTGGAGTTGGGAACCGTCGGAGACTTGGTGCGCGCTAAGACTATCCCGCTCGTGACCGCACGCTGGACAGACGCTGTCAGCGAGGTCATCGCGAAGATGAAAGAAGATGACGTCTCTCAGCTCCCAGTCCTCGAGGACGGCAAGCTCGTGGGCATGATCAGCGAAGTGGATCTGCTCACTTACTTGCTGGATGGGACGCATCGGCCCTCCGATCCCATTCAGGCCATCATCGACCCAGCCCCGCCGGCAGTCGCCCCGGACAGCCCGATCGAAGTACTGGCCGAAGTTTTTCTCTCCACCAATGCCGCGGTTGTCGTCGATCACGGTGCGGTGGTCGGGATCGTGACGAAGATTGACGTTATCGATCATCTGGCCAAGCGACTGACCCGCTGAGGCACTCACGAGCACGTCAGCCTTCGCGAGCCTCGGCACCACGGACACTAGCTTCTCAGATGAGGATTAACAGCGATCTTCGAACTTCCCTGGACCAGGCGCTACGGCAGGCTATGGGCTCACGGGGTTCTGCGCGAGACGAAGTTCTCTGATGGGGTAGTGCTTGACGTTGTGCGTGGCGAGGAAGAGACGGTGGCGAAGACACGTCGCCGCGATCGTGGCGTCAACAAAGTCCAGCGTAATGCCGCGGCGCCCGTAAGTTCCAATCAATTCCCCTGCTTGCCAGGCAATGTTGCGGTCCACATCTACGGCCCGGAGGGCCTGCAAGAACTCGCGGGTCGCCTTCTCCTCCCTCTGCCGCATACCCGCGACGACTTCTGTTACCGACAGGGTGGAGCAACACGGCACATCATCCTGACTTAGCTGCTGCACCCAGGCACGCGTGGATTCCCGGCCGCGGAGATACCAGATGATCACGTCGCTATCCAGCAACACCCTATCCATGGCGGATGCGTGTGCGCATGCGGCGATTTGTGGTCCCTCGGAGCCGTTCGCGATAGCGGGCCAGATCGACGTCAGTCATCAGGTCAGGATGTGCAGCGTCCTTCCAAGCTCCGAAGGCACGGGCCGCGGCCCGGTCGAACCGGAGCCTCGCTAACTTCTCCCGGGCGGCCTCGGCAAGAAATGCACTACGCCGGCGTGCCCCGGCCACACGGTCAATCTCGCCTAGCAGCCCCTCCGGCAACATCACATTGGTACGCAGGCCTCGCATGTTGACCCCCTCCTTTACACACTATTATACACACGCACGCAGCATGTGGCAACGCTAGCGATCATTGGGGGCACTCTTTTGGGCCGATCCCAAAGGGTGGACTGGGGGGTCTTGACACCAGCCCTTCCTCTTGTACCTGGCGAGGTTTTCTTTGACCCTGAACTTGACGATTCTGCTGACGAGAGTCAGCGGAAGGGGTCTATCCAGGGGAAACTGGATCGTGCCTCTCGACACCTTGTACGGCGACAGCTCTCCCCTGAATGCCTTCATTGGAGATGAAGATGGAAACAAGCTCACGTGATCTTTAAAAGCGGCCAAGTGAACCAAGTATCCGCGAAGAGTAAAAGTGGGAATACGATAGCTAATAGTTTCCTTTGCTAGTGGTGCCGCCTTTTTGATCGCCG
>DATGVF010000016.1:0-14412 GCA_035300645.1 bacterium
GGCAACATCAGCGGGGGATGTCTGGAAGGCGACGTCATGGTCACCGCCGACGAGGTGATGACAAAGAAGACCCCCCGACTGGTCAGCTACGATCTCACGGCCGATGACGATGTGGTCTGGGGACTGGGGCTGGGCTGTAACGGGGCGGTGGACATCTTTGTGCAGCCCCTCGATCCGACCTCCGAGGTGCTCGCCCTGTACCGAAAGGCGCTGGCCGAGGAACGCGGCCTCGCCGTGGTGACGGTGGTCGGCGGCGCAGGGGAACTGGGCCGCTGGGTCGCGATCTGGCCGGACGGCCTCCGCGTGAACTCTCTCGGCGATGCACAGCTGGACGAGCGTGCGACACGCGCCGGGACCGCCGCGTTGCACGAAGGCCACTCCCGTGTCCACACACTGCCATCTTCCGCCGGTGACGTGCAGGCGTTCGTGGAAGCACTGCGGCCTCCAGTGCGGTTAGTGGTGTGCGGGGCAGGACACGATGCGATCCCCGCCGTGCAAATCGCCTCCGGGATTGGCTGGCGGGTGGTGGTCTGCGACGCGCGCGAGCGCTTCCTCACTCGCGACCGATTTCCCGGGGCGCGGCAGCTCATCCAGGCTACGCCACCGCAGGTGCCTGCCCGCGTGCCGGTGGATGACCGCACATACGTGGTCGTGATGACCCACAACTACATGCACGACCGGGACTTGCTGCGGGGATTCTTGCGCACCGAGGCGATGTACATCGGCATGCTGGGGCCCCGGCTCCGCACGGAGAAGATGCTGGACGAACTGCAGCGCGACGGGGTGGCTTTTAGCGAAGCCGATCGCGGCCGGATCTTCGGACCGATTGGTCTGGACATTGGCGGGGAAACGCCGGAGGAAATCGCTCTTTCCGTCATCGGCGAGATCCGCGCGGTGGAATCCGGACGACGGGGTGGTTTCTTACGGGAGCGCAAGGGGCCGATTCACGTCCCGGCCGCGCGGCGCGCATGACTGGGCCCGACCGTCCACCGGTCGCGGCGGTTATCCTGGCGGCCGGCGCGAGTACGCGGATGGGCGCCCCCAAACTGCTCTTGACCCATCATGGGGTCCCGCTAGTGCGCAACGCAGTAGAGAATGCTGTTGGCGGCGGATGCACCGACGTGGTCGTGGTCTTGGGCGCCAACCACGAACAGTATCGGCCTCAACTCCAAGGAACACCTGCCCGCCTGCTTCACAACCCCGAATTCTCCCTAGGGATGAGCAGTTCCATTCGCGTGGGGATCGAGGCACTGGCCGAAGACACGCGCGCTGCGATCATCATGCTGGCCGATCAGCCGTTCATTGACAGCGGCGTCATCGAGCGCCTCATCACCACCTACGTGACGTCCAAAGCGAGGATCGTGGCCTGCACCTACGGCGGCGTGCAAGGCGCCCCGGTGTTGTTTGATCGGGCCTTGTTTTTGGAGTTGCTCCTCCTTGAAGGCGATCAGGGGGCGCGACAGGTGATGACGATCTATCCGCGCAACGTCACTGCGATTGAGATCTCCCCGAACGCCGCCACAGACATCGACACCCCCGAGGACGCCCGCCGACTTCTCCCCGACGATTAGCTGGACCCCGTCTGCTCAGGGGGCGGGGGGTTCCGGCCCCGCGGGGAGTACGAGCAAGGAGGTCGCGACCGCCCGTTCCCCATTTTCGTCAGACGGCAAGTTCACCACGCGCCCGCTGACTACCATCGTGGACGAACCCCCGCCGTCGAGATTCATCGCGTCGACGGCCCCCAGACGGCGCATCTCCAACGCCAGCTCCACTAGCGTCATCCCCAAGCTGTGCGGGGGCGAGCGTCCGTCCACGACCAGTAGCAAGATCCGGCCGTCGGGAAGCACCCCCAGCGCGGTCCGGGGATGACGGCGCCCGACGAGCGTGTTTGTGAACCCTTCGTCAGAGACGAGACCGTGGGCCAGGAGGTGCGGACCACCCCCGATCGCGTGGATCACGCGATCCCACCGCGGGTCTGCCGCGCGGGAGACAAATCGCATCCGGACAAGGACCGGCGTGCCGGGGGGTAGGTTTTGCATGATCCACGACCGGGCGCGTCCGTGCCCCGACAGCACGAACCCGTCTGCGGGAATCGTACTGTTGCCCCGGAGGTCCACCTGTTCGGTCACGACCCCGCCTTTCACGATGGCCTCGGCGCCAAACGCATTCGTGCCCGTGGTCTGGTCAAAGGACGGGCGGTAGACAATGAGCTCGTCGGCCCGGCGTTCGCGGTTCACACCATTGACCGGTGCCTCGCTGTATGGGGTGTGGACTAGTGCCTGCAGCTGCACCTGGTCAAAGACGGGCGTGCCGTCTGCAGTAAACCCCGCACATGTGTGGTTCGGATCGGGTTCATTGATCACTTCCCCATTCACCATCACGCAGCCCAGTGGATCGCCGTTCGGGCCGAAGTACCCGCCGTTGACCGCAGCGAGAGCCCCCCGCGTTCGGGCGACCGCGCTGGTGCGAATCCGCTGCATGCGTTGCCCGTCTCCAAATGTCGGGAGCAGACGGACACCGCTATGCAGGTCGACGACCAGAGAGGCGGTACGAACGGGTCCAGGTAACGCGTCGAAATCTGGCAATGTCTGGACAACCCACGTCGGAAGACCTTCTGTAGCCAGCTGCTCTTTCACGAAAGTGGCTTCGAGTGCCGTGCTGAAGCTTCCGACGCGCACCTTGTAGATGCCGTCCTCCAAGTCGATGAACACGGGGAGACCGCGTTCACGCACGGAAGAAGTGAGACGTTGCGCGTTCTCCTCGCTCGCAAACGCGCCGATCTGGACCCGCCACACCGGGAGCGTCCGCAAGACCCCGCGCTTTTCGATCGTGAGAGCCACGCCCACGCCGACTGGCACCGAGTACCGAAGGGTGAGTCCGCTCTCGCCGGTTTCCACAAAGGCGCCCACCAGGCTGGCCGCTTCCCCTCGCGTCATCGGCGCGAGCGGGCGAAAAGATAAGGCCAACGGCTCGCGCAAAAGCGGCGGCTCGCTAGTCAAGGCGACGGCGATCGCTCCGCGCACCGGGTTGGGGAGGACCGCCGTGTCATCATAGGGCAGCGGGTACGCGGCGAGCCCGCCGATCTCGAAGGTGTACCCCAACGCAGTGACCGTGAGCACCACCGCATCGTCGCGGAGCATGAATGATTCTGGGCGGAACGCGGATGCACGCGAAAGTACACCAAAGGCCACGGCTGTGTCGAGGTAAGGCGCGACGGGATGGGACGCCGGCACATCTGCAAAGAGAGCCCCGCGTGGTGGATTGACCGGCAGGCCGGAGGCGAGCACGAGCCACTTCACAAAGTCTGCGCGTGTAATCGGATCCGCGGGTCGGAATGTCTGATCGGTGTTCAGGTCGGCGATGTTGCGGCGGATGAGCAACTGGATGCGTTCTTCGGCCCAGTGTCCGCTGATATCGCTGGGGCCCGGTTGTGCCCACGCGGGATTCCTCGCCGACACAGCGAGGATGATCAGGAGACCGGTGACTCTCCAAACGGAGCGCATTTTCCTCCCCGGGTTCTGCGGCGTCGTCTTGCAGCCTGCTGGTGGTTAGGAGCCGACCCCAAGAATTGTATCAGGACGGGGGAGGAGAACTACCTGTGGTGGCGAACTAATGTCCGCGACGGCAAGAGCCGTCCAGTCTGCGCGGCGCCTTCGATCTCATCCTGGCACCGGTCGAGGCAAGGCGCAAGGGGGAGGGGCGCAAATGGCTAAGAAGAAGGCCAAGAAGAAGCGGTAATCACGCCAGTACGTTGAAAACAAGAGGTGGCGTTCCCTTCGCCGCCTCTTGTGCTTTATGCGGCTGTTTGCGGCGGGGTGATCACCGCCTCCACGTCGACGTTGGCATCCGACGGGTCGATACCGGCGCTGATCCACCGTGAGGTCTCCACTGCCAGGTCGAGGACTCCCGCAGGGCGTCCCTCGTGAAGGAGTTGCACCAGAGGGCGATCCACGCGCGACTCCGACGGCCGCAAGACGACCGCTAGTTCGCCGCGATCCAGCTGCACGAGGCTGCCCACCGGATAAGCGCCCATCATCCGCAGGAAGACTTTGCCGACCACGGGATCGTACACGCTTCCCAGCCCGACGGCAATCCACCGCATCGCCAGGTCGACACGCAGCGCCCGTTGGGTCCCGCGGCGCGCCGAGGTGACCGTATCGTACGCGTCCGCGATCGCGACAATCCGCGAGAACAGGTGGGGGCGCGCCTTGGCCACGATCTGCGGGTACCCGCTGCCGTCGAAGTGGACGTGGTGCTCGAGGGCACACACCGCCGCGAGCCGCCCCAGCCCTTCCAGGTCGCGCAGAATGTTTCCCCCGTGCACCGGGTGGCGGTTCAGAAGGTCTTGGTCTTCAGTACTCAGCCACGTCGCGCGGTTCAACAGTGATTGGGGAATGCGCACTTTTCCAATGTCGTGCAGGAGCGCGCCCATCCCCAGCACCATTAAGGCATCCCGCTCCAGTCCCAGGCGTGTCCCCATGAGCAGCGCCAGGATCGCCACGTTGACGGCATGGTAGGAACTGGACTCGTCATAGTTCTTGCTGGTCATCAAGGTCAGCAACGCGGTACGGTTTTCCAGCACGACTTCGATCGCCGCGCCCAGGAAGACGCGGGCCTTGTTCATGTCCAGCGGCTGGCGGCGTGTGGCCTGCGCCCGCAGGTCCTGCGCCACGGTGTGCCCGGCTTCATAGGCATTGCTCGGTTCTACCTGGATCGGCATGTCGGTCGGCGGAGCGTCACGGGGTGGACCGACGGTGATATGCTCGACCCCCTGCGATTTGAGGAACGCGTCCGCACCGCCCGCTTTTTTCAGCTCGGCGACCGAAGTGTTCAGCAGACCAACGAAGGCGTGGATCTCAGAGGGGGTGATGCCGCGCTGCAACGCAAACAACCCGACGTTGCGGTCCAGGCACCCCGTGAGCAACCCCGCGTTGCGCAGACTCTCCTCGGGCAGCATCTGGTTCTCGAGGAAGAACGTGTCGCTGTAAATCTGGAATGTCACAGAGTCCCGATCACGCACGAGCAGGTCCACGACCTGCACGAGGTCCTCCAGGGCGCGTTTCACGATGGGGTGCTCAGGAGGGTACATCGTGCGGTGTTTGCTTGCGGTCGCGAGGTAGCGCAGCAAGGTCGCCGTCACGGAGGGCTGACGCGCGCGGGTCACGATCGCACCTCGCGTCTGGCTGACCCCGCGGACGAGGTTTGCAGCAGCCGCACGGCCGTGCGCGCGTAACGGGCGACCCGTCGGTCCTGTTGCCGTAACCGAAGCGCCGAGGTCAGCTTGCGCAGCGCGGGAAGGGCGTCCGTGATCCCGGATTGCACCAGCAGGTCGATGACCCGGATGCGTACCAGAGGGTGGCGAGCTAGTTTGCGGTTCTGCAGCATACCAATCAACAACGGCGCGGCTTTTCGCGCCGTCTCCTGTCTCACGTAGCGCAAGCACGCCTCGGACACTTCCGGATCCGCATCGGTGAGAAAGGCGAGCAGGGCAGTCTGGGCTTCGGGCCCAGGTACCGGGCCCAGGGCCACGGCCGCATCTCGACGCACACCCGCGTTCGGGTGGCGGGCGATCGACCGCAAGGCATCCAAGGAGGCAGCGCTGCGCATCTGAATCAGGGCGGGAATGATGGCCCGGGTCAGCTCGATGTTGCGGTCGCTCAGCAGAGGGATGATGGCATCGACGGCCGCGTCCCCCGCACGGGCGAGCAGGGCGACGAGGAGGTGCCGACGTGCGACGTCGCGTTCCTCAGCGAGGGCGAGCGCCAGCGCCGCGCCGACTGTGCGCCCCGCTTTGCGCAGACTCCGGACCAAGGGATGGTCGTCGGGCCACCCCACGATGTCTCTGTGCGTGGAGGCGGCCGCCACGCTGACCAGGATCCGGCGCATGGCGGTCGCGGTCACATCCGCGGTGCGCCCGCCGGCGCGGATCGCCCCATCTAGATGTTGCAGGATCGTCCCGATGACCTCATAGGTGCCGTTGGTCTGCAGCGCGGTCACGTCGGTTGAGAGGACAGTGAGCGTGGTGTCGACCTCGGCAGGGTCGTCGTCAGCGAGTGCGAGGTCCAGCAGGGCCAGCGCGTGCTCGCGTAAGACAGCGGGCTCGTCGAGCACCGCTTCAGTCCGCAGAGCCTTGACCTCGTCTTCGGAGAACACCACCGATTCTTCGGAGATGACAAAGTCGGCGAGGTCCTGCGGGATGTCATGAACCCAGGGCGGCAGCCGCAGTTCTTCCAGCGCAGGGGGAAGATCAAACGACCGTCCGGTCTGTTGTGACACCAAGGCCAACGCGTCGCGCGCTTTGGCGGGATCGAACGGGAGCCCCTGGACGACTTGGGCGACCTGGGGGGGCGGGTCACCCGCTTCCAAGCAAGGAATGACCACGCGTGCGATCTGCTCGGAGGTCATCGCCGTCAGGAGCGCGCGCGCGGACAAGTCTTGGGCGGCGTGTTGCAGGATGGCCCGATGGATCTGGCGGCGCTGCGGATCATCCATCTCCGTCACCGCAGTGGCTAAGTGCTTGAGGACGTCTTGGGACTCGCCCCCCGGCGTGTCGACAATCAGCCGGTCCAGGGCGGTGAGCGCGGTGTAGACTCGTTCGCCCAGTCCCGCACCCGTGGCGTCGGCAAAGGCCTGCTTGGTGCGTTCAACCACGATGGACAGCAGCCGCATTGCCTGGTCGGGTCCCGCGCGCAAGATGCTCACCAGGGCGGCGCGCTCCTGTGCGGACAAGGAGCCGTTCAGCATCCGGTGGTACGTCTCGAGCGTAATGTTGGTGGGGTCTTCATCGCCGGGCCGGAGCTCCACGACGCGGACGTGCGAGACGCCGTTTTTCTCCAACAGCCCTGTGAGCCCGCCCTCTTTCAAGATGGCTTCGGGCTCCATCGTCACGAGGTCCAGCAGCTTGTGCATCTCCGCGTCGGTCAGTCCTGGCAAGACGATAAGTTGCCAGACGCCGACGGAATACAATTGCAAGGCCAGGTTGTCGACCGACTCGCCGCCTTCAAAGGCGTGGCCTTCCAAGACCAAGCCGTCGCGGTGAGTTTCGAGCACGAACCCCCCATACCGCTCATGGAAGGAGGCAACCGTGGTGAGAAAGACTTCGACCGTCTGGGCACGGAGGGGGTGTCCCGCTGCGTACAGAACGCGGGACTTCACCGCCGCGTTAAGACGGCGGACGACGGTGGCGGCAGCTTGCGCTCGGCCTGAAACCCCCATACTTACGTAGATGCCCCAAATCTTCTACGGAAATTCCCCATTGCCACGTCCAGGGCACTCACCCTCTGGCGAACTAGCGCGGATCGGAGGCGAGCGCGGTTACTTAGGGTACCGGAATCGAAAGTAAACCTCCCTGACCCCGTGCTCCGTCCGGTAGTGATATTCGCTGATGGGCTCCAGCCGGCGGTCGGTAACCGGCCCTGTAATCAGGCGGGGGGCGGCGGGATCACCACCCAGACGAGTCGACACAGTTACGAAGAGTTCGTCCAGCAGCCCGGCGCGTGCGAGTCCTGTCGTAACGGTTGGTCCCCCTTCGCACAGCACTCGGCGGGCGCCCGAGCCGGCGAGGTGGCGCAACACCGCCTCCAGATTCACTTCTCCGTCTCCTCCGGCGGCGAGCACTTGTACCTTGACCCCCGCCGCTTGCACGCGCTTTACGTCTACAGGCTTCGCCCGGGGCGTCGTGATGATAACGCGCTCGAAGTCCGTCCGGTGAAAGAACTTCTTGGCGAAGACCTGTGTGGAGAAACGGCAGGTAGCCGTGACGACGATCGCGGTGGGGTTAGGGGGCTGCCCGCGCTGGACGCGCCGCTGCTGCAGGGCGGGCAGCGTCGTCACAACGACGTCATCCGTGCGCAGGGTGCCCGCACCATAGAGCACGGCGTCGGCGTGGACGCGCAACTGACGGAAGAGGTGGTGGTCGACATCCGTGCCGATCGTCCAGGCCGATCCCCCTAGCACCGCTTGTCCATCAAAGGTCTGCACCATGTTCAGGTAGGCAAAGGGCTGTGTGGCAGTTCCGGTCGGGAGCTCCAGGTCGGCATAGACTCCGTCCAGTGGAACCTGTTGCGGATACGGGTGGTGCGAGTGATACACGAGGTGCAAGTGCGACGGCAGCTCGGCCATGGTGTCGGTGTTCGATTCCGGCACGCATCCTCCTGGACGGCTCCAGTGGCCGTCGGCGATTCGTTCAGGGAGACGAACGAGCAGGAGAGACTGGGGTATCCGAAACGGGGGACGCAGTCACCGGCTGGGGAGTTGCGAGCATCTTCAGAAAGGCGGTCACGACCTTCGGATCAAAGTGGATGCCGGCTTGTTCTTGGATGTGCGCCTTCGCGCGTTCCTCTGTCCAGGCGGCCCGGTAAGGGCGATCTGACCGTAACGCGTCCCAGACATCGACCACCGAAAAGATGCGCGCCGCGAGCGGGATCTCTTCGCCCTTGAGCCCGCGGGGGTAGCCTGTCCCGTCCCATTTCTCATGGTGGCAATATGGGATGTCGAGCGCAGGACGGAGATAGCCGATCGGGGAGAGGAGCTCATGGGCGTAATCTGGATGACGGTGCATGATCTCTGCTTGCTCATCAGTGAGGGCGCTGGGTTTGAGCATAATGCTGTCTGGCACCGCGAGCTTGCCCATGTCGTGGAGGAGTGCCCCGCGGCGGATGTGAACGAGGTCTGCATCGCGCAGACCCATCGCGTGCGCCAGGCGCACGGTCAATTGGGCGACGCGATGTGTATGGCCTTCGGTTTCGTTGTCGCGGAGGTCCAAGGCGCGTGCCCATCCTTCCAGGGTGCTGTCGTAGGCGCGGGCCAGCTCAAGATTGAAGCGGTGGCGCGTGGCCGACTCGCGAGTTTCGTGGGCGAGAGTCCCAAAGAAGAGAGCGAGAACCAGGCTCCCGCCGGTAAACAGGCCGACTCGCGAGGCCATCGGTCCCAGCGATGGCAGGCCGCCTTCGCTCACGCTCCACATCCAGATGACCAAGGTGGAGACCGCCACAGAGGAGAGGATCGTGTTGCGCAGGTCAAACCTCACCGCCGCTGCGAGCATCGGGAGGTATAAGAGGAAGAGCAGGCTGCTATGGACGCCTCCGGTAAAGAACACCAGGGACGCTGCGGCGAGGATGTCGATGGTCAGGAGCAGGTCTTTCCGAGGACGAACCCGCAGCCGAGGCAGCAGAAAGACGATGGCGGCGATGTAGCTGGCGATCAGAATCGTGAGTCCGGAGAGGGCCGTCTGGCTGGATGGCGGAATGACATTCCACCACAGCAGAGGCGGGATGCAGAACAGGACCAGCAGGCGAACGACGGCGTCGCGCCGTTCCTCCACCATTGCCTCGTCGAACTGCCTTTCCGTTGGTCGGTCGCTTGTGGCGCGCATGCCTGGGCGTGGCGCCAGCCCCAAGACCCCAGTGAACTCCCGGTACGTCAGCACGCCGCTTCCTCCGGCGAAATACTCGGAGCAAGCTCCATGCCATCTACCTCTGATTAAGCCGTGCTGTCTTGGGGTTTTGAATTCCCTGGTGCCCCTCCCCCAATTAGTGCCCAAACGGAGGGATCCAGACGCCAGGCCGTGATGCCTGAGAAGTGGAGACCGGAAGGCGCCGTAGCTAGTTTTTCCGAATGCCCATTGTCGGCGGGTGGGTTTCCCCCGGGGTGGACCGACCTGTCGGGAGCTAGGAGTGAGAGGGGAGACTGTAATGGGTGATGCATCGACGTCGATTGAGGACCTCAAGCAGAGTGTGGCCCGGTTCGTCCGCGAACGGGATTGGGAGCAGTTTCACAGTCCGAAGAATATTGCCATCTCGATCGCCATCGAGGCTGCCGAGCTGATGGAACTTTATCAGTGGGGACCAGAAAACGAGAGTCTTGAGCTGTCTGAGAAAGCGGAGGTCAGGACGAAGGTCGACGAAGAGTTGGCCGACGTTCTCATTTACTGCCTGTCGCTCGCCAATCGGATAGGAATTGACGTTAGCCAAATTGTGCAGCGAAAGCTGGCGCGCAACGCGGTAAAGTATCCGGTCGAACAGTTTCGCGGCAGGTACTAGATCCCACGCGGTCACCCGCAGGTGGAGATGACCGAGTCCATATCCCTGGTTGTCATTGACCCATTGTCTGCAGGACACGTATAATGCGCAGTGCGGGAGTATTCCCTCATTCGGGGGCGTGGTGTAGCCTGGTTCAACACACCTGCCTGTCACGCAGGAGACCGCGGGTTCAAATCCCGTCGCTCCCGCCAACCCGAAACCACTTGCGTGACTCGAGATGTCTCAGGCCGCGAGTTGCCCAGGGTACATCGCGAGTGACGCTCTAGACTTGTGCCGGGGTAGCTCAGTTGGTAGAGCGGCGGCCTGAAGAGCCGCGCGTGGGGGGTTCGATTCCCTCCCCCGGCACCACGGTCATACCCGTCATACTATGCCTTCCTCCCCATCTCCAGCAGGGCAAGGAGCTCCCCTATCGTGTCCCGGAGACTCCACTGGGCGTCTTCCACATCGGGGGTCCGAATCAGGCGACCACAGAAGCCCATCGGTTAAAAACACCAGATGCGCAAAAGTAGCTCAAGGAGATCGAACCAATTGGGTGTTTACAGGGTAGACTAGCTCTAAGGTCGCGGGCGGTCCCAAACCGCGCCGTGCGGCAAAGATCGGACCAAGGGGATCGCATGAGAAACCTCTGGGTCACCGGTGTGGTGCTCGTCATCCTGCTCACCGCGCTGCTTCTGCCGACCCACGCGCAGCCCAAGATTATCATCCGCTTCGGTCACGACGGAGGCCTGGAGTCGCTCTATCAACGGACGGCGCAAGAGTTTGCCAAACGCCTCGACAAGGAACTGGGCGCGCGAGTGGAGGTTCGCGTATTCCCCAACAGTCAGGTGGGGACGGACGAAGAATTGATCCGGACTCTGCGAGGTGGCGCGCTAGAAATGTTCTTGCCGTCCACGATCATGAGCGCGGTCGCCGACGGATTTGGCGTTTTCGAAATGCCATACATCATCGTCAACCGGGCGCAGATGAAACGCGTGGCGGACAACGCCGATGTCCAGAGGATTCTGCTGGACCCGCAGGCGCTGAAGGGATTGCGGGTGCTGGCCTTTTGGGAGAATGGCTTTCGCCACGTGACCAACAACGTCCGGCCCATCGTCAGACCCGATGACCTGCGCGGTCTCAAACTGCGCATTCCTCGCAGCGCGTGGCGTCAACGAGTCGTCCAAGTGTACGGAGCAAATCCTATCCCGATGACGTTTGGGGAGGTCTACAAGGCGCTGCGGGTCGGTGTCATCGACGGGCAGGAGAACCCTCTGGCTCAGATCTGGGGCGCGAAGTTCTACGAGGTGCAGAGCTACCTCTCCCTGACCGGGCACGTCTATACGCCTGCGTATCCAACGGCCGGGGAGCGCTGGTGGCAGGCTCTCCCTCCAGACGTCCGCACTGTCATGCGACGCGTCGCAGTCGAGGTTGGCGACTACTCCCGTGGGGAGGGGGAGCGGCTGGACAGCTCGCTCGTGCAGCAGATGACAAAAGCCAACCCTCAGCTCAAAGTGAACGACGTCGATAAGAAGGCGTTCAGGAATGCCTCAGCTACTCTCTACGAGCAGTTCGCGAAAGAAGTCTCCAGCGGAGCTGATTTGATCCGCCTCGTGCAGTCCTTGCGCCCGTAACGGAAGATCGCCGCGATCTTCTCCTCCAGTGCCAGTGATATCTTGCGAATAGCTTCCCGACCGACGTGCCGCCCAGCGTGAGCGAGGGATCGATCCCACGCAAACCGGATCGATCCCACGCCAACCGGGCATCGCGGAATCGGCTCGCCTATTTCGCTGGCGGCAGGGGTAGGAGGTAAACGAAGCTGAACTCTGATCCCCCTACTTTGGGGTCGCGCATATGGCAGATACTCTCAGGGCACTAAGGCGTCGGATCGGTCGTCCGCTCTGGCACGGTTCTCTGAGACTTCGAGTGCTCGTCGCCATTGTCGCCTTGCTCATTCCCGTCTTGATGCTCACCTCGGCTGTGTACCTTTCTGTTCGGCTCGTCACGTCGTTCGGGGATGCTGCGGCATCCTCACTGAAGGAGTTGTCGCTGATCATTGGGGCGCAAACGGCCCTCTCCCAGGTATCCGAAGGGTTCCATGGCTACGCCAGCCTCGGCGATTCTCCCAGCCGGGAGCAGTGGTTGCGCATGAACGAACAAGGGGATGTCGCCCTGCGGACCCTTCAGGCCGACCCCTGGGGCCCTGGGGAGAAAGAGATTGCCCAAGACATCGAGCGGGACTGGCAGCGGGTCCAGGCAATCACTGCGGCGGCCACGAGACCCCGACCAGGCGTTCCTTCCCCCACCTCAGCCGAGGGGGTGAGGCAGTACGATGACCTCATCGGAAGTATCCAACTTTCCTTGGACCAGCTCCACAGAGCGGAAAGGGCTGATCTAGGCTATAACCTATGGAACGCTCAAGTCGCCCAGCAGCGACTCTTGAGGATTCTCGGTCTAATGGTTGCCGGCGCAGTGGCGATATCCATTCTGGCAGCCACCACGCTCGGGCGCTCTGTCCTGCGGCCACTGCACAGTTTGCAGGAGGCCGCGAGGCTCTTTGGCACGGGCGACCTGTCCTATCGAGTCGTTGTGGAGCGGCGAGACGAACTTGGGCGGCTGGCCGAGCTGTTCAACACGATGGCGCAAAAAATCGAACGCAGTCAGCAAGCGCTTTCCTACCAAGCCTCCCACGATGGGTTGACGGGTCTGGTCAATCGAGTCCTCTTTCGGGATCGTCTCGAGCACGCTCTCGCTCGAGCCAAGCGTCAACAGAAGTCGCTTGCGGTGATGGAGCTGGATCTTGATGGGTTCAAGAAGATCAATGATACCATGGGGCATTCCGCAGGCGATGCCGTGTTGATGGAAGTCGCTCAGCGGCTCCGGACCGTCATCCGCGAAGCGGATACTGCAGGGCGGCTCGGGGGAGATGAATTTGTCCTCCTGCTTGAGGACTTACATCAGCCAGACGACGCTGTTACTGTGGCGAAGAGGACGTTGGACGCGTTACACACGCCCATCATGGTGCTCAACAAGCCGTTTGGTGTGGGGGCCAGCATGGGTATTGCTCTTAGCGGCGATGAGCAGCCCACGGCGGACGAGCTCATCCGGAATGCCGACCTCGCCCTGTACGCAGCGAAACGGCAGGGGAGGGATCGCTACCAAGTATTCGATCAAAGTATGCACAAGGCGGCTGTGCAACAGGTCAGTTTGGAAGAAGACCTGCGGCACGCACTTGAGAGTAAAGCGTTCACTCTCCACTACCAACCCGTTGTGGACCTCCCCACACATACGATCATCGGCGTGGAGGCTCTGCTGCGCTGGCAGCACCCCACCCGCGGGTTGGTCTTCCCCGCGGAGTTCATTCCCGTTGCCGAAGACACCGGCTTGATTGTGCCCATCGGCCGGTGGGTGCTGCGGGAGGCCTGTCGTCAAGTACGCCTGTGGCAGGCGGATAGTCCCCAGCCCTTGCCTGTTCGGATCGGCGTCAATATCTCCGTCAAGCAACTTGAAGATCCGGAGTTCGTGGCTGATGTGGCCCAGGCCTTGCGGGACTCGGGATTGGCCCCGGAAGCCCTGATCCTGGAGATTACGGAAACCATTCTGGCACAGAACCTGATCGCAACAGGCGAAGTCCTCAAAGGAATGAAGCAACTCGGTGTGCGCGTGGCCGTCGACGATTTCGGCGTGGGCTACTCGTCGTTGAACAATCTGCGCCGGCTGCCAGTCGACATCGTCAAGATCGACAAGAGCTTTGTCGCGAGTCTCGCCCAGCCCGAGGAGATGGCGCTGACATCCGCCATCGTGGCACTCTCCAAGGCGTTGAACCTGCAAACCCTCGCGGAAGGTGTGGAGCATGCGGAGGAGGCTAGCGAATTACGGGCGCTGGGCTGCAACGCGGCGCAAGGCTACTTCTTTGCGAAGCCGATTGACGCCGCCCAAATGGGTGAGGTCCTGCGCGCGGCGCGCATGCAGGGGAACCGTCTCCAGGCAGCAGTGCGAGGGGAGCGGGCATCGTAAGTGTCATCGACTTCGTGTCTGTCGGGGATCGTCAGTGGTGAGGCTGGCGCGCCCGGAAGGATTTGCCCCGCCGACGGCAACCACATGCGCAAGAATAGGTAGCCTCCCGCAACCGTCTGAAGAGTGGCTTCCTCGGAGGGACGTCGCCGTCACTATCTGTCGAGGGCGCTGGGCCCCAAGTCGGTCCCCCTGGGCCCGCAGGAGGCTTTATCAATTCCTCACAATCGTTTTGTTCACTGAAGATGGTGTGTCACTGCACGCGCCGATGAGGGGGCGGGCTAGATGCAAGCGCTTAGGAATGTGCTTCTCGTGGTCACGATCGTAGGAATGATTACCCCCGGACGGGCTGCCCTGGCGGCCACGACGGCTCCGGACTTCA
>DATGVF010000017.1:0-2282 GCA_035300645.1 bacterium
TAGCGTCTTGATGGTGGTGGTATCGCGACAGGATGGGCACGTCCAGCAAAAGTCGCTGTCGCTAGCCTGTGCAGGCTCGATGTGACTCGGATGTGAGCATCTCGTCTTGGTACTCATTGTTCAACCTCACTTATTCTTCCAGCAGTCGAGTTCATTCTCGCGGCACATCCGGAGCCGCGCCGACATCGTGACTTTCGACTGTGTGAAGATTGTCGCGTGAATATCTAAGTTAAGAACCGGACCGCGACCGGCGAAGCGCTATCGCGCGTGGCCGTCCCGACATGGGTCACCGTGCCGGTTTGCCTCCGGACGAGCCCGCCGCGGGCGCTGCGAATCCGACCTGGCGTGATTTGAGTCTCGCCACCAGGCCTTCATAGGAATCGGTTCGGACGATCTTGTTGAATTGTGACCGGTAGCTTGCCACGAGGCTGATCCCGTTGACGCTGAGGTCGTAGACTTGCCAGCGGTCCCTGGGGTGGTGCATCCAGTAGTCGAGCGACATCCCGCCGCCGTTGCCGATGAGGAGCGTTGTCCGCACGACGGCCTGATTTCCATCAACCACGTCGTCGTTGAAGGTCATCTCGGAGTTGTACCGGTCCACCTTGGAGAGGTATGTGCGCTGGAGCAGCTCGGTGAAGAGGCGAACGAACTCTTCACGTTCGGCCGACGTCCGCTGTGCCCAATGTTGCCCGAGGGCCCGCTTCGCCGTCTCGCCAAAGTCGAAGATGTCGTCGGCGACCTTGTTGACCGCGGCGTTGCGCTCGTTGACCTTGGTATCGCCCCTCAGTTCTGGGTCCGTGAGGACGTTGACCACCCGTTCGACCGCATCGCGGAGCTGATCGGTGGGAGGGCCTGCCCACGCGCCCTGAACCCAGGCGAGCGCGGAGAGCACAATCAGGATCAGCAGGAGCCTGTGTAGAACGACCAGGCCAGTCGGTGCGGATGCCGTGAACCGCTGCGTCAGGAATGTCCGATATGGACCCATTGTTTCCTCCACTCGGGCTGCCGGACAACGAATCTCGAACCCACCGGCGATCACTTCGCGAACGCCCGTGCGATGCCCTGTACGTGCGCGCCATCGAGCAGGTAGCCAGCGGGGGCGCTGAGCACAGGGAAGAGCACGACTGCCCACTCCATTAGGGACCGGAGGGGGGCAAGGGGCGTACCACATTGAGGCCTGCGAGTTGTCGCGCACTTCCGAGGCGTACGCATACGATGCGCGGCAACCCGCGGCCAAGGGTGGCCATGGAGTTACCCGGTTCGGGATGTGGCGTATCCGTGACGGCTCCGCCCAGAACTGCGGAAGCTGTTGGTCGGGTTTGCACCCGGCGTCGGGCCGCGTGGGTCGGCGGCTGGAAGCCGGGATGCGCAGCCTCGTCGATATGCGCATGCGACTTACGGGGCAGAACGGCGTCTCCGACTACGATCTTGGTTTCACGAACTTCCTCTACACCTTCGAGACGAGTCGAGACGAGCGCCATCGCGCGTGCAGACGCCGCCGCCCGTCGGCGCCTCGGACGAGACGCCTCGGATGAAGGTCGAGAACGGATCACCTGCTTCGCCGGCCAGCGCCGGCTCCCAACGATAACCGGGTCAAACACTCTCGCTAAGCCAGGCATCCTGATGGTCTACGGTCCGAAACACACCCCGTTTCTGAATGGACATCGGCGCAAGCTCGCCGCGGTCGTGCCTCCCCGAAGTGTCAAATCCATAACACGTGCAGCTTTTTCAGGTGCTGAACTACGCGCCGCCATAGCCACACCTCGGTAATTACCTCCCGCGCCCTACGCCTCGCTGCGCGCAAGCCCGCGAAAAATCATACGGCAGCCAACTGGAATGCGGCTTGCTCTGTTGAGATCTCATGGGCATCGTGCAACTAGCCATTGTGCTTGGTCCGCTGCTCGGGGCCGCGGTCGGCTATCTTATTGACGGCGTAACTGGCGCGACGTCGGGCTTCGTGATCCCGATCGGGCCGCTTGTCGTGGCGTGGCTCGTCGGGGGACGCTGACCATGCGCTATGACCGCTACGGCAGAAGCGATCGTCCAAGTCCTCGGGCCACGCGCCAAGAGCGTGTTCGTCTCCAACGCGGGAGGGTCGCGATGAGGCCACTGAGACGCAGTCTGGCAAGGGTCGATCGTGCGAGCCGTTGAGACATTGACGCTGTTGCTGGTGGCGACGGTCCTGTTCATGTGGGTGATCTTCGCGCCCCCGACCCCAGACGAGCGGGCCCGCCTGCATGATTCGATGGGTGCCAGCACGGGCATTGCGTGGCGATAGCTCG
>DATGVF010000018.1:0-3002 GCA_035300645.1 bacterium
GCGATCGCCGCCAAGCGCTCTGCATCGAGCACGAGAAAGCGCCCGCGTTGCGCGGCGACAACCTTGAGACGATGCCACGCTGCCAGGACTCGACTGACGGTATACGGAGTGGCGTTGATTACACCGGCTAAGTCCTGGCCCGACAATCCCATCTCGATGAGGATACCGGAAGGTGTCCTGCGCCCGATGGAGCGAGCAAGCCGATGCAGGAATCTGGCGAGTCGCCGTTCGACCGGGGAGGCGGTGAGGTCCACAGTGTGGTCGACCTGCGCGGCTACCTCTCTTGCGATGAAACGCACCGCATCGAGGCTCACCTCCGGATGCGCCTTGATCACGCCGAGGACCGCCTCGACATCCCAGACGAGAGCCCGAGAGTCTTCGATGGCCTGCATTGAGGCGATGCGCGGCAGGCCGGCGAACGCCGTGGCATACCCGAACGGATCGGGGGGACTGACGAAACCGAAAATGACGCTGCGCCCTTCTGGGTCCGTCCGCGCCTCTTTGAGCCGTCCGGCGGTCAGCACGAACACTTCCCCGGACGAATCCCCCTGGCGGAAGTAGTACCCGCCTTTCCGAACGCGCCGCTCCTGCGCGGAGGCCAGGAACGCCTTCAAATCCGAGCGGGTGAGTTCCTGAAACATGCCGCTAACACTGAGATATGTGTGGTCACCTGCGACCACTTTGGAATGAGTGCGCACGACCTGCTGCAGAAGGGCTGCCGAGAAGCGATCTCTGCGGTACTGACAGGCGACGGTGGCCTCCTCGTGGCCAAGCGCCACATCCGCGAGCGCCTCGATTTGAACAATAGTCCCATCCGGCACTCCCATTGTCACCGTCCATGTCATCTCGACTCCCAGTCGTAATCCGCGAAACCCGCGGGATCGGGCGTCTCGCACTCGTTCCCGGATCAGGTTGATGATGTGCGCAGGGGTGACGGGCGGCTGGGAGTACTCGCGAGCGTTCAGCAGGACCAAGGCCCCCCGCTCGATCTCCTGGCTGACACTGACGCCTGCTGCGGTGAGGGCCTCCCTCACCTCCTTGGCCGACAAATCGTCGACCACATAAAGACAGCGCTCACCTCGAGCCAGCCCCTCTGTAATGAAGGGAATGGCAAACGCCAGGAGGTCGGCGTGCTCCTCGTAGATGAGGATAATGTGGTCCCCGTTGTGTGTCTCTATCGCCGCACCGGATCGATGGGATCGGTCTTTGAGGACGTCACTCTGTCTGGAATCCGTACGACCTCTCGCACCACGGGATCGCTCAGCAGGTCTGCGAGTTCTGCCCCGCTCAGCCCTTGGGGGCGATCGCGGTCGGCATCGACCGGGCAGAGGAACCCAAACGGTTCTGACCCAGTGTTCACAAACTGGTGGGGCAGGAGCGAGGGCACATACACGAGGTCAAACGGGGCGACATCAAAAACTTCATGCCCGACGATGACTTTACCCTGTCCGCACAGCACCACGACCGCATGAACGTACCGGTGTTTCTCCAAACTCGAATACCCGCCCTCTCCAATCTCAAAGTAGCGCAGATGGAACGCCGTTGGTTCCCCCGTCTCGCCGACCAGGGTGTAGCGTACGACGTCTCGCCAGGGCGCGCTCGGCGAAGAAGGCGCACGTTTGTACACCTGCGGGGTAACGCCGTCCCAGGTGACGCCATCGAAGTGCCGGTGCCGCCGACCGTCCTTCGGCGGAAGGTCGGGAAGGTCGCAGCTGCTGTCGTCTGGCGGCTCAGTCACGGATGCACCACCACCTTCAAGGCGTCCTTCGCCTCCCGCACCAACCGGTATCCCTCGACCGCTCCCTCCAGTGGGAAGCGATGCGTGATGAGAGTCTCCACGGGCAAGCCGCGCGTCAGCCACTGCAGCGCCTCCTGTGTTTGGGGGGGACCCGTGGAATAGCTGGGAATCACGCTGACCTCACGGAAGTACGCGTCGTGCACGGGGAACGGCCAGACGTCTTCTGGTGGTGTGGGAGTAAACAAGACGAGCGACCCGCCCGGGGCCACGCAGCGAAACCCCGTCTCGATGGCTTCCACTGTCCCTGGGCCCACCACGACGATATCGGCGCCTGCTCCTTCGGTGTGAGACCGGACCGCATCCGGCAACGCGGTCCGCGTCGCATCCACGATGATATCGGCCCCGGCGTGTTTCCCCCGCTCGAGGCGAGACCCCACACGGTCGGCCCCAATAATGAGCTCCGCGCCCAGGCGCTGGGCCAGCATGACCTGCAGCATCCCCATTACACCCAGCCCGATGACCAGGATGCGGTCTCCCGGACCCACGCCTGCGCGGTGGGCCGCCTTCACCACGCAGGCCAGCGGCTCTACAAAAGTGGCCGCATCGTCGGAAATCTCTCGAGGAAGAAGGAAGGCGTCAGCAGATATGACCTCGCGCGGGACGATCGCGAGTTCCGATAGCCCCCCGGGAATGAGCTTGGTCTTCCTCCAGGTCAGGCAGTGAACGTGATCGCCGCGCTGACAGAATCGGCAGCGCATGCACGGCGCGTGATGGTGGACGAAGATGCGGTCCCCGGGGGAAAACTCTGCGACGGCCTCCCCGGTCTGCACGACTTCGGCCACGATCTCATGGCCCGGCACCAGCGGCGCCTTGCGGGCCATATACCATTCCAACACTTCTCCGGTGCACAACCCGCACGCGCGGATGCGAACCAGCAATTCCCCTCGCGCGAGGGGCGGAAGCGGGACGTCTTCTAGCCGCAGATCGTCGTGTGAGTGGTAAACGATAGCGCGGCTCGTAGTTGCGGGGGGGCTTTTTACGCCCACGCTCTCGCCTCGGGAAGAATCGCGTACTTCACGCCATGGCCGCGGTCCAGCGAGGAGAAGACGTCGACGATGCTACCGAGATCGGTCACGCCGCTGACGAGTGGCCGGACGTGGATCGACCCCTGGACCAGTAAGTGGTGTGCATCCACGATGTCTTTGGGCCGATAGTGGAAGGTGTTGATGATATCGACTTCATCGTAGTGGAGTCGGGCCGAGTC
>DATGVF010000019.1:0-8820 GCA_035300645.1 bacterium
TAGTGGTTGTAGATGAGCAGCGTCTTGGAGTGGTTGCCGACCGCTCCGTAGATCACGGGCGCACCGTCGGTCGCGTACAACTCCGTGCGGACACCGATCTGCTCCATCAACTGGACCACCATCTGCGCGGTCTCGCGAATGCCAACGTTCTGGGCGGCAATGCTGGGCTGGCGGCACAACCTTTGCAGACGTTCGATAAACTCCTGACGGTGTGCGTCGATGTAGTCGAACACGTCTTTCATCAAGCACTGCCTCCTCCGGACAACCCGGGGACATGCGGATCTCCGGCGCAGGTATTTCGTCCTACCCGGCGGGAGCCCCTACGTTAGCGGTCAGGGTGCGGGGGACGAGGAAGTGTCCCCACTCGCGGCCTGGAGGAGATAGCGGAGGACCTGTGGCTCCGGCTGAGCGCCCACGAACTCGACGGTGTCGTTGATGACGACTTTGGGGACCGCGTACACGTTGTAGCGTTGGGCCAGCTCGGGAAACTCACCCGCCTCCACGATATCGGCCCGGACATGTGGATTTTCGATCGCCAGAAAAGCGGCCAGCCTGGCCGCGTGGGGACAGTGGGGTCAAGTGGGTGTGACGAAGACCTGGAGATGCACGTCGCGCGACACCTGCGCTAAGGCCGCGCGTGTTTCCTCTGTCACCGTCGTGGAACCCCGTGAGACGGCGATGATGACCTCGATCAGCGTGGCAAACTCATAGCCCGCCGGCATCCCGTAGAACCGTACTCCATAGTCCTGCGCCCCAATGATTGCTGTTGCCGGTGTATGGACGATGCCCCGCGCCTTCGCGGCATCTGGCTCGGACAGCGTGCTGTGAAGCTTCAGCGTGACTTTCGGGGAGAGAGTGGCGACCTCGGCGAGAATTTTCTTGGTGTATTCCGCGTACTCGCCCTCGGCATCCGGCAGAGCCAGTCCGCTGGTCGTGGGCGCGAAAAACTCCAAGATAACATCGTGCTGCAGCTCTCCTTCGAATCGTGTGCGAAGATATGCGGCATCTTTCTCTTGCAAGAAAGGCATCGTCAGACCCACCTTTTCGTGAACATGCTACGATAACTATAACTGGTCGCAGCAAGAGCACATTCCCAGCTTGAGCCCTTTATCGCTGGCCGGCCGGAAAGAAGAGAAATCCTCGTGGCCGAACCTCTGGAACGCGACATCGAAGTCCTGCAGCACCTGCGGGGGTACCCGGAGGAACTGCACCGGTTCGCGAATCTGATGAAACAAACGAACCCGCGGGGAATGTCTGCGGCGGTGTTCCTCTTGAACCGCGCTGGGGCCCAGGACGGGTTTCTGGAAACCATTTGCCGATTGGTCTCTGCCGGGGAGAGCCTCCTCACGGCCGTCGAGGCAGCGGAGGCGGCAGGCCTCAGACCCCAAGCGTTCCTCGATGACCTCGCCGCGCGCGCGGACTTCCCTCCCCCCATCTTCCGCCAAGAGCACCGCGCTCTCTGGCGGAAGGCTGACATCGAGCGTTACCTGCAATCACATCCCGCGCTAGTCTCGCCTCCGGCGCCCGGGCCCTCGGATCAGTGATCCGACGAGGTCACGCCGACGCATAGAAGGGTAAAACGCAGATGAGCAAACTGCAGCTATGGGTGGACTGCAAGTCGTGTGGCCGCGAGTTCGACACGCGCGTGCAGATGGATCGCAAGAGTTTCGAGCGCGGGACCCTGGCAGCGAATTACCACCTCTGCCCGCACTGCGGCCAGCGGCGCACGTACGCGAAAGCGGACTATCGGACCAAAGATGCGCTGCCTGCGCGAGCGGTTTCGCCCCCGCCGACGGACCCTCAGAACACCCCAAGCTCCTAACCCTTCAGAAACGACCGGAGGCGGAGCCGGATGACCCGGCCCCGCCTCGCGTCTGTGCCTTCCCCTACTCTCCCACGGAGGGAGTGGGGGTTATCTTATGCGTGCTGCAGGACGATCTCGGCGAGTTTCTCTACGGCTTTCCAATCAATGTTTTTGAAGAATGTGTCGATGTAGCCTGCCTTGCCTGTTCCATAGTCCAGGTAGTACGCGTGTTCGAAGACATCGAGGGCGACGAGCACGGTGCCGTTCCAGATGGGAAAGGTGTTCTGCTCATCGCCGATATAGTTGAACAGCCGGTTGGTGTCCCAGTCCCACGCCGTCCACGCCCAGCCCCGGGCGGCGACTCCTGTCGCCTTCAGGTCTTTCTGCCAGTTCTCCACGGACCCGAACTCCCGGGTGATCAGGGCTCCGAGCTTGCCGGCCGGAGCGCCTCCCGATCCACCGAGCGTGCTGAAGTACATCTCGTGGTTCTTGACTCCCCCAACGGCGCGGGTGAGTTCGACCTTCAGCTCGCGGATGTCCGAGAATGTGGGGTTGGCCTTCGCCGGATCTTTGTCCAGGGCCGCGAGCTTCTCGTGGATCTCGTTCGCCTTGTTCACATAGCCCTGATAGAGCTTGTAGTGCTCTTCCATCGTCTTCTTGGAAATGCCCGTGAGTTCGATGTCGAATGACCGGAACTTCTTCGCTTCGTACTTCGGATACGCCATGCTCTCGCCTCCCTGAGTGTGGACCTTCTGCGCCTCTCATTATAGCGCGTGCCACATGGTCGTCTGCTGGGCAAGGAGGAGTCCTGGCGCGGGCCGAACCCGTCCCCGATGAGGGAAATCCGCAGTGGGAGACAAGGCGGTGTCTTGACCGCATGGCGAAACGGTGCTGCTACGGCGCGTCTAGACAGACGATCACGAGGGAAATGTAGTACGCACGCAGCATCGGCGCGTGACATCGGCGTGTGACATGACTGTGAGGCAAAGAGGCATGCTGTGGAGCTGCCACTAACCGCACCCTGCCCGCAGTGCGGGTCGGAGATGGAACCGCGCGGAAGAGCGCGACGCGGGCGGCCCGTGTATGTGTGCCCTGAATGCGGCTACGAGATGGAAACCCCCGAGGAGCCACGAGAGCCCGCCGACGACGAGAGTGCGTGACCGCAACCCCTCAGTCGATCTGAAAACACCCTGAACGTAGTGTTCTCATCGACAAGAGGAGCCGTTGCGTCTACCGGCCGAGTGTCCGCTTTGAAGAGCCTCACCAGGCCGCGCGATCGGTGATCAATTCGTAGAGGGGGACACGAACTCGCTTGTAGACGAGATAGGCCAGTATCGAACTCGTCAGACCTTTGATCAGATTGAACGGGAGCAGCGCGGGGAGGATCAGGCCAACAACGGTGCTCCGAGGAATCCCATAGAAAATCGGCGTGAGGAGGATGTTCGCGACAATCATCACCACGGTCATCGCCCCCACACCGAAGAGGAGAGCCTTCACCGCCCCAGCTTTCGTGTGTTCGACTTTGTAGTAGCTGCCCGCGACCGCAACAAGGCTCACGCCGGCCAGAAAGTTCATGAAGATGCCAAACGGCCCGCCCACTCCGCCGGACCGGAACATGTTGATCAGCACCGCTTTGACGACCTCCACGGCGATCCCGGAAACCGGACCCAGCGCAAAGGTGGCAATCAACGCGGGGATATCCCCAGGCTCGTACTTCAAGTACACGGGAAACGTCGGAAGGGGGACCTCAAGGTACATCAAAACGAACGCAAAAGCGCCAAGAACTGCGACCTGCGTGATCCGGTTCACCTGCCCCACCATCCTTTGGCGACACTACGGGGCAGGAAACACCTGCACAAGACCACGAGCGAATGTCGCGCGCACACGCGCCATGCCCGATAGGCCCATCACTGCAGGCTAGACCTTCTCCCATCCGGACTCTACCGTCGGCTCCGGCTTCTCCCGAACCACCCTACAGCCTCCACCGCGAATCGGTGGCGACGGCCTTCAATCAGGTGGATCAGGGACCGGATCCATCGCATCCGCAAAAGCGGCTGCGAGTCGCGGGCTCCAGCTCACGCTGTTACCGCCGGTCGGGAATTGCCCGTCAGGACGACGGACTCACCCTGCCCCGAAGGTCGCTATGTAATTTTTCACTCACATGCTAGCATTGGCCCAGGATCAGGTCAACGGACGCCGTATCCACCCGTCGGCGCACTCGCCTCGCACGTAACGAGCCCTGCGATCACACTCCGACCGATCCCGGGAGTCCCTATGGAACGACGCGCGTTCGGCTGGATGTCCACTCTCGTTCCTGTGATCGGGCAAGGCACCTGGGACATGGAATCCAATCGCAAAGCGTCGATCGCCGCGCTGCGACGGGGGATGGAGCTCGGGATGACGCACATTGATACGGCCGAAATGTATGGGAGCGGCGCGGTCGAGGAAATTGTTGGCGAAGCGCTGGTGGGGCGGCGCGCTGAAGCGTTCGTTGTGTCCAAGGTGCTGCCGCAGAACGCCTCACGCGCGGAGACCATCGCGGCGTGTGAGCGCAGCCTGCGCCGGCTGCGCATGGATTCCCTCGATGTCTACCTCCTCCACTCGCCTAGCCGGCATCCCCTGGCCGAGACCATTGCCGCCTTCGAGGATCTTGTCCGCACCGGCAAGACCAAGGCGTGGGGCGTCTCGAATTTCAACACAAAACTCCTCGAAGACGCCGTGCGATTGGCCGGGCCGAACCGCATCGCCTGCAACCAGGTGCTCTACCACCTAGAGGAGCGGGCGATTGAGCACGACCTCCTGCCTACATGCACGCGGCACCGCATTGCGCTAGTCGGGTACAGTCCGTTTGGAAAGGGGAGATTTCGGACTCACCGGGTGCTGGAAGACATCGCCCGCGCCCACGGGGCCACGGCTCGTCAGGTCGCCTTGCGGTTTCTCGTCCGCGATCCGAATGCCTTCACTATCCCGAAGTCGTCCAGCGTGAAGCACGTGGAGGAAAATGCCGGCGCGAGCAACTTAGAACTGACGGAGGAGGAGATCCAGCGCATCGCGGCCGCGTTCCCAGCACGACGGGCGGATTGAGGGAACGTCGTTGCGCTAACCGGTCGGGTAGCTAATTCTCAATCCGCCCGTCAGCATCGGCCGGGATCATGCTCAAATCCGTGATCTCCAAGATTTCCAACACCTGGCGCAATTGCTCCGCCGCCTCCAGCACCACGTCGGCCGACAACTCGTCCATCCCCACCAGCGTCACTTCGGCCCGGACGGGGCCGTCGTCGCGCCTCACCTTGACCCGTTGAATCCGCTCCAACATGTCCCACGCGTTGCCCATTTGGCTGCCCGCCCCTTCCTACAACCTCTGTGTGTCTGTCCCGCCCCTTCGATCCGATCCTGGCGACCGGTCACTTTCACAATATCGGCGGGACGTGAACGGCGGGCGAAGGATGGGTCAAGAGTGCACGAAATCTCGCGGGCGAGGGCGGCGCGCTCTTCTGTGAGGAGGTCAGACGTTGAGTTCGCGGAGCTCACCGGTCACGATGTAGACGATGCGCTCGCAGATGTTGGTCACGTGGTCGGCGGCACGTTCGAGGTGACGCGCGACGATCAGCAGCTCGAGGGCGCGCGGCACCGTCTGCGGATCGTGGATCATGATCTCCAGCAGGTCATGCAGCACGCGGTTTCGCAGACGGTCGATCGCGTCATCTTGGGCGGCTGTCTGCCGCGCCAGATCGGCATTCTCCATCTGCAACGCCATGAGCGTGTCGTGGAGCATCCCCTGGAGGATTTCGTCCATTTGGGGAATATCCACCAGCGGCTTGACCGGTGGCTCGTCCCCCAGCCGCTTCACCGCCCGGGAGATACCCTCCGCGTGGTCGGCCATGCGCTCCAGATCGATGGTAATAGCAAAGACCGAGGCAATCGTGCGCAGGTCCCCCGCCATCGGCTGCTGGGTAGCTAGCAGCCTCATGCACCGCTGCTCGAGGTCCATGTGCAGGGCGTCAATGGCATCGTCTTCGGCGATGATCCGCTCGGCCGCCGCCACGTCGCGAGCGCGCAACGCTTCAACAGCGCCGTGGATGGCCTCGCCGGCCCGTTCCCCCATCCGGACGGCGCCCTCTTTCAGCTGGAGCAGGTCACGTTCAAACGCGGCCCGCGTCATCAACCAAACCGTCCGGTAATGTAGTCCTCGGTCCGCTTGTCGGTCGGGCGGGTGAACAGACCATTTGTGGGACCAAACTCCACGAGCTGGCCGGCCAAGAAGAATCCGGTCAAATCCGACACCCGCGCAGCCTGTTGCATGTTGTGGGTAACGATCACAATCGTGATCTCCTTCGCCAGCTCGCGGGCGAGTTCTTCGATCCGCAGCGTCGCGGCCGGGTCCAGCGCAGAGGCCGGCTCGTCCATCAGCAGCACTTCCGGCGAGACCGCCAGGGCTCGGGCGATACACAGTCGCTGCTGCTGCCCTCCAGACAGACTCGTCCCCGGTTTACGCAAGCGGTCCTTGACCTCTTCCCACAGCGCCGCTGCGCGCAGGCTGCGCTCGACCACCTCGTCCAACCGCCGGCGGTCGCGTTCCCCAGCCAACCGCACCCCCGCGGCCACATTGTCATAAATGTTCATGGTGGGGAAGGGATTGGGCTTCTGGAAGACCATGCCCACCCGCCGGCGGACGAGCACGGGATCGACCCCCGGCGCATAGATGTCCCGGTCATGGACCCGCACGACCCCACTGACGCGGGCGGAGGGAACCAGCTCGTGCATGCGGTTGAGACAGCGCAGAAACGTCGACTTTCCACACCCCGACGGCCCAATGATTGCCGTGACCTGGCGTTCGGGGACGCTCAGCGTGATGCCGCGCAGCGCGTGCAGCTGGTCGAACCACGCGTGCAAATCGTCTGTCTGCACCGCTGTGTTGGCTCCGACCAGCGTCGGGGCATGGGTCTCCACGTCGCGGACCTCCAGCTGCTTAGGCATTACTTCCACTGCCTAACGCAACCTTACCTGCCGACTAGTCGCGTACCGGGCTGCGACGTTGACCACGAGGACGATGGCGACAAGCACCAGCGCTCCCGCCCAGGCCTGCCGGTGCCAGTCATCGAACGGGGAAATGGCGTAGGCGAAAATTTGCAGCGGTAAGGCGGCAATCGGTTGCAGGATACTCCTGTTCCAGAAGCGATTCCCAAACGCCGTAAAGAGCAGCGGGGCCGTCTCCCCAGCGATACGCGCCAGGGCGACCATGATCCCGGTCACGATGCCGGCCGCCGCTGTCGGCAACACCACACGTAGCGTGGTCTTCCATTGAGGAATCCCCAGAGCGAGAGCGGCTTCGCGCACGCTCTGCGGGACCAGGCGCACGACCTCTTCCGTCGTGCGCATCACCGTGGGGATCAACATCACCCCCAGGGCGATCCCCCCCGCCAGCGCGCTAAAGTGCCGCAGCGAGAGGACGACGAGGACATAGGCGAACAACCCCATGACGATACTGGGGATCCCGTTCATGACGTCGGCGGCAAAGCGGGTGATCCGGCTCATTTGCGTCTGGGGGTACTCAGACAGAAACGTCCCCCCGAGCACCCCGATCGGAATCCCCAAGCACCCGGCAAGGCCGATCAGGATCAACGTGCCTGTAATGGCGTTGGCCATCCCGCCGCCGGGTTCCCCCGCGGCCCCGGGCAGCTTGGTGAAGAAATCCCAGTTCAGAGCGGACAGCCCCGTCTGGGCCAGAAACGCCAGGACCAAGGCCAGGGGCGTGAGCACCAGGACGGTGCAGAGCAAGCACACCAGGGTCATCCCCTGATCCATCGATCGGCGCCACCGGTATCGGGCGTCCATTCTCACTCCGCGATGAAAGACGGACCCTGCACGACACGGTTCACCAGCAGCCGCGCTATCGCATTCATGGCCACCGTGACCACCAACAACACCAGCCCCGCATAGACGAGCGCGGCGACGTAGAGGTCCCCCGTGGCCTCCGCGAACTCGTTCGCGATGACCGCGGGAATGGTGTAGGCCGGAGCGAACAACGAGGCCCGGATCTGAGCGACGTTGCCGATGACCATGGTCACCGCCATCGTTTCCCCCAACGCCCGGGCCAGCGCGAGAAAGATCGCGCCGAGAATCCCGGAGCGGGCATACGGCAACACTGCCGTGCGCGTCGTCTCCCACCGCGTAGCTCCGAGGGCCTGCGCTGCCTCGCGTTGCGCCGTCGGGACCGCACGCATGACCGCCGTGCTGACGGCGACTACGAAAGGGATGACCATCACCGACAGGATCAGTCCGGCGGTGAGCATGCCCACGCCTAGCGGCGGGCCGCGGAACAGGGGAAGAAAGCCCAGCGACGCGTGGAGGGTTGGCTCGACCGCCGTGCGCACCCAGGGGACGATGACGAAGATCCCCCACAGGCCGATGACGACGCTGGGGATGGCGGCGAGGAGGTCTACGAGAAAGCTAATCGGCGTGCGGAGCCATCCGGGCACGAGTTCGGAGAGAAAGATGGACACTCCCAGGCCCAGCGGCACGGCAATCAGCAGTGCGAGAGCCGAGGAGACGACGGTGCCGTAGACAAAGGGCAAGACCCCGAACTGGCTCGCGACGGGATCCCAGGTGGTCGTGATGAGGAAGTGCGCGCCGAAACGCTGGATCGCCGGCCATGCCGCGGCGATCAGCGCCACCACCATGGTGCCGATGACGAGCGGGACGGCCGCCGCCATCGCCGCCAACAGAAGGTGAAACCACTCATCTCCTGTTTGCGCGTTAACGCGGACCAGGCGGCCGCCCTGCGGACTTGCCATGCGTTCTACGGGAGTAGTGCCGCCCCTTGAGCCGTCACCGTCTTCAGCGTCTGCTCAATGCGCGCGACGAGGCTCTTGGGCAGCGGAGCATACAGCAGCGTCGGGGCGTACTTCTGACCATCATGCGTGGCCCACCAGAGGAAGGTGACCAGAGCCTTCCCCTTAACTGGATCGGAGTGTTCGCCGTAGATCAGGATCCACGTGAACCCCGCGATCGGATAC
>DATGVF010000020.1:0-11866 GCA_035300645.1 bacterium
CGCGGCAACACCCTCGCGATGATCGGCACTGCGGCCAGCGATCTCTTGCACCGCCGCCTCGTAGTCGAGGGCCTGCTCTAACGTCGCGTGCAGACCATAGTTGATGGCCCGCTTCGCGAGACCGTATCCTCGCGTGGGCCCTACGGCTAATCGCTTGGCCAGGGTCATGACCTCAGGGACTAACGCGTCGTGCGGCACCACGCGGTTGACCAGTCCTATGCGCAGCGCCTCCGCCGCATCGACAGCGTCCGCGGTGTACGCAAGTTCTAATGCCTTGCCGAGTCCGAGCAAACGCGGCAAAAAGTACGTGCTCCCGGAATCAGGAACTAGTCCCACGCGGGCAAAGACCTCAATGAAACTGGCGCGGTCAGAGGCAATCCGCAGGTCGGCCGCGAGTGCGAGGCTGCACCCGGCCCCCGCAGCCACACCATTCACGGCGGCCAGCACGGGCTTTTCCATCGTCCGCATCTGGAGGATGACCGGGTTGTAACGGCTGGCCAGCGACTCGCGGAACGAGGGCGTCCCGGGCCCCGCGCGATCCCGCAGATCCTGCCCAGAGCAAAATCCCCGACCGGAGCCGGTGAGAACCACACACCTCACGGCCGCATCGCGAACCGCCTGGCGCAGAGCGTCTGACAGCTCCCGCAGCATCTGGTCGTTGATGGCGTTCAACACGTCAGGCCGGTTCAAGGTGACCACCAGTACTCCATCGCGTTGGTCGAGTTGAATGGTCTCCGGCATGTTAGCTCACCCTCGGATAGTCATCAGATTTTCGGGAGCGGTGCGGCGGGAGGGTTACCGTCCCGCCACTCATCGCCCCTTGAAGTGGGGTTGGCGCTTTTCCAAGAATGCGTTGATGCCTTCGGTCCGGTCTTCGGTTGCAAAGAGTAAATAGAAGCACTTGCGTTCGTAATCCAGCCCGCCTTCGAGGTGCGTGTCATGCGCCTTCAAAATCGCTTGTTTGGCCAGACGCACCGCGACCGCCGGTTTGCTCGCGATCTCGTGCGCCAGGCGTTTGGCCTCGTCGAGGTAGAGTTCGGCGGCGACGACACGTGTGACTAGTCCCCACGCCTCGGCCTGCCGCGCCGAAATGGGCCGGCCGGTTAGGATCACTTCCATCGCCCGGTATTTGCCAATCGCGCGGGTCAACCTCTGCGTCCCCCCCGCCCCGGGCATGAGCCCGATGTTGATCTCGGGCTGGCCGAACTGGGCCGTCTCGGCGGCCACAATCATATCGCACAGCATCGCCAGTTCGCATCCACCTCCGAACGCGTAGCCGTGGACCGCCGCGATGAGTGGTTTGGTCACCGCCCGGATCCGCTCCCATTGCTGGAAGCGGTATCCGGACAACATCTGCGCAGCCGTAGCGGTGGCCATTTCTTTCACATCCGCTCCGGCGGCAAACGCCCGCCCAGTTCCGGTGAGGACCACGCAGCCCACTGCGTCATCGCGGTCGAACCCCTCGAGTGCATCCACGAGTTCATCCATCGTGGCCCGGTTGAGCGCGTTGAGCACCTCGGGCCGGTTGAGGGTGACTAAGCCGATATTGCCTTCAGTAGAAACCACTATGTGCTGATGGCTCATTGCGTCCTCCGTCGGGGCTGGGAATTAAGAGAAGACTAGACCTCGAGAGTTGAAGTGTATGGCGGATGCCGCCCGTCGATCTGTCCGTGCTGTTACAGCCGACTTCCGCACTTGCCGCAGTGGGTAAACTGCTCGGGCAGGTGTCGCGCCCCGCACGACGGGCAGGTCCGGGTCGGCGGTCCCCAGACAAACTCGGTGCTGGCACCCTCGGCCAGACGCGCACGAATCGCCGCCACATCGACGGCGCGCTTCTCAAGGAAGGCCTCAATCCCTTCCTGCGTTTCAGGCGCCCCGGCGTGAAGTGTGAGCCAGTCGCGCGCATGTCCCACGGTGAGGTGCCACGATAAATCTCGCCAGAAATTCAGCTGCTGTTTAGTGTAGCGCGTGACTTCCGGAAGCGTGCGCGTCAGGCGCTGGGTGAGACGCGTGACGGCAGCGTCGAGCTCCTTGCGGGGGACGACCTCGTTGATTAGGCCCCAGGCTAGCGCTTGGGACGCCGGGATCTCGTCGCATAAGAAGAGAATCTCCCGGGCCCGCCGGTCTCCGACGACCAACGGCAGCCACTGAGTCGCGCCCGCAGCGGGAACGCTACCGCGCATCGGCCCGACGTGGCGGATGATGACATCGTCTGCGGCAATGGCGAGATCGCACGCCAAGTTGAACTCGTTGCCGCCGCCCACGACTAGACCATTAAGGCGTGCGATCGTGGGCTTGCCGATATTCCGCAGGCGGTCTTGCGCCTCGATGAACGCCCCCATCCACTTCCAGTAGTCGCGCGGTTTGCGGATGAAAGACGCCTGCTCATGCAGATCAGCTCCAGTGCAAAACGCCCGATCCCCGCTGCCGGTGAGAATGACAACCGCGATGGCGTCATCCCACGACGCGTCCTCGAACGCGCGGCTCATCTCCCGCAACGTCGCGAAGTTGAGGGCGTTGAGCACCTCGGGCCTGTTGATGGTCACGCAGGCGACGGGCGGCTGTTTCTCATAGAGGACGTGCCGAAGGCCAAGCGCCTGAGGCGGTTGCGGGCGCGGCCCGTCCATCGAAGTTTTTAGGCGACCTGGACGTACAGCAAACTCACCAGCCCGGGAGCAAAACGTTGAACATCCTCGCCGGCGACGCGGCCTTCGGGGGAGCGCAACGCTGCGCGCAGTCCGTTCTCATCATCGAAGTACATCTCGGCGATGAAGTAGTATGGCGGCGTCCCGCCTCCCGGCATCCCCGTCACCCTCCCAGTCTCGGCGCGGCGCAACCCAGGCCATTTGCGCACAAGGGGCAGGTGCGTCTCGCGGTAGTGGCGGTCGAATGCAGCAGGATCCGGAGGCTGCGTGTACAGGGCCACGAGCTTCACCATGGCGATGGTCTCCTTGATAGATGATGACTCGGCGGTGCTCGGAAAACTGCCCCCCGGGGGCGTCCGGAACCTCGATCGACTTGGCGTGGTCCGCTAGGGCGAGATCAGCACTTCATAGCCTGCCGCCCGCAGCCGCTCGGCCATCCGCGCCGCGTTTTCCCGCACGGTAAACGCGCCGACCTGCACTCTGTACAACCCGCCTGCGTGGGTCATGTACGCGTCAAAGCCTTGCTCGCGCAATTTGGCCACACGCGTTTCGGCGTTGACCTGCGAGATGTACGCGCCCACCTGGACGCGGTACACGGAGGGGGAACTTCCAGCACTCGGAGGTGGAGCCGACGCGGACGGTGGAACCGGCGTGGCTTGGGGGGATTTGACGTCCGTACCAGGTTGCCCCTGTTGCGGTGCTGGGGCTCGCTTTGGTGCGTCGGGGACCGTCTTGGGCGCCGCCGGTCTGTCGACTTCCCCCGCAGGAGCGGGGACCGACCTAAGAGGCCGGGGCGACGGTGACGACGGAGAAAGAAACGCCAGACCCCCCACGTAGCCGACGAGGACCGACAGAGCAAACAACCCTACTAAGGCGAGAACGGCAATGACCGGCTGGAATCGGACTGTGGGCACGACCTACCTTACCCTCCCATGCGGCGGAGGCGGACGAGATCGTCGGGACCGAGGCCGACAAAATAGAGGCCGTGCGCCACCTGGCCCGGATTGAGGCGTTCCACCCGGACCACTTCGCCATCAGCCGACAGGGGCCCGTCCGGCAAGGTGACCGTCACGCGCACGCGCTCCCACTGCGACAGCTCGATCGCCATGACGACGCGCATCCCCTGCGCCCCCGCATCCATTGCTGTCCCCGTGACCTCTTCTCCGCCGCGTTCGACGCGCGTGATGCGCACGACCGAGTCGCGTAATGGAATACGCGGGCTGCGCCGTGAGGCGATCACGGTCGTCGGTGGCGGCTCCAGGTCGACACGGGTCCCGCGGACCGCCCGCACCGTCGTCTCAAACACGTACTTCGAAATCCGCCCCTGGTATGAGACGCGGACGCGGTCCCCCGCTGCGAGGCCGAGGGTCTCTTGCAATCGCGTCGGCATGGTAATGGCGATCCCTGTGGGCTCAATGGTCAGCACGGTACTGCCAAAAATCCCGCGCTGCGAGTTTCCGGGGGCCTCCACCTCGATCCGGTGCTGTGGCACCAGCGGTTCGGTCATCATCACGCGATCCCCCGTGAGCGGACCAGGTGGCGCCAGCGCGGCCCGCATCTCTGTATCGATAAGACGCTCCCGCAAGAGGTGCAACCGAAAACGCTCGCACTCCGGATGGCCAATCTGGTCGCAGGTGCTGAGCGTCCCCGCAGGGACGTGCGGACAGAGGTCCTCGATCGTACGACAGTACCCTTGCTCATGCGTGTACTGGTCGAGTTCTGCATCATCGTCCAGTAGCCACGCCGGCAACTGCGACACGTCGCGCGGAGCGGCGGCCTCGTGTCCCCGGGTGAAATGCCGCATCACGGCGCGCAGGGAGATCCCGGCATCGGCGGGGAGGGCGCTGTGGATTTCGGCGTACCCAGCGCGATCGATATAGCGCATGTGTTCGATCGCTCTGCGAAGCGTCGACCGGCACACTGGACATTGGTCTCGCTCCCTCTGCGCTTCAGGGCTCTCGGGGATCACCGCGCGAGGCTCCTGGTCCGTAGTCCCATTTCCGCTCCCTCCAACTATTACCTGCCCACAGAGGTGTTGGCGTCGCCTGGCGTTCGCTGCGCAGCGGTGATGAGCACGCCCGCGCCTACGGCGACAACCAGATAATACGACAGAGTCCGATCAACCAGCACGGAAACCCCCACTGCGGTCTGGGGAGGAATTCCCGTCGCCAGCACGAGCAACCCGGCCAAGGAGACTTCGGTAATTCCGATCCCGCCCGGGACGAAAGTGACGGCGGCCAACAGGTTGGCTGCGGAAAACGCCAGCATCGCTTCCGCGATGCCAACCGATAGGCCCAAGGAAGTGCACACCGCCACCAAGCGGAGGATTTCCAAAAAGGCTGCGAGCACTGACAACGCTAGCAGGAACCCCAGAGCCTTGTGAGCGCGCCAGCTCGCCAGCGCGAGAGCAAAGCGGTTGGCGACCGAGGCCACGCGCGCCTGCACCTGCGTCGGCAGTCGCAGGCGGGTGGTCACCCACGCCGTGATGGCGGCAAGTTTGTGAGGGAGCATTAACAAGGTGAGGCCAATGACGATGAACACGGCAATGCCTGCCAGCACGGGACGGAAGACCGACAGGCGGGCGGCCGGGACGAAGAGGACCGAGAGGACGAACAGCAGACTCAGTGCCGCGCCGTCCAGCAATCGCTCCACGACGACCCCGGCCGTGGACGTGGCCATGGGCACCCCATGGCTGGAGCGCAAAAGCAGCGGCTTCGCCAACTCCACGCTGCGGCCTGGCGTAAGGCTGGCCGCGGCGACACCCGCAAAAATGGCCGCCACCGCAGCCGCAAACGGCAGGGGGCGATCGCTCATGCGGCGTGTCATCATTTGCCACCGCAGCGCTTTGGCACCTACATTGGCCACCAGGAGTAACACGGCAAGGGCGAGGGAACTCGCACGTGCCGCGTGAATCGCCGACACTGTCCCCGGCACGTCGAGCCTGACCACGAATCGGGCCAGCAGGACAAGACCCAGGCCCAGCAGGATGGCGCGGATGGTCGAGGTCATAGAGTCGACAGATCAGCGCACGAAGAGGGCGCGCACAATGATGTCCGCGATGATCCCCGTCTCCGATCCTGTAAAGGCCACACGGTCGATGACCATCAATCGCGGAGACTCCTCAAGCGACTGCACGAGCGCACGCATCTGCGGATAATTCCCGCGCAGACGGAGCTGGACGGGAAGCGAACCCACGTTGCCCGCGGGGGGGGATTCGGGGAGAAAGGTTAGCTGCATCAAGGCGACGCGACTGGATGTCATGGCCGTATCGAGACGAAGCATGAGGTCAGGGACGCCGGGGTCGGAGGGAAGACGCTCCAGTAAGTCGCGGGCGGATTGTCTGACAGCTGCGTGCTTGCCTACGATCTCGGTGCGCTGCTGGGCGAGTGCGGTGAGCCGCGCCAGCTCGGCCTGTTTGCGCCGCGCTTCTAATCGCGCGGTCGCAACTCCGCGGAACTGAGGATAGAAGACAAAGAGGGCCAGCACAATGACGGCCATCACCCCCAACCCGGCCCTCAGCAGGAGTCGCTCCTGGAGTCGAAGCGAAGTCATGGCGGCGGCCTCAAGCGAGCGGTCATCTGAAACTGGGTGATGGTCCGTTCCCCCTCAACCTCCTGCAGGCTGACCACGCGGAGTTGGTCGAGAAACGGCGACTCATCAAGATGCGCCGCGAAGACGGCGACCGAACGTAAGTGAAGGGCGTTGCCCGCAAAGGTAATCACACCGGCATCGATCGTGAGTGACTGCAACCAGACATCAGAGGGGACAAGGTGACTGATCTCGGTTAGCAGCGGCCACAGGCGGGGTTGTCGCTGCCCAACCAAGGCGCGCAGCCGCTGCTGACGCTGTTCGAGGTCTGCAATCTCCCCTTGTAGCAGCGAGACCTCAATTGCTACGGGACGCACCGCGGTGAGCCGGGCATCGTAATCCCGCGAGGCCTCTTGAGCCTGGCGCGCGTCGATGACCAGGACCGCGTATAGTCCTCCAATGCCGACGATAGGGAGCACCGCGACGGCGACGAAGACCCGCCGCCGGCTGACCCCTTCCCGTCGCCGCACGACTGCGGCTGGAACCAGATTCAGTACGATGCGCATGTATCCGGGCTCCCCTTGCCCAGGCGTGCGTACGACCGCCCCACCCCGACACGGCGTCGCTTTTGGTGGTCACACACTCGGATTGCACGGTGTCGTCAACCGCCCCACGGCCAGGGTGCGCACACCGATCATGCCGGGGCACGGAGACGCATGTCTTAAGCCACCGTTCTCAGCGCCAACCCCGTCGCGACTGCGAGCTGAGGAGCCACGGCCTGCGCAGCTTGTTCTTGACGGCTCGGGGCTCGCACGTGAACCAGCGGGTGAGCGATGGTCACGGGGAGCTCCAGTTCATTGGAGAGGTGGTGATCGAGGTGCCGGAGTCGCGAGCCGCCGCCGCATAGGATCATGTCGCTGATGACCACGCCGGTAAACTGGGCCCGGAAGAAATCGAGCGACCGCCGCACCTGGGTGATCAGCTCGGCCAGTGCCTGGGAGACATCCGTGGCATAAGCTCCCTCGGGCAAGTTCTCGGGCCCCTCCTCCCACCCCAAGCCATAGAGGATCTTGGCTTCTTCCGCCGCCGCGACATCGGCTTTGAGCAGTTGGGTGATGACCCGGGTCAGGGCATCTCCCCCGAGGAGAATGGTCCGGGTGAACTGCGGGACGCCATCGTGGACGACCGCGATATCGGTAGTGGAGGCACCCAGGTTGACCAGCACATGGGTCCCCTCGGCTTCCGTCTGCCCCAGCCCGCGCGCCATCGCCAGCGCGCCGACTTCGACAGCGTCGACGACGAGCGATGCTCCCTCTAACGTGCGAATGTGCGTGAGCACGAGCGCCTCGGGGGCGGCGGCGAGCAGTACCTCCAGCTGGCGCACGCCGTTCTCAGTCACCTCGCGGACCGTCTGGACGTCGATGACCGCCTCAT
Source organism: bacterium (assembly GCA_035300645.1). Classification (GTDB taxonomy): domain Bacteria; phylum Sysuimicrobiota; class Sysuimicrobiia; order Sysuimicrobiales; family Kaftiobacteriaceae; genus 13-1-40CM-64-14. The sequence continues at coordinate 7,608 of DATGVF010000020.1, forward strand.
CGATCGGAAACGGGAGGTGGCGTTCGGCTTCCCACCGGATAGCCTGTTTCACTTCCTCGGGGGGAATCGGCGGCAGGCGCAAGACACGGGCCAACACGTTCTGGCCCGTCACAGACACCACGGCGCGGCGGGTCCGCACCCCCGCATGCCGCAGCACGTCCCTTATGGTGCTGGCCACGGCCTGCTGATCAAGGATGAGACCGCCTTCGACCGACCCGGGCGGCGTAGGAACCACGCCAAAGCGGCGGAGCTCGATGCCCCGCGCGGTTCGGCGCACCTCAGCGACTTTGATGGCACTCTTCCCGATGTCGATGCCGACTGCCGCGGCGCCGATCTGCAAAAAATCCCGCAGCGGCCTCATCGGATCCCCTTCATGCCAACAGATCCGTGGCGCGGATCACCGTGAGTGGGTGTATTCGCGTCTGGTTCGAAGAGTTCCCGCGACGCGGTGGGGCAACCTGGCCCCATCAGTCGCCGCTGGACCAGGAGATCAGGAGGATGGTACGCGTCGTGGCGGCGTTGAGGAAGACGGTGGGAAGCATATCGGTCACGGCGGAATCGTACTCTACCGCCACGGTTCCGGCATTCGCTACACTCTTCTGGATGGTGACGCTGCCGTTAGACATCACGAGACCTTCGATGACCACGGCCACGAGATCAGCACCGTGCTGGATACTGACCCCTGGAACAGGCGCGCCCTGTAGATTGTTGCTCCCGTCAGGGTTGTCGGACCCCGCCAGCGTGTACACCACCCCGCGAATGGTGACCTTCCGCTGAGCGGCAGCCACACCGGTCGATGTAATCAGCAGCTGCCGGGCTGCGAGGAAAGCAGGATCGCCGCCCAGACTGATGTGGCAGTAGTCGCCACAGACGCCGGAACCAGCAGAACGCAAGGAGAGGTTTTCCAGCGCGATGTCTCCCACCACGGTCGTCCCGCCGCCTCGACGAAACGCGACGATCGTCCCCGTGATCTGGTTCGGGGCGCTGCTGGGATAGACCACGGCGCCGGTGTTATCCGTGGCTGGACTGGCGCGAATGCAGAGGGTCTCAACGAGACCGGAATATCCGGCGCAGTCGACGGTCCTATTCGGCTGCGGTGGCGGCACACGGATGCGATAGCGTGTTAGCTCGCCGCTGTTGAACTCAACGAAGAAGACAGCGCCTGTAATGCTTGCCCCGATGACGCCGTTGCGATCGTTGATGTAGTTGTCCCAGCACTGCTGCGTATGCGTCGCGTCGAAAGTCCACGCGCCCCCGCTCATGCAGCGGCTCGTCGCGTCACCTCCGTGGAAATACAGGTTCAGGCCGTCGACGGGATCGACCGCATTCAGAGCGCGGCTTTTGTAGCTCGTAGCGGCCGCGCTGTCCACATCCAGCCTGGGCACCGGCAACACGGCAGAGCCTTGCGTACAGGTCCACGGCCAGGTACCGCAGGCGATCCCCGTGATGGTTCCGTTCGCGGTCACCGCCCCGACCAATGTGGCGCCTGCGGTGTTCGCGGCGATGGCCGTCCCGGCCCCCAAGCGATTGTTCGCCTGGACGGCTCCGGCACTCGCAGACGGCAGGGCATTGCGGATGGTGACTCCGGAGATTCCCGATCCCAACGTGGCAGTCGTGCTCGTCAACACCGCATACAGCGCAAACGGCGGCAGGACCTTGACGGCGGCCTGTAGTTGCCTCCGGCCTCCGCCCCGCGTTCCCACGGACTGAATGACGCGGATCGTCCCTGACGCTGTGACCGTGACCTGATACTGACCATCTCCGATGGCAGTGGTGACCCCCGGCCACGCTGCACTGTTTCCCAGTTCATAGATCGCCCGGGCGATACCGGCCTCCGCCGCCGTCCGCGCGGCCATCGCATCTCCCTGGTTGTAGGCAGTCGTGATCTCGGTCAACTCGAGGTTGACCATCGCCACGCCGATCGCGCTGAGAACCACGATGAGGATAAGGACGGTGACAAGTGCCGCGCCGCGTTCGTTCTTCATGGGTTCCTCAGCGTCGCCTTCGCGGTCACGGCGGAAGTTTGCGTCTGGTTGATCGCGCTATTGAACTGTGTGGCCAGGAAGTTGATCTCCACGGCCAGCACGCGGACGACGGTCCCCACAGCCCGTGTCGTCGTGAGACCGCGGTCTAGGGTGAGGCAGTTGGTGCCAGTGTTGATGCTCACCACGGTCCCCCAATCCGGCCGCACCGCCTGATCGGTCCCGTAGGTCTCGCGGTCAACCTGGATCTTGTCATTGACGCTGAACCCGGCCACACTCTGCACGCACAACTGGGTTGCACCCGGAGCCAGCGCCGCCGACAGCGAGGTGGTAGGCACGTTGAAGAAGGACCGCCCCGCGGGCACCGCCAGCAGATCCGCGAGGACGACACCATTGCGGAGAAGCTGGGTTCCGGTCAACTGAAACACGACACCCAACGGCTGCACGATTTCTCCCGCAGAGTGCGCCTGCGCCACCGCGGGCGTGATGGCAAACGGGTTCGCGGTGCCCGTCACGGTGAAGGGCCCCTCCCCACCGATGCTGATAGTGTCGTTGTTGCCCAGGGGGATGACACCGAATGGGTAGGTGACCGTGATGGAGGTCGCTCCCACGGCCGCTGCTGCGCTCAACGCCGTTTCCCCCCGCCGCACAACCTCCCCTTGACGATGCGCTCTGGTCAAGACGGGCGTCGCCGACACGGTCGTCCCGGCCATTGCACTGGCGGTGACAGTTTCCGTGCTGTTGAGGTTCAGGAAAGCGACTGGATAACCGGTGAGGAGCGGGGATGCGTCCTGGACTGTGAACGAGGCTGCACCGGCATTGGTATCAGCCGCTAACAATGTCACCTTCACCAACCCCAAGCTGGTCCCGCCGGCCCCCACGACCGCATCCTTGGACTGCATTACTTCGGCCAGTACACGCTCGGCGGCCACCCGCGGGGACTGCTGCACGTCGGTCTGGCCCGAAAAACTCACCCACTCCCTGACGCCCACGCCTACCAATCCGTACATCGCCACTAGTAGAAGGGCGAGCAACGCGGTGGCGATGACGGTTTCTAGCAGCGTGAGCCCCGCTTCTGCATGCGTACGCATCAGTAGCTGGCCACCAAGGTAGAAAGCGTAAGGGTCCGCGGAATCGCCTGGTCCATCCAGGTCACCGTGACATCGACTTCCGTCAGCAGGGGCGTCCCCAACACCGGTGACGTGATGGTCGTCACCCGCGTATACAGACCGCTGGGCGTCGCGTTGCCCAAGCTATCGAGCTGTTCCGTGGCCGCAAAACCCGACAGGCTCGAGTAGCCTTTGGACTTCAGCAACTCGATCCTCTGCTGTGCGAGGAGGGCCGCGGCGGTGATGTTGCGGCCAAGCAAGCCGCGCGACGACGCGACGAGGAAGAAGCCGGTCAACACCGTGACGACCAACCCGAAGATCGCGGTGGCAATCACGACTTCCAGGATCGTCATCCCCCGCTGGGATCTCAGGGGCATGCGGCTACCTCAGCGATTTGCACGCGGCCTGTCGCTGGTTGCACATCCACCTTCATGTTCGACGTGCCCTCGGTCAGGCAGAACGTGCCGGTTTGCACCGGGGCGCCCGTACTCGCAAAGTCTGTCAGGTTGCTGGAGAAGGTCGTGGTGATCGCAACGCTGGAGGGCACCGCCACCACCTTGACGACCGTGCCGTCACTGGTGCGGAGCAACGTGTACTGCGCCGAGGCGGCCGTGTATTGCAGCCGGAACGTCTGATTCTGGGTCACGGCATATTGCTGTGTTAGCCGGAGGTCTGCGCCGAGTAACCGGGCGGTCTGCCTCATATCGCGCAGAGCCATGTAGCGTTGTAGGTAGGGCAGTGCCATGAGCGTCAGCACCCCCCCGATCGCGAGGGCTATGATCAGCTCGAGCACGCTGACCCCCCGCTCGCTCTTCACGGGGTCCTCCGTGTGTGCGCGATAGCCAAGCCACTCGTCGCCCCGAGCACGCTCCAGAACACGGGCGCTACGCTCACCACGCCGAAGTGCCATTGCAGATCCACCCAGTACCCCACAATGGACGCTACACAGGCGGCGGCTAGCACACGTGGAAAAGCTGGGCCCCACGCCGACGTCGCGTTGCGCAAGGTCGAGACGACGACCCACGCAAACGCCGCGACACCAAGAGCGCCGATCGACATCGCCATGTCGAGCGTGTCATTGTGGGCCTTATCGATCCGTACAGGTGATCCGCCAAATAACAGTGTGCGCTCGTCATCCCAGCCTTGCGGGAACACGAGCGCGAACGTC
>DATGVF010000021.1:0-7072 GCA_035300645.1 bacterium
GGACGAGGAAAGGGTCTAACGGGCAGGCTGTGCGGGTAAGAAGAGGACTGTAGAGAAACCCTGCCTGGGTTTCACCTTGAGAATACGAAGAAGGAGGAATACGAGAATGCTTCACTTCTTTACGCGCAGGCTTCACAGCGAGCGTGGCTTTACGCTGATCGAGCTGCTGATCGTCGTCGCGATCATCGCGATCCTGGCTGCGATCCTGATCCCGAACTTCCTACGGGCCAGGGCGCAGGCACAGGTGGCGGCCACCAAGGGTAACCTGAAGAACGTCGCCACAGCGATGGAGAGCTACTTCGTCGACTTCTCGCAGTATCCGGCGGCCGCAGGCTCCCTGTCAGCGAACTACACACGCGCGCTGCCGACCGATCCCTGCACGGGGGCTATCTTCGGCACCTCACCCGGCTACACGTACGCCGGTGTAGGTACCACCCCGTACACCGACTACGTGTTGCGGTCCAACTGGACCGCGGGCGGATCGGGCGCACCATGCTACAACGTCGCCACCAGCAACTGGCAGTACTCGCCAGGCGGTGGTTTGAGCCCGACGCCGTAACACAAAATCAGTCGAACGTTCTCACGATGCGGCCAGCGTGGAATACCACCTGGCCGCATCTCTTTTCAGCGTGACGCGGGAAGAACTGACCTGAGACCCATGAGCGGGACCTGGTGGCAGATCCGACAAGTGCTGATTGTGGCCTGCGTGGCCACCATCCCGCTGCTTGCATGGCGGGGCACGGGCATCATTGCACAGACGCGGCGGGATCGGCTTGCGGAAGCGGCGTACGCACGGGGCGTCGCGGCGCAAATGGATGGACGCTACGACGCCGCAGCTGCGGCGTTCCGCGACGCCCTGGCGCTCTCGCCGCGGGCGACCGGAGCGTACACCAGCTTGGGCGATGTCGAGTTCCGGCGAGGCCACACGGATGACGCCGTGGCAGCGTACCGTCAACTCATGGCCATTTATCCCTTTACGTACATCGGGGAGTTGCACCGCCAAGTCGGATTGTTCGAGCTCCGCGGCGACCGGCCAGAGGCCGCGGTCCAGGATCTTCGCCAAGCTGTCACGCTCGATCCCGAGGATTGGGTCGCCTTCTATTGGCTTGGGCACGCCTACGCTCGGGTGGGCGATTATGCGTCTGCCAAGGCATCCTGGAGCCGCGTCTTGCTGCTCAACCCGGACTATCCGCCAGCAGTGAGGCAGTTGAGGAATCTTGATGCAAAACATCCATAAGATTCACTCCCTGCAGCCAGAGGCCGTCGGGGCGGCCGTCGCAGGTTTTGTCCGTGCCGTCGCCACCACACTCGTCGTCACCGTGCCGTTAGTCGTGACCCCGTGGGGCGAAGCCGCGTACAGCTACATCAAATCCGAGCTGACGATCGCGCTTGCCTTGATCGGGCTTCTGGGATGGATGGTCGTCTTTGTCACCACCCGGCACCCGAAGTGGCAGGGGACGTTGCCAGAGTTGGCCCTGTGGGCCTTCCTGCTTGCTGGGCTGCTGTCGACTGCGACCTCGGTGGACCCGTCTGTATCCCTGTTTGGTGGTCTCGGTCGTCATGAGGGTCTACTGACCATCTGCGCCTACGCGGCGTGGTACTTTATCGGCGTCCATTTCCTTGGATCGCAACGCAGGTATCAATCGCTTGTCGTGGCCGCGGGCATCGCGGCCACCGTCGCCATCGGATACGGCATCCTTCAGGTCTTCGCTCCCCCTCTATTCGAGGGTGAGGCTTTCGTGAGGGAGTGGTACGGCAGACTCGGTATTCCGCGCGTTGGATCGACGCTCGGCGGTCCCCTTGTTTTCGGCGGCTATCTTGCCTTCATCTTGCCAATGGTGTGCGCGGTCGCCGCTGTGACACGGAGCCGCGTTCGCGTCGTGTGGCTTGCCGTCGCCTTCCTGGCGGTGATCGACGTCGCCCTCACCCTGACCAGAGCGTCGTGGCTGGCTCTCCTCGCGGGCATGGGCATCTTCGTGGCCGCAGCAACGGGGATGACATCGCGCACACGCAGGATTGTTATCGGGGGTAGTGCGGTCGCCGTTCTCGCCGCCGCCCTAATCCTGATGGCGGTGGTTTCAACTCCGAGTCAGGTCCGATCTCGGGTGACGGCATCCGTCGACACCAGTGCGGGGTCGGTCGCCCAGCATATATATATTTGGAGACATGTCGTGCAGCTCATCCAAACGCGGCCCCTATTGGGGTGGGGACTGGATACGCTCGGAGCCGTGTTTCCGTACGACCGCGAGTCTCTCGTCCGCTACTTCGGGCTCCGGCCAGTTACCGTCGACCGTGCTCACAATGACGTGCTCCAGGTTGCGGTTTCGGTCGGCATCCCCGGCGCGATGGCCTATGTCGGATTCTGGGTTCTCGTGCTCATGGCGGGGGTGAGGGTCTGGCGGCGTCACGCCGGGCCACCGCGTCTATTCGCCGCGGCGTGGCTGGGCGGACTGGCGGCATACTTGCTCCAGGCACAGTTCTCGTTCAGCACGGTGGCGATTACCCCGCTGGTATGGTTGATGGCGGGTGCGGTCTGTGCTTGGGAGAGTGCGCCGGCAGACATCGACCATCTAGACTCCCATGACCGCGATGACCCTGAGCACCACGGCTAACGGCGTTCAAGCCGCAGGGCGCGCTACGGTGCAATGCTTGCAAGGCATCTGAAGCACGGAGATAATCACAGAGGCCAAGAACCTCACGACACTGGACCAGCGGGGATTTCCGGGGCGGTCGGACTGCGGATCGCCAAGGTCACAGCGGGTTTCACAGACGCGCAATCAGGACCAAGTCTCGCTGCCACCTTTCCAATCTGTCGATATCCCGTTTCACGCCGTCGGGAAGGGTGCGGTAGTCCGTGACAACGATAAACTTCGCTCCCTGGTCGCGGAACTGCGCGATCGATTCGGCTCCGAGTTGGTCAGGCCAGACGACCCACCCTTTTCGGTCTGCGTAGTACAGTAACTCCGGCGCCATATCCCGCCGATGGGGGACCGAGACGACCGGCGAGGCAGACGTATCGATCTCGCTGAGCCCCTTCGCTGCCTCGTACGCCGGATACGCATACATCCCGTACAGTGGTCCGAGGATCATCAGCGCGCGCGCGAACAGTAGGCCGCACAGCACGGCAGTGAGCGGGCGGAGCCGCGCAGATGAGTAGGTTCGATCCAGCACCAGACCGATGAAGAACGCACCTGCGGGCAGGAGGGGCATCTGATAGTAGGTGTGCACCAGGTTCCCGTTCGCCACGACAAATACGTAGGCTAGCGCCCCCATGAGCCACAGGCGAAATACGGAATGACTGAGGGGGAAAAACAGGCCCGCGATGAGCATAAGGAGTCCGGGTTCCGTGAAGACAAGCGTCCGAAATCGCTGGGCAAGCACCTGGTAGAGCACGGGATTGGTCCACAGTTGGACGTTTCCCCATTTGTCCGTGCCGACCTGATAGGGCATCATCTTGACATCCGCGGCTAGGTGCAGGTACCCGTAGTAGGCGACGGCGGGTGCGAGGCTCAATAGCAGGAACGCGAAGAACCGCCCATCGGACACCAGTCCGCGCCAACCCTTCCTTGTCGCCAGCGCCACGAACACGATCAGGATATAGAGGTTCGACAGTTTCGCCAAAAACGCCAAGGCCGCAAAGACTGCCGCCAGGACATACTGCACCGTCGCCTCTTTCCCTAGATACGCAGAGAAGTGATAGACTGCCGCCAACGTGAAAAAGAGAGCCCCTGCTTCCGGCATGAGGACGCGGGAAAAGAAGACATTCAGAGGCAAGATTATAAACACGAAGCTGGAAAACAGGGCCAACCGCTCACCAAAGTGCAAGGCGACGAGCCGATAGAAGTAAACCACGGAACCTAGGGAAAACAGAATGGGCACGATCCGTCCCACCCAATCCCGGACGCCCCAGACGACGTAGAGCAGCGAGGTCAGAAACGGCGTTACCTGCAACTCTAATTCGACCACAGCGGGGCCTGAGCCGAACCGGTCCATCTCCGGTCGAAGGAGATTGAAGTGATCCCGGTAGAAGTTGCGAGCGACGGCTGCAGTATCTGTCTGTCGCCAGCTGTGATGGTCCAGGAACGGGTAGGTGACGTGGTAGAGCCGGAGCAGCAGGGCAAGCACCAGAATCAGCAAGATCCGATAGTGCGCTCGGAGCATCTGCTTCTTAGCCTCCCTCACGCTTACGATCTGCCCGATTCGGTGCCGGTGTACCCTCGCGGCACCGCAGCCTGAGCGCACACGATACCCCCAATGAGGGCTGGGCAATGCGGGAGCCAGTTCCGTGCGGACGAATCGCCCTCCCCCTTCTCCTGGCGGTCTTCCTGCGCCTTCGAGAACGCTGCGTGTTTGACACCAGACCCGGGCACAGAAGGGAAGTAGGGCGGAGACAGGCGTGATCAGCACACGATCTCTTCAGACATTGTCGATGCGGGTGAGCGCCATTCGACCATCGTGGGAGTCGCTGGTCGTCGTCGCCACCGCGGTGATCCTGTGCGCCCTTGCAGTCAGCGACGGCGGCCGGGACCCGTTCGTGCTCACGGCGACGCAGGTTGTCACGTTCATCTTTCTGGCAATCCTAGTGGGGACCGGGAGAATCCACCGCTTCGCGATCACCCTTCCATTGCTCGCGATGGTCGCATCTATCGCGCTCACGTCCATCTCGGCGGTACGGCTAGAGGCGAGCATCGGGGCTCTCCTGCAGTGGACGATGTACCTCGCGATTGTCCTGACGATCGCCTCCACGATTACTAGCCTCGCGGCGGCACAAAGGCTCCTAGATGGGCTGGTCGTCATCGCTAGCGGGCTGTGCCTCTTTGCCGCATTTACCTTCTGGGGGTCTGGCAACCCCCAGATGCGATGGTACTCGACGTTCTATTGGCCGAACCCTTTTGCCGCGTTCCTGCTGCTCGTCTTGCCCTTGGCGCTGATGCGCTTCCTGCACGCCCCCCGGCTGCGCGATGCCCTTGCGCACGGTGTCACGGCTGCCCTGCTCCTGGTGGCCCTTGTGTTTACGTACTCTCGGGGCGCCTGGATCGTGCTCGCAGCGGTCGCCCCCCTCGGCGTCATCATCCTGCGGCCACTCCGCTGGGGCACCGTGATCGGTCGGATCGCGATGCTCGCCGCCTTCGCTGGGGTGATGGTCGTTACGCTGCCGCATGCCGTTGCGCCGGTGAATACCGCCGGAGCGCTCGCCACGCGGGCAACATCAATCGTTGATCGAAGCGACTATTCGATTCAAGGGCGTCTGAACTTTTGGCGCGCAGGGATCGCAATCTTTCGGGACCATCCGCTGGTCGGGACCGGCCCCGGGACTTTTGCTGTTGTGCATGCCGCGTACCAGAAGGATGTCCGGTACTACGCCCGGGACGCCCACAACTTCTACCTTCAGATCATGGCGGAGATGGGAGTCATTGGGTTGGGGGCACTGGTCGCGTTGGGGTCATCGATCTGGACCATGTGGGGACGGACGCTGCGGGCAGCGGAGGGGAAAGAGGAATACCCGCTCCTCGTCGGAGTGGGCTTGGGGGTGCTCGCCTTCTCTCTCCACAGCGCTTTTGACATGGACTGGATGTTCCCCGCCATTCCCGCGGTAGCGTCCGGGCTGATCGGCGTGCTGGCGTGGTACGATGCATCGGCTGGATTCCACCGCACTGGGATGCTCGCGAGCGCGCCGACATGGGCGTACCTGACAGCGGGGTCGCGAGGCCACTGGTGGCGGGTGGCGGGCTTCTTGTTGCTTCTGATCGCTCTCGCGACGACGGGTGCCAACTGGGTGGCGCAACGCCACGCCATGTGGGCACAAAAAGCCGTCCAGCGCCGCGACTGGGCGACCGCGATCGGTCACTACGCTACGGCAGTGCGATGGGCCCCCTTCAGTTCGCGATATCTGGACTCATATGCGTGGACCCTGGTACAAACTCCCGACCCTCCACAACCCCTTGCCGCGGATCTCCTCCGCCGGGCCATGAGGGTCGATCGCATGAACGGGGCGCTGCCCCTGCACCTAGCGCTCGTCTTGACGATGGGACGATCCACCCCACCCGCGCAGCGCGAAGCGGAAGATCTGCTCCGCCACGCCCTGGAACTTGACCGATTTAACCGACCCGACATTTACCGCGCCCTGGCCCGATTGTACCGAGACGAAGGACGGGATGACGATGCGGCACGGGTCTACCGCGAGGCGACCGTCCTCTACCCCGGCAAGAATCTCGGGCAGGGGTCTGCCCTGTACCTCATCCTGTGGCCTGAAGTCGCCAAGCTGTTCGAGGATGCGGCCGCCTTGAGTGCGGAGCGGGGCGACGTCGGGGAGGCGACGCGGTTTCTCGAGCAACTGCTCGCAGATGATCCGACGGTGGTGGACGCGGTTCTCCAGTTGAGCGCCTTGTACGTCCAGACCAACCGCACGGCCAATGCGCGCACGCTCCTGCAAGCGACCGTCAACCGGATCCCATCTGACCCCCGCCTCGTGGACGCTCTCAACCGCCTCCGATGACGGCACCCATGCGTGTCGGCATTGATGCGCGGACGCTCGAACGCGAGGACAATCTTCGCGGCGTCGGGGTCATCGTCTGGCATATGATCCGGCATCTGCGGGCGGCCGGCGTTCACCTTGTGCTCTTCTTCAATCATCCGCCCGACGGAAGGCTGACATCCAGCGCGGATAGGCAGGTGGTGCTCGGATCGCTTCCAGGAAAGCAGGACCGCGCAGAGGCGACCACTCTCCTGCGGCCGGTCCGAGATCTCATCTGGGAACAATTCTTGCTTCCGGGTGCCTTGCGTCGCGAGCGGCTGGACCTGTATCATGCGCCGGCCAACCGAGGCATCCCCCTGATTGGACAAGGGCGGTTCGTCGCGACCATCCACGATGTGATTCCGCTCGTCACGCCGTACTTTTTTGATCGCCGCACCAATCCGCCGATCATCACCGGAGCGTTGCGGGTCGTGGCATGGGTCGCGCTCGCTGTGGTGACGTGGAAATCCCGCCGGATCATCACCGATTCGGAGTCCTCCCGCCGGGATATTGCGCGCTTATTCCCGTGGGTCCGCGGCAAGATGACGGTCATCTACG
>DATGVF010000022.1:0-15104 GCA_035300645.1 bacterium
CCTTATGGTCGCCCTCCGCGACGGCGACGTGGGGTTGGGCGGCGCCGCGGCCATTTCGCTCCTGCCTGTCTATTTCCTTATGCTGGCCTATCTGCTGCGGACGGTGCGCCGGTGACTGCTCGCCGATTGGCTGTGGGTGGATTCCTCGGGATCATGCTGGCCTTTTCCCTCGCCCCGCTCTACTGGATGCTGGTCGCCTCCTTGAAAGGCGGCAAATCTCAGCTGATCAGCGGCAATCCCTGGTGGCCGGGCGTGCAGTTTACCCTGGAGAACTACGCGCGGGTGGTCGGGAACTCCGACTTCGGGCGGCTCCTCCTCAACACGGCGGTGGTGACCCTGGTGACGATCGCCATCAGCCTAGCCGCAAGCGTGCTCGCCGCCCTGGGCCTCGCCTACTACCGCTTGCGTTTCTCTAATGCAATCGCCCTGACGCTTTTCGCCAGCTACCTGCTTCCCCAGGGAGTTCTCTTCATCCCACTGGCGGTGATGCTGTCCCGGCTCCATCTGTTCGGCGGCATGGCGGCGCTGATCATTGTCTACCCAACGCTTGTCATCCCCTTTGGGACGTGGGTGCTCTGGACCCACTTCCACCGGCTACCCGCAGATCTGTTGGACCATGCCCGAGCCGAGGGTGCGGGCGCGCTCCGCGTGCTGTGGGACGTGCTCCTGCCGCTCTCGTGGCCCGCCCTGGCCGCCGTGGCGCTGTTCAGCGTAGCCGTTGTCTTCAACGACTACCTCTACACGTTCACCCTCGTCTCGGAACACAAGCACATGACGCTGATGGCTGACGTGGGAAGCAACCTGCTCGACATCGACGATCCGGGCGCCACATTCGCGGAAATCCTTCTCGGGCTGGGGCCTGTGGCTTTCACTTGCGCCTTGTTCGCTGACGTCTTCGGGAAGGGGATAGGGACGGGCGTCATCGGGTAGGCAGGGGTGATTATCACATCGAAGACGCCGTTTCCAGCGCAAGCACGGCTTCGCGCGGGAAGCTCACCGTTACCGCCTGCCCCCGCTGGGGCAGGGAGAGCGAAGGGTTGTTGAACAAGTCCAGCGAGATCGCGTTGTCCTTGAAGCGCACACGGACCCGCACGATCGAGCCCAGGAAGTTCACGTCTTCGACCGTGCCCTGCATTCGGTTCCCATCCCCAGCGGCCTCACCGAGCGAGACGATTTCGGGGCGGAGCGCCACCGAACACACCTCGCCCACTCGCGCGTCCTTCAGCCCGCGCGAGGCGATAACCTCCTGACCGTCGATCACGATCTTGCCACGCGCCGGGTCGGCTACTTGGCCTCGCAGGATATTCAGCGTACCGACGAACGAGGCGACGAAGGATGTCCGCGGGAAATTGTAGATCTCGAATGGCGTGCCGATCTGCTCGACGCGCCCTTCGCTCATGATGACGATGCGATCCGAGAGGGAGAGCGCCTCCTCCTGGTCGTGCGTGACGTAGATCGTCGTGATGCCGAGCTCCCGCTGGATCGTGCGGATTTCCTGCCGCAGCGCCACGCGAATCTTCGCGTCGAGCGCCGAGAGAGGCTCGTCGAGGAGGAGCACCTGCGGCTGAATCGCTAGGGCGCGGGCCAAGGCCACCCGCTGCTGTTGTCCGCCGGACAGCTGGTGGGGGTAGCGATTCCCGAGTGCGGGCAGCTTGATGAGGTTGAGCATCTCCTCTACCCGCTGTTTGATCAGCGCGGCAGGTTTCTTCGCCACCTTCAACCCGAACCCGACGTTTTGGGCGACCGTCATGTTCGGGAACAGGGCGTAGGACTGGAACACCATCCCCACGTGGCGCTGGTGGGGGGGCCGGTGCGTGATGTCCACTCCGTCGAGACGGATCGCGCCCGACGAGGGCGCTTCGAACCCGGCAATGATGCGCAGCGTCGTCGTCTTGCCGCACCCACTCGGGCCCAGGAACGACACGAACTCGCCGCGCGTTACCTCCAGCTGCACGTGTTCGACCGCTGTGGTTTGCGCGAACTTCTTCTGGAGGTTCTCGATCTCGAGAAAGGTCGCTCCCGCTCCCGGGCGCCCGTCCTCGACGCGCTCTCCGCCGACTGACCCGCGCGCCTCTTCGCTAATGCGCACCGGCCACCTGTCCGTGCGCGCCCCGTCCAAAAACCTGAATGAGACCCATGCACGCCCACGTGATTCCAAAGCTGATGATCGCCAGGGCTGACGGTTCATAGGCCCGATTCGCGCCCATGAGCTGCAGGTAGGGGCCGAACGCCGGCCGATCCAACAGGCTCGCCATCGTAAACTCGCCGATGACGATGGCGAAGGTCAGAAACGCGCCGCTCAATACCGCGACCCGCACGTTGGGGAAAATCACCCGGAAGAGGATCATCGGCCACCCGGCGCCCAGGCTTTGCGCGGCCTCCGTGAGCGAGCGCACGTCAATGGCGCGCAACCCCGTGTCGACCGCGCGGTACATGTACGGCAGGGCGAGGGTCACGTAACTAAAGATTAGCAGCAGATCCGTTGTCCGCTCGCTCCCTGTCAAGGGCAAAAGGGAGGAGCTGTTGTAGATCCGCAGGTATCCGAACACGAGCACGATGGCGGGAATCACGAGCGGCAGGAGCGTGATGAATTCCACCACCGGCCGCAGCCCGGGTAACCGCAGTTGGATCCAGTAGGCGGTCGGCACCACGAGAACGACGCCCACGACGATGGTGGCCAGCGCCAGCGCGGTCGAGTAGGTCACCGTCGCGCCGAATCGCGGATCCGCCAGCACGATCCGATACGCTTCCAGGCTGTACACGCCGCGGAGGTAGCGGAGTGAAAACTCGAACGTCCCCAGAAGTGGGACGAAGAAATACAGCACGCCGAACAGCATGAGAAGCCACGGTCCGAGGCGGCTGCGTTTCATCGCAGCCAGCGCTCGCTGCGTCCGCGTAGCCAGATGTACGCGGCGTTTGAGAGGCCCGTGATGAGAATCATCCCCAACGCCAGCGCGTACCCGAGGTTCTGATTGTGCAGCACGTCTCCGCGAATCTGCGCGTACAGGACGAGTGTGACGATGTTGAGAGAGCTGCCGGTTAGGGCGTAGGCTGTGGCGACCGCGCCAAAGGCGTTCGCGAAGAGGAGTAAGGCCGCGCCCAGCAGGGGCGGCCACAGGATGGGCAGTGCGATGTAGCGCCAATACTGCCACCCCCGCGCCCCGAGAATGGCCGACGCCTCGCGCCATTCCCGTTTGAGCCCGTCGATTGCGGGCGCCATGATCAGCACCATGAGTGGAATCTGAAAATACATATACGTCAGGGTCAAGCCCGCGAAGCTCAAAAGATTGAACCCCGCACTGTAGATGTTGAATCTGAAGATCTTGATCAGCAGTGCCGTGGCGAGGCCCGTGCGTCCCAGCGTGGCGAGGAAGGCAAAGGCGAGCGGCACGCCCGCGAAGTTCGAGGCGACGCCGGAGAAGGTCATGAGCGTCGACCGGACCCACGGAGGCAAGCCGCCCGCGATCGCGGCATAGGCGAGGAAGAAGCCGATGAAGGCACCGCCGATCGCCGACGCCGCACTGACCTTGATGCTGATCAAATACGAGCTCAGAATCGTGGGTGTAAACAGGTCCAGCAGGTTGCGCAGGGTGAAATGGCCTTGGGCGTCTTGAAAGCCACCCACCACCAGGAGACCGGTGGGCAAGATCAGGAACATGAGCGCAAAGACGAAGAAGGGAAGGACGCCTGCCCACGCCCAGGATACGTGGCTGAACCCCGACGCCGCAGCGGGAGTCGGGCGGACTGCCAGGGGCGTCACCTGTGCCATAGAGGTCTTCCGCGCCCTAGCCTCTCCCCCGGATCACCGGGGGAAAGGTGGGCGGCAGGATGTCACCTTGGAACCCGACCTGGTCCGGACCCAAACTCACTGGCGGGACCGGTGAGAGCTACTTCACGTTCGCCCCGACGACAGTGTCCCACTGCTTTGTAATGACCTGCTTCGCGCGGTCCAGCTGGTCGAGCGTCGGGAAGAGCGCCTTGGCATAGGAAGCCGCGGGCGGGAGCTTGGCCAGTACGTCGGCCGGCACCTTGCGGGCGCTCGCCAGGTTATTGAAACGAATTGGGTGGCAGTAGCCCTTCAGCCAGCCCAGTTGCCCCTCGTCCGAATAGAGGTACTCCATCCACAGCTTCGCGGCATTCGGGTGCGGCGCGTACGCGCTGATGGCCTGGATGTACACACCGGCCACGACCCCGTTCTCCGGCACGATGACTTCGACCCGGGGATTGCCTTTCAGCGTGTCGCGATCGGCGAGCGCATTGTAGTCCCAGCGAATGACGATCGGTGTGGCGCCTTGAGCGAATGACGCCGCTTTGCCGATGACCGGCACGAAGTTGCCGCGTTTGTTCAGGTCGGCAAAGAACTTCAAACCCGCGTCCGCGGCCCCATCTACGTTCCCTTTCGTGGCCGACAGGCCCGCCGCGAACACGCCTTGAATCGCCTGGTTCGACGCGCGCGGATCGCCCGCGAGGGCGACCATGTTCTTGTACTCTGGCTTAAGCAAATCTGGCCAGTCGCGCGGGAAGATCGTGACCGCGTCGGCGTTGACCTGGAACGTCAGGACACCATAGTAATCGCCGTACCAATACCCGTCTGCGTCCTTCGCGGCGTCGGGGATCGTACTCCACGTGGAGACCTTGTACGGTTGGAGCAACCCGTCCTTCTTCGACGACGGGCCGAACGACAGGCCGACATCGATCACGTCTGGGGCCTGGGGCCCCATGTTGCCCTTGTTCGCTTTGATGGCTTCGATTTCGTCACCCGAGCCGGCGTCTGGATTGAGCTCGTTGACTTTCAGGCCGTACTTCTGCTTGAATGCGTCGATGACATCGCCGTAGCCGCACCAGTCATGCGGCAGCGCGATCACGGTGAGCTGGCCTTCCTGCTTGGCGGCGGCAACAAGCCGGTCCATGCCTGTTTGTCCGGCTGCGCCCGTGCCGAACGCCAGGACGACCAGCACAGCGAGCGAAAACATGCGTGTCCATAAGAGTTTCTGCCCCATACGATCCCCCCTCTAGGAATAAGAACAACTTGCCCTGCTCCGGGATGGTTCAAAGAGTACCCTATCGGGACGGTAATTCCCTTGTGGCCGGTGGTGACAGGGGCCTTGCGAAGAGAGCGCGGTAAGACGATCTACACCTTACAAGTGGTAGGAAGTGCCATCGATCAATGCCGCCACCCCCTCCAACCGTATCATCTCACGGGTCCGGTCGCCCGGAGTCATGAGCCCCTCCAGGCGCTCCCACAGCGGCCCCAGAAAGCTCTCTTCGCCGCGCCCCCGCCGGCGCAGACCACTCTCAGCGAGGCGGAGGACACTTTCCACAAAACGCGTGACCGGTTCTTGGGCCCGCAGACCGTGCATGATTGCTGCGCGCCGGTACCGACGCAGCGTCCTCCAGGGATCAGGGAGCGCGTCTTCGAGGAAGGCCTGGACCTCTGCTCGGGTCTCCACCCACCCCAGAGCCAGCGCGGCCACAACGAGCGGCTCTGCATGAGGCTGCTGGCAGGCGGGGCGGATTTCCACCGTTGAGTTATGGGGGCGGGGGCGGGCCGAGTTCCACGTGTAGTGCTCGTGCCACAAGTAAGCGCCGAGGTCGGGACCGCGATCGCGCAGGTATGTTTCGAAGGGGCGGTTGTACAGCCGGAAGCTGCTATTGCGCCGGAGGACGTAGCAGCGATAGTGGCAGATGTACCTGACGAACTCCTCCACGGACTGGAACGGACCGGGCGTCATCCCCGCTCGATTCTCCCCGAGCGTACCCAAGAGCCCCTCGCGCCCCGAGAGGTAGCGGCCGGGCCGTCCTGCGTAGACGGAGGAGTTGGCGGTTAGGGCGATCAACGGCGCAGACAGCAGATTGAGAGTGTTGACGGCGTCAACGATCTCTGAGCGAGTGATGTCCACATGCACCTGGTCGGCCGCCGTTGCCGTGAAATGCCACCACGCTCTCCCGACGGCCTTCGCGAAATAGGCGTAGCGCCGCTTAGGCGTCATCAAAGCAGGGGAGGATCGGCTGCGCGGTTGGATCCCTAATCCCAGCACGCGCATCCCCACTTGGTGGGCGGCGTCCCCTACGTCTCGGAGCAGACGGGTGGAGCCTTCCGCCAGTTGCCAGAGATCTTCGTACGGTCCCAGCACAAGCTCGACGGTGGCGCGTCCGACCTCGACCTCGACCGTCCCGTCGGGACCTTTGAGCGCAACGATGAGCCTGTGCGTATCCGGATCATCGTAGCGAGGCACGTACCCGCCCCGCGCGAGCAGCGGTTTCCACAACTGGGAAACGTCTCCCGCCCTCCCGTCCGGATACACGATAGGAAACTCCGCCTCCCGGCCGATCATCCGAATCGGGCGCAGCGTTCTGCGGAAGCGGGCGGCGTATTGTTCTGCCAGGGCTGTGTACGTGTGCTGGAGGGCCCCCATTAAAAGGAAGGATACTGTGAGGCCTGCGGGACAAGAGGCTGGCTTCGATGACTTTTCAACTGTCCTTGCGCGTCGAGATGAAACAGATTCAGCTCCAGGTTCAGGATGTCGTTGTGCAGGGCCTCCAGGTGACTCAGGCCTCGTAACACGCCGTGGAGCTGCTGGAGGAAGGTCTGGTGGGAGGAGATGAGGATGCGCCGCCCGCGACGGCGTTCCAGTACGCGGTGCAGGAACCGTCTCGCGCGGTCCTGGAGGGCGGGGAACGGTTCGCCGTCAGGTGGATTCAGGGAGTAGCCCACATGCCCGATCTGGAGGTAGCGGACCTCTGGGAAGCGCGATTCCACTTCTGCGCGCGTTAGGCCCTCCATTCGCCCGAATGAGCGCTCCGTAGCCTGCGGGTCGATCTCGATCGCTTCGCGGGGGAATCCGGTCACGATCTCGGCTGTCTGGATCGCGCGGAGGAGCGGCGAGGAGATCACGACATCCAGCGGTGTGCCGGCAAAATGGTTGCGCGCCTCCTCCGCCTGACGGATCCCCTCCGGCAACAGGGGGACATCAAGCGTCTGCCCGCTGACGCGCTTGTCCCGGTTGAGCTCGGTCACCCCATGGCGCAACGTGAACAGCAATGTCTCTTGTGGCGCAAGGACCGGGATCTCGATCATCAGGGTGTCACGCACGCGGGGCGCCGATTACTCACCCCTTGATGCGGCTGTTCGTGGGGTCGAAGCGCGGCTCGCGCTCGACTCGCGCGGCGATCCGGCGGCCGTCCAGCTCGACCATCATGTCCGTCCCGGCGGCAGCCAACGTCATCGGCAGGTACGCGTAGGCGATGCTCTCCCGCACGGCATACCCAATGCCGCCGCTGGTCACCCGGGAGACCACACGCCCGTCAGAGAGCACCGGTTCGTTGCCCAGGGGGTGGGCTGTCTCATCGCTGAGGATCAGGCAGCAGAGTTTCCGGGTCATTCCTTCCTCCCGTTGCCGCAGCAGCGCCTCCCGCCCCTGGAAATCCTTCCGGTCGGCTTTGACACAAAAGCCCAGCCCTGACTCATATGGCGTATAGTCCGGCGTGATGTCTGCGCTCCAGTAGCGATAACCCTTCTCCAGTCGCAACGAGTCGACGGCCCGGTATCCCACGGCACGCAGACCGTGGGGCGTCCCGGCTTCCCAGATGGTGTCCCACGCGGCCAAGCCGCTCGCGATCGGCATGTACAGTTCCCAGCCTAGTTCCCCCACATAGGTCACGCGCAGCGCCCGCACGGGAACTTTCGCGATCCTGATCTCGCGACAGCGCATGTAGGCGAAGCCGCCGTTGGACACGTCGTCGTCGGTGATCCCCTGCAAGATGTCCCGCGCCCGCGGTCCCCACAGGCCGATGCAGGCGAGTTCCCGTGTGACATCGCGCGTCGCGACCGATCCATCAGTCGGCAGGTGGCGGCGAATCCAGGCGAGATCGTGCACGCCAAACGCGCTCCCCGTCACGATGAAGAAGCGATCAGGCGCCAGGCGCGTGACCGTGAGATCGCATTCCACGCCCCCCCGGGCATTGAGCATCTGCGTATAGGTCACGGCGCCGGGCGGTTTGTCGAGATCGTTGTCGGTTAGCCACTGCAAAGCTGTGAGGGCGCCCGGTCCTTGTACCTCAAACTTGCTGAAGGAGGTGAAATCAAAAATGCCCGCGTTCGTGCGGGCCGCCGCATGTTCTGCGGGGATGGCTGGCGACCAGTTGTGTCGGATCCACCCTGTGGGGATCGGACCGGACGAATGGTTGACTTCGTTGGCCTTGCACCAGTTGGGCCGCTCCCAGCCCGCCTTCTCCCCGAAGACCGCTCCGAGGGCCACTAGGCGCGGGTAGGGCGGACTGGTGCGCAGGGGGCGGACCGATTCAAACTCTTCCATCGGGAGGTGTACGGTGTAGTTGCGCGCGTAGACTTCCACGGCCCGGGCGGCGGCATAAGCGCGGTCAGCGAACTGCGAGCCGAAACGCCGGACATCCGCTCGCCACAGATCGAGGGAGGGCCGTCCCTCGATGATCCACTCCGCCATCGCCTTCCCCACGCCGCCACCCGCGGCGATCCCCGGCGTTCCCCCGGCGACGAAGAACCCCCGCACTTCGGCCGACTCGCCCAGCAGGAGGTCCCCGTCAGGGGTGAAGGTCTCGGGGCCGATCATCAGTTTGCGGATGCCCGCCTCGTTGAGCGCGGGAATGCGGATAGCCGCGTTGCGGGCCAGGGTTTCGAAGCGATCCCAGTTCGGTGCCATCTTGACCGGATCCAAGTCGGAGGGGATCGGCTCGGGTCCGCAGCGGACCGGGTTGCCTTCGTATCCGCCCACCAGCAGGCCGCCGACTTCTTCGCGGCCGTACACGCGTAGATCCTGATCGCGAAAGGTGGGCAAGTCGCGGGAGACACCAAACGGCACGGTCATCATGTAATGGTGCTCGATGGGGACAATGGGGATGGCCACCCCGATGATCCGGCCGAGGTGCCACGACCACACCCCGGCCGCACTCACCACCACGGGGGTGCGGATCGTCCCCCGTGAAGTGGTGACGGCGTGCACACGGCCATCGCGCACGCTGATGCCCGTCACAACCGTGTCCGTATGGATTTCGCATCCGCGACTGCGCGCGCCGTGCGCCAGCGCGTAGGCGAGGCCACTGGGGTCGATCCGGCCATCGGTGGGGATGTACGCGCCACCCACAAGATCTTTGTCGCCGATGATGGGACAGAGCGCGAGCGCCTCGCGCGGCGAGAGGAGCTCCACCTCGAGGCCAAACGCCTTGGCCTGGGCCACTAGGCGCCGGATCTCTTCCATGCGGAGCGCGCTCGAGGCCAGGCGGATGCTTCCGACCTGCCGCCAATCGGGATCAATGTCTGTTTCCTCCCGCAGTCGTCCATAGAGCTCCACACTGTTCATGATCATCCGCGTCAGGTTGTGGGTGCCGCGCAGCTGGCCGACGAGCCCGGCCGCGCGGTGCGTCGACCCGCCGGTGAGCTGCCCTCGCTCCACGAGGACGATGTCCCGCCAGCCCATCAGGGTCAGGTGGTAGGCGATACTGCAGCCCGCCACGCCCCCGCCGATGATGACCGCTTGGGCTTCTTCACGCATGATCCCATCCGATTCGTGACGCCCCATGTAGCATTCCTTTTGACAGAAAGGCCATACGGGTTTGAAGGGCTGCGTCCTCCCCCACTGTCCCCGTCCGCAAAATGGGATGTCAATGCCGCCAGCCTGCAATGTGGATGCTCAGTGATTCTGTCCTCCCCTAACTGCTCAGTGAAAATGTCCTCCCCCTGGCCAGGCGGAAATCCACGGGCACTATGGGGGAGATCATCGTGTCGTCACGTGAGCAGGGTCGTTTGCTCGTTCTGAATGCCCTCAATCGGGGAGACCTCAAGATGCCGGAGGCGGCGCGCCTCTTGGGACTCTCGGTCCGCCACCTTCGACGGCTGCGTCGTGCCTACCGCCTCCGCGGAGCGCCCGCACTCGCCCACGGCAATCGCGGCCGTCCTTCGCCGCGTCGGCTGCCCGATTCCCTCCGCCAACGCATCGTGCGGCTGGCCCGCACCACCTATGCCGCGGTGAACCATCAACACCTGACCGAGCTCCTCCGCGAGCGGGAAGGATTGCGGGTCTCGCGTCAATCCGTCAGTCGCCTCTTACACCAAGCCGGCGTCCCCAGCCCCCGGCGACGGCGTCCCCCTACGCATCGCACCCGCCGCGAGCGCATGCCTCAGGAAGGGATGCTCGTCCAGTTCGATGGCAGTCACCATCCCTGGCTCGAAGACCGCGGGCCCAAACTCGTGCTGCACGCTGCGGTCGATGATGCCACAGGGAAGATCCTCGCCGGGTGGTTCGATGAACAGGAAACAGCCGTCGGGTACTTTCACGTCTTCCGTCAACTCGCCCTCGGACCGGGCCTCCCTCTCGCCGCCTACACCGATCGCCATGGCATCTTCCACCGCACGCGCAATAGCCGCTGGAGCCTCGACGAGCAGTTTCAGGGGACGCGGACACCCACTCAGGTGGGGCGCCTCTTGCAGGAACTGGGGATCCGCTGGGTCCCCGCCTCCAGTCCCCAGGCGAAGGGCCGCATCGAGCGGGTCTTCGGTGCGCTGCAGGATCGCCTCGTGACCGAACTGCGTCTCGCCGGCATCACCACCACGGACGCGGCGAACGCCTTCCTCGCGCGATTCCTCCGACGCTACAACGCGCGCTTTGCTCGCCCCGCCGCTCGGCCGCAGCTCGCGTATCGCCCCTGGCCCGCCGACCTCGTCCCCGAGTCGTTCTTCTGTTTCAAATACACGCGCATCGTCGCCAACGACCACACCGTCTCCCTCGGGCCACACATCCTCCAGATCCTCCCCCATGGGCGCAGCTATGCCAAGGCTCGGGTCGAGGTCCATCAGCGCCTCGATGGCACCTGGGCCATCCTCCACCATGACGCACCCCTGCTCGTGCGACAGCTCACCCCTGGCGTGCGGGAGACGACGATTCGCGTCCATCGGCTCCGCGGCGATCGCCTCTACCGCCGTCAAAGCTCGAGGATGAAGGCAGCCCGTCCACAGAGAACCAGCAGCTCAAGACAGCCGGGGAAACCATCGGCAAATCACCCGTGGCGTCAATACGACCAGGTGATGAGGCTTAAAGCAGCAAGAGCACAGAGGACAAAATCACTGGACGCTTAGGCGGACAGAATCACTGGTCAGCGACACCGAACGAAGGGATAGGAGATAGGAGGTCCGGGAACTCCCGTATGCGTAACGCTTTAGGCCAGAAAGATGATGCATGCGCTATCGGCTAAAGGTGGTTGAATGCCCGCGTGGTTTGCCCAGCGCGACTCCAGGATTTCCCCGCTCATCCCGTTTCAAGAACCGGGAAAACCAAGCCTCTGCCGTTCCCCGGAGCTCGGGAAAATCGAACCAACTCCGACGCGGTATCTCGGAGCACGTAATATTTTCTCAGGAGCTGCTTTGAAGATAATGTGAGAACCGCGCTGTGATAGAGCGTGCTTTTGTTTTTGTTCCGTTGGACAGCTCGTTGGTCCTCGTAATCCATCACCCGCTAAGAAAATTTCCCCCCCCGCCTGTCAGCACGCGGAGGAATTTCCTGTCGTGGAGCGCACGCTTTTTCATAATGGGGTTGTGGAGGTTGGCAGCACCGCGCAAAGACCCCGCCATAAGCGAGCCGGGCCTGAGATGGGTGCCAGACTCGCAGCTTGGCGAAAAAATCGGTGGGGCTGAACCTACACTGGGATCGGCACGAACAATCTAAACGTCGCCACGTTACGCCCCAAAAAGAAGGGGGCGCTACGCGATAGCCTCGTCATCGCCGCCAGGGCCGTCCCCCGAGTTAGTCGTCTTCCATAACAGCTGTCTAGTTGGGAACCATCTCGAAGGTCTTTCTCGCCGGTCCCCACGTTAGGCGAGTTGAACGTATCCAATCGCTGTTTATCTCCTTGGGGGGGCGACTGATCAATCGAGGTCCCGTCGTCCGGAATGCTACAGTGTTCATTCTGTCAAAGACACTACTGGAGTACGTCGTCGGACCGGGGTTCCCGTCGAACGCAGGATTCCCCGTAATTCCCAACGTTGCCGTGTCTCTCTGGTCTCGCGCCCCACGAATCACCCCATCCATCGCAGGCTGCACCACATCCCACCAGTGCCCACTATCGATCTGCGTCACCGCCCACGTATTCGCGTCCTCCGGAGACGGTGGTACTGATGGATTCACCCCACCTGCCCCCCGAAACCGCGGAAAAATCTGCTGTACCTCGGTCGCTGTATAGGAGTTATTTGCGAATTCCTGTGTAAAATCGATGAAAAGGGCGGGATTATTGCAGGTATTGCCGATACTCTGCGAGCTGAACAATCGAATTCTGTAGATCGGAGACCCGAGGGGAACAGGCACCCCACACCTATCGAAGTTGTCGCCACCATACGGCCAGGCGTGAGAATATGTTACTTGGTAATAGTACGTCGCGTCGCTGTACCACTCTGTCACTCCTCCCCCTGGGGGAGGGAACCGCCGCTGCCATGAATTGAAGCAATGAATCGGCAACATCCCGCGATTGTAGCAACGCGCTCCCTGGAGCACCGGCTGTGTTATGTCCATCGTTCCGCACCACGATGTCCCAGGAAAACACGTCTGCGGAGTGGTGATCTTGTAGCCTGGAGGACCCTGGGCCAATCTTTTTGTTCCTCCACCGTTCCCGTCCCCATTCAATGCTCCAGTGGCCGGTTCAAGCAAGTTATCGGCCGCTTTTGGCCCAACGTCATCGCAAAAGACCCCAAAGGGGTGGTTCAGCATATGCACCCAGTGGTCGGTATTTAGTGACCCTTTTTTCCGGTCTGTGGCTCGGTAAACAAGGCCCCCCGAGGTGGAGGTGTTCTTGGCCGACGCACAGTTCTGTGTAACCGGCGGCTTAAACGCATGGTGGACGTGATAACCATAAGGTGTGAAGCCTGTGCCCCCGAGGCAAGCGGTATCATTTGTTACTGTTCCGATCTCGCTGTTAGCGTACCAACCAGTTGCTGTAACTTGTATGGGAGGTAGATCATAAGCGACCCCAGAATTGTTGGGGGCCTGAGTGTGTATCATGATTTGCGTCCCTCTCCAATGCCCTACCTGATTCGTTGCGTCCCAGGAGCCAGCGTCCCAAAGTTCGGCCTCGATGTAATTACAACCGTCGCTGTACGTATTGGATTTGCCTCTCACGACTAAGGAATTGCAGGGCGAACTGCAATTGGTTGAATTCGTAGAGCCGTACGTTGTGAGGTCCACTTTCCCCGAAGGATCCGCCGGATCGCTGTGACAACTGTTCCAAAAAACTTCTTTCGACCATGAATCGGGCTGCCCCGGCGGGGCCGAATTATATTGCGCCACCTCATCAAGTGCAGACCACCATGTTTCTTGTGTGCCGTCGGGTAATCTGTATGCTGAATGCCAACTCTGGCTCACGCACCATGAGAGAACACCCGTAGGGTCATTGTTATAGTTCTTGCCTCGTGTGGCTGCCAAGAAGTAGATGGTGTCCGACCTTTGTGTCTGGGCCATCACCATCTGGGGACGATTGGAAAACGAAAGTGAAAGCCCGCCGCACGCTGCGATAATTAGGAACAACAATCTTCTCATGGTCGCACCCCCATGATTTTGGCCGCTAGTGCTGAGGTTTCTTCCAAGCTCATTATGGGTTTTTGAATCCAGACCATAATTCCAAGCTTATTGTTGCTGGGAAATCGCTGGATGACGTCAAGACGTAGACCCTCTGGATCGTCCGGTCCTGGTAGTTGTGCGATTGCGGGGCGACCCGCCACTGTCAATAACCTGAGTCGATCTAATGGGGCGAAGTAATTGACTTTCGCTGGCCCAACGAAATAGCGTTTGCCCATGCTCGGGCGCCCATACACCGAAATAGCGGGGATCAAGCCGTTAGCGCACTCGTTCACGTCATCAAGATCACCGAAGACAGGGGAATAGACTTCCGAGGCTTTGTAGTTCTGGGCTGGCCTAATAGGCCTTGGACACGCTGGAAAATCTGCAACCTCGTTACCCTTCCCTGTTACGAAGAAATCTCCCAACGCCCCTCTGTAGGCTGGTTTCGCCTGACCTACCGCCATTGCCGGGTTAGTGGTTTCTAATGAAAGAGGCTGCTGCTGCTTCGTGGGCGAAGTCGTCACGCCGGAACGAACCTGAAAAGGTCTAACGAAGAGGGCTATCGCGACCACCGATGCAGCCGCAACGACCACCACGACGGTTAGCCCAGTCAGGAACCTGGATTTGATCCCCGCCCACCTCGCTGGTTGGCGAACCGCGTTCGTGGACGTCGGCGGCCGAAAAGGTTCTGTCTTAGCTTCCCTGCTTATCCGCTTACGAGTGACTAGAACCGCAGGTCGACTCCAACCATCCAGCCGCTCCACGTGTTGGTCGTGTTTCCTCCTCCACCACTCCAGGTGATCTGCTGCGTCCCGCTGCGATACCCAGCGTACACGGAAGTCGTCGGTACGGGAGAGACCACCAGCGCCACCTCGTACTCGTTGCCGGTGCCGCTGCCGGCAAAGTTTCCGGTCACGCCGGGGGGAGGGGTAGAAATCGCAAAATTTGCATTGGTGGTCAGCCCGGTCATGATGGTGTAGTTGCCCCGAAAGGTCACCCCGGGGGCCGGAGCCACGTTAGCCTCCACGCCGAGGCGGGTGCCAGAGCTTTGCAGCACCGCCCGGTCTGAGGCCGTGGACCCCGTGGCGTTGAAAAACAGACCCCCGTAGCCGCCGTAAGCGGCGAGGCCCACTGGGCCAGTCTGCATCCCCACCCGCAGTGCAGCATCCGCCAGCAACACCCCTCCGGAGTAGCCGGAGAGCCCACTACCGGCGAAGGTGACGTTGGATGTTGGCCCATACGCCAGATTAGTTCGAAACGAGGTGAACGGTGCAAGCGACTGTTCAAAAGTGACCGCGTACGTCGTGGCGGTCCACGTAAACTGACCCGACGGCGTCCCATACGTGTAGTTGGCGGGCCAGATCGTGAATTGCGCAGCGGCCGCAGCCGGTCGTGCGAGACCCAAGATCGCGAGCGAGAGCCCCAAGATCACCACGCCAAGTCGACGCATAAACCGATCCTCCTCGAGTACGGAAGGTGAACGGCCTTAGCGTACATCTTGCCCTAAATGCCTACGGGGTACTCAACCGT
>DATGVF010000023.1:0-3987 GCA_035300645.1 bacterium
GCCCCCTCGGCCGTCTCGGCGGGTCTGTGCCTCGCCCATGCGGTGCTCGATAAAGACACCTGGCTCGCCCAGCGCCATCTGGATGGGCCTTGGCCCATCTGGGGCAAACCGGATTGCCTTCATCTCGATAACGCCGCGGAGTTTCACAGCGAGGCCTTGCGCCGGGGTTGTGACCAGCATGGTATCGACATCGTGCATCGGCCGATTGAACGGCCTCACTATGGCGGCACCGTCGAGCGGGTACTCGGCACCTTGATGCAGCTGATCCATCAACTGCCGGGCACCACGTTTTCGAATCTGACCGAGCGCGGTTCCTACGATGCTGAGGGTCGGGCGGTGCTGACGCTCGCCGAGCTGGAGAAGTGGTTCACCATCGCCATCACCCAGTATTACCACCACGCTTGGCATCGGGGGCTCGGCGGCGTTCCCCTGGTCCATTATAAAGCCGCGATTCTGGGGAGTCCCGAGGCGCCAGGCCGGGGCTATCCCCCCAAAATCCGCGATCCGCGCGCCTTGCTCATTGACTTTCTGCCGGTGGTGCGCCGTTCGCTGCAACGCTTTGGGTTTATGCTCGATCACATTCCCTATTATAGTCCAGCACTGCGCCCCCTTTTGGGCAAGCAGGAGCAGCGCACGACATTCCTGATCCGCCGCGATCCGCGTGACCTCAGCCGCATCTACGTCCTGGATCCGGAGAGTCAGCAGTACCTGGAGGTGCCCTACCGCACGCTGTCGCGTCCCGCCATCACCTTGTGGGAACACCGCCATGCCGTGGAGACGTTGCGTCAACAGGGGCGCCGACAGATGGATGAAGGGGTTCTCTTTGACGCCATTGAGCAGATGCGCGCCATCACGGCAACGGCGGCAGCAACGAGCAAAGCGGCCAGGCGGCAGCGCGAACGAAGCCGGCAAGCGAGGTCAGCGTGGTCACCGGCTCCCCCGCCTGAAGTCGTCCCCGATCCAACTGACCCTCAGCCTGCACCGCTCGCGCGCCCCTTTGAGGATATTGAATTATGGTGAGTGAAGTCGTCAGCCATGTGCACCCTGCGGCGCGTGCGGTGCTCAATCAGAGTGAGGCGGAGCGGACCGCTTGGCTTCGGACCGAGCGTTGGATTGGCTATCCCCGAGCGCACCAAGCTCTGACGATCCTTGAAGACCTCTTGAGCCTGCCGGTACGACAACGCATGCCCAACCTGTTGATCATCGGTCCGACGAACAACGGCAAAACCATGATTGTCGAGAAATTCCGCCGGGATCATCCCTCCGGCCCCTCGGCCGACGGCGAGCACGAGGTCATGCCCGTGGTGATCGTGCAGATGCCGTCAGAACCGGATCTCAAACGCTTCTATACGGCCATTTTACGGGCGGTGCAGGCGCCGCCAAGGTCGCCGCGTGCGCTGCTTGCCAAAGTTGAGGACTTCACGCTGCGGCTGCTCCAGCGCATTGGCGTGCGCGTGCTTATTATTGATGAAGTGCACAACCTCTTGGGGGGATCGAGTGCCCAGCAACGGGCCTTTCTCAATGTCCTGCGGTCCCTCGGCAACACCCTGCGTATCCCGCTGGTCTGTGTGGGCACCCGGGAAGCCTCTCTGGCCATTCGCAGCGACGAGCAGCTCGAAAATCGCTTTGAACCGTTCCCCTTACCCCGCTGGCAGACCGATGCAGACTACGCCTCGTTGCTGGCAAGTTTCGAAGCGACGTTCCCTCTGCGCTACCCCTCGCACTTGAGCCAGCCGCCGTTATCGACGCACATTCTCGCCCAGAGCGAAGGGACCATTGGAGAAATCTCGACCTTCTTGACCCGCGCGGCGACCCTGGCGATCCGGAGCGGGCAGGAGCGCATCGATCTACCCCTGTTGTCACAGGTGGATTATCATCCGCCATCTGCGCGCCGCCGGGTGTTCGAGCGCACCCTGGCCTAGGGCTCGGGAGATGACGCGTTGGCCGCTGCATCCCGCTCCGCAAGACGATGAAACTCTCTCGTCGTGGCTCACCCGGCTGGCGGTAGCCTATGAGATGGAGCCCATCGCGTTTTGCCATGACGCGCTTGCCTTGCCGAATCAGAGCCTGCAAGAGTTAGATGACTCCCCACCAGCGAGGCTGATCACGACGCTGGTGGATCACACCGGATGGTCGCTCTCACGTGTGGAAGCGATGACCCTGCGTCACTACGAGGGCATCGTGTTTGAGACGCTTGATCTCGCGGCGCCTCAAGCGATGGCGGTTCTGATCCTCAGGTTCCACCCCGACCGTCGCCACAGCGACGATCGGGCACATGAACGGCGCCAGTGGAGGCAACTGACGCCCTGGCTCTTACCCCGTGAGGCAACTGCCGCGATGCCGTTTTGCCCCCTGTGCATCGCCGAGGGTCCGGTGGTTTACCCCCGCACGGCCTGGAGTTTGGCCTTCACCACCGTGTGTCGGCGTCATGAGGTGGTCCTTCGCGACAGCTGCCCGGCTTGTGCAGAGCCAGTCTTACGGTTCTGGGTTCGCCTTGCTCCCCAGGGTTGGGCGCATTGTTGGTGTGGTGCGACTTTAGCTCTGGTCCCGACCGTGCGGGCTCCGGCCCCTGTCTTATGGCTGGCCAACCGGGCTCACGAGGCATTGACAACCGGGGAAGTCGTGCTCGATGCCAGCGTCCCCATGCCGGGCCGCACCTACTTTGCCATCTTGCGTGCGTTTGTCGAAAGCGTGCGTCTACGGTGGGCGCATCAGCCCTGGGCCGAGTCATGCTGGCGAGGCCTGGGCGTCGACCCGGTCGTCATGCGCTCGCAGCTTGCGGTGCCGTTTGAAGTGCAGCCTCTGTCCTGGCGTCTTCGCATTCTGGAACTGGTCGGGCATCTCCTAAGGCCGTGGCCCCATGCGTTTCTGGAATCGTGCCAACGGGTTTCGCTCACAGGCCAGACCTTGCTTCGTCGCGTGCAGGGACTGCCCGCGGCCATGTGGGAACCGTTGGTGGAGGTGTTAGGGGCACAGGATCCCCCCACGGTCGCGCGTTTGCTGATCAAGACGGGCACCCAGGCCCTGGGTCCGTGGGAAGAGCCCAGTACCTGGGCTCACGGCTACATGAGCGCCTGTCGCCGTGCGGGCATGTCCACCGAGGCGATCCGGTCACGGTCGCGCTCATTTCCCCGGTCCTTGTATGATGCCCTTGACGATATCTTGTTCGACGAACGCGTCGAACGGGCCGTTGCCCGGGCTCTAGAACGCGCACGACTCCGGTGGGGGCAGGGCCAGCCATAACGGCCCGGCGGAAATTGCGTAAACGGCCGTTTGGGCACGACGGGACCCTTCTACGTCCCAGCAAGGGTTGCAGCGTGCATAAACCTGTTGCAAAATGGTGCGCAATGGCAATGGGTTTGTGCAACAGGAGGGTCCATGGTACTCGGCTATACCCGCGTCTCGAAAGGGCAGGGCCAAGACACCCGGATGCAAGAGACCACCTTGCGTGCGGCGGGAGTTGAGCGGCTCTTCACCGAGCAGGCGTCTGGCGGGCGGTGGGATCGTCCGCAGCTGCACCGTCTCCTTGATCAGCTCCGTCCCGAGGATGTAGTGGTCGTCTGGAAACTCGATAGGTTGTCCCGTTCCCTCAAGGATCTGCTCCATATTATGGAGCGGATTGCGCAGGCTGGTGCCGGCTTTCGCAGTCTGACGGAAGCCATTGACACGACCACGCCCGCCGGACGCATGCTCATGCAGATGGTGGGGAGCTTTGCGGAGTTCGAACGGGCGATGATTCGCGAACGCACGCAGGCGGGGTTGACGGTCGCACGAGCCCAGGGGCGGATTGGCGGACGTCGACCCAAGCTGGGGCCCCAGCAGCAGGCCGCCATTGTCGAGATGGTGACGTCTGGGCGGCAGACGCAAGCCGCCGCGGCGCGATTATTCCATGTGCATCCAGCGACAGTGAGTCGTCTCCTGGCAATGCAGCAGGCAGACACCCCCTCACTGAACACCACTTGTGATGAGTGAACTCCTCTTTGGAAA
>DATGVF010000024.1:0-2138 GCA_035300645.1 bacterium
CCACCCGGCACCCTCTTCGTCGTTGCCACGCCCATCGGGAACTTGGAAGATCTGTCCTTCCGTGCAGTCCGCGTACTGGGCGAGGTGAAGGTGATTGCCTGCGAGGATACGCGGCACACCCGCCTTCTGCTGCAACGCCACGCGATTGCGACGTCACTGGTGAGTTACCACGAGCATAATGAGCAGGCGCGCACGCCCGAGTTGGTCCGCCGGCTCCAGGCAGGAGAGTCCGTCGCCCTCGTCTCTGACGCCGGCACGCCGCTGTTGTCCGACCCGGGATACACTCTCATCCGCCAGGCGATCGCGTCTGGCGTGCCGGTCGTCCCCGTCCCCGGACCCAGCGCCATCACAGCTGCATTGTCCGTCGCGGGACTCCCCACCGATCGATTCGTTTTCCTGGGTTTCCTTCCGCGCAAGTCCGCGGAGCGTCGAAAGGTGCTAAAAGCGCTGCAGGCGATCCCATGGACTCTAGTGCTTTTTGAGGCTCCGACGCGCGTGGAGGCAACTCTGAAGGACCTGCAGGCCATCTTGGGAGAGAGGCCGATCGCGCTCATGCGTGAGCTCACCAAACGGTTTGAGGAGGTCCTCCGGGGCACGCCCAGAGAGATCCTTGCGCAGGCGCAGGGGCGTCGGCTGCGGGGGGAGGTCACCATGGTGGTCGGTGGCGGCAACAGTCCTGCGGCCACATCGGCGGGCGATCCCCAGGAGGAGTTGAAGACGCTGCTCGCGGCCGGTACACCCCCGACCGAGGCCGTCCGGCAAGTGGCAAAAGCCCATGGGCTTCCCCGGCGAGCAGTATACGACCTTGCCGTGCGCTTGCGGGGAGAACACGCGCGGCAGCGTCATCCGTAGTGGCAGGAGAGCCAACACTGGTCCTGCTGACGACTCGTTGGAGGGCACTGCGATGCAAAGCAAGCGAGTTATGGGGATCATGCTGGTCCTCATTCTCAGCATGCTAATTCAGACGGAGACCGTAGGAGCGCATGCCAAGTTCCTCCGCGCGGTGCCCGCGCCGGATAGCACGGTGACCTCTGCGCCCGAGGTTGTCCGCGTGTGGTTTACTCTGGCCTCAGCCAATGAGGAGCTCGACGCGAAGCGGAGCACGCTCCGTGTGCTAGACGCGCACGGCAAACAGGTCGACGACGGGAAGGGTGGGGTGGACCTCAATGATTTGAGCCATAAGTCCATGATCGTGCGCGTGCAGTCGCGTCAGCCTGGAACCTACACGGTGAAGTGGAAAGCTGTGTCCTCGCCGGACCAAGAGGTAACCCAAGGGTCGTTTCGTTTCACCGTCGGCTCCTCGCAGGGGGCCTGCCACCCTTGACGATCGTGACGCCAAAGGCTGACGTGACGGTCCAGAGTCCTGTCGTCGTGGTATTCGAGACACCCGTCGATCTGTCGATGATGACCATGGGCAAGCATGCGATGCCGATGGGGCCACACCTGAATGTGGAGTTGGATAGACGTCTCACGATGCCCATGTTCCAGCAGATGACCCGCCTCAGCCCTACGAGATATCAGATGACTGTTGGTTCAGCCGCCCCCCGGCTCGCACACGATCCGTGTGTACTGGGCAGGCAAGGAGCACAAACCCATCGGTCCAGTCCAGATCGTGACGGTGCTTGTTCAATAGCTGCGAGCTGGACGCGCATTTCACACAGACGGGTGACGATCAGCGACATGCCGCCGGCGCGAGAAGGTCCGGGCAAATCCGCCCTGACGGGTGCCTCGCGGCCGCCGGCTTGGCGCGTGTCGTAAATTCGGGAGTATGACAGTGCGGAATCGGTTGCTCATCGTGATCTGCACGCTTGGCATAGGGTTTGGGATAACCTCTCCCGCCTTCAGCCATGCCGTGCTGGAGCGCTCCGAGCCCGCCGCCAACGCATCTGTGCCAACCTCCCCCCGCCAGGTGGCCCTTTGGTTCACCGAAACTGTGGACCCCGCGTTCAGCACGGTCGCCGTGGTCGACCGCGAGGGGAAACCCGTCGGACTGGGCGCAGTGCGGGTGTCGGGAGATCAGCGCGGGCTCATCGCCTCCGTGGGGGAATTGCCGCGGGGCGTCTACACAGTGCGGTGGCGCGTCCTGTCCGCAACCGATGGACATGCCACAAGCGGCTTCTTCGTGTTTGCCGTGGGCC
>DATGVF010000025.1:0-2784 GCA_035300645.1 bacterium
ACGGCGAAGATCCAGGCGAAGAGCAGCGGCGCCGGAAAGTGTTGGGCGTGCAAGTATCGAGAGAAAGCTAACGGTCCGGCGCCTGCAAAGAGCTTCGGGTAACCATGTACAAAAAACGTGATCCCTGCGCCCACTCGTAGGATTAAAAGGGCCCAGTCCTCCATTGTTGCTCGCATGTGCCAATCACCTCCGCGAGGAGAAGTGTGTTCGCAAGCACCAACTGCCTAGGGTCTAACCGAGCGGCTGCACTTTCCTAAGACGGCGACGGAATTGCACTCGGGCAGCATTCCCGTCCCTAATTCGCTACCCACCCTTTGCCCGTTCCGCCCCCGAACCAGTCACGCTCCTGACCTTGCCCGGCATGGCCTGGAAATACTCCTACGCGGGCGGACGCACATTCCAGAATGGCCCCGTGAGGCCTGCGGTGGCCAACGCCGCCTCCGTTTCGTCGACGGTTTTGCGCCGCCAGAGCGGGTCCCGGCGGTCGGCACTGTACCAGGCCTGCGCGAGCTTCCACTGCTGATCGAGCGTCAGAATAGCCCCCTGTTCCATCCTCCAGGCCTTGCACCAGCGATCGACATGCTCTTCCGACCGGAAGAGCAGCATCGTCTTTCAGTTGAAGACGATGTCGTCCCACCACCGCCGGGCGGGGAGGGCGTAGTGGGCAACGCCGGGGGGGGATTGCAACGCCTGAGAGACAATTTGCACCTCCATCGGCGCGCCACAGTCCCCGCAGGACGTCTTGATGCGGGCATCGCGGCGTCGCATCGCCACCACACCCATCGCATCCCAGATGCAGTTGCCGTAGCAGGCATAGTCTTCGAACTCAACGAGAAACGGTGTCGGGACAGCGGAAAAGGGGTTCGCCATCAGGATCTCGCCGCTGTCGCCCGCAAGGACGAGGACCCGACCTGCCGCTAGCCTCTGGAAAGAGGCAGCGACCTGTTGGGGAGATGTGCCCAGTCCGTCCGCGGTTGCCGCGAGGGTGGGCGGCGTGCCGCGGCGCAGTGTGACGTCGTAGACTAGTCTGCGAACGCGACGATCTAGATCGTCATTGGACTGGTTCATGCCAGCCTCGTCTGGGTCTATTCGACCGTCACGCTTTTCGCCAGATTTCGCGGCTGGTCGATGTCATTCCCCCGTGCGCGCGCCACGTGATAGGCAAACAGCTGCAAGGGGATAATCGCCAGGACCGGGGCCAGGGCATCCTCGGTGTCCGGAATGCGCAGCACTACTTCCGCGTGCTTGGTGATCTCTGTATCGCTGTCGTACGCGACAGCGATCACGAGACCGCCGCGCGCTTTCACCTCTTGGATGTTGGACACGGTTTTCTCGTACACGGCCCTCTGCGTCACCAGGGCAAACACAGGGACCCCGGGGGTAACCAGGGCCAGCGTCCCGTGCTTGAGCTCGCCTGCGGCCAACGCGTCGCAATGCAGGTAGGAAATCTCCTTCAGCTTCAAGGAGCCCTCCATCGCCACCGCGTAGTCCAAGCCGCGCCCAATGAAGAACATGTGCTCCCGATCAGCCAAGCGCTTGGCGAGCGCTGCCACCTCGGGTTCGCGGTGCAGCACCTCCTGCGCCTTGGTTGGCAGGGCTTTGAGTCCCGCAATAATCTCCTGCACCCGATGGCGCGTCAGGGTTCCGCGCCGCCGGCCCAGGTCGAGGGCCATCATCTGGAGGGCGACGAGCATCGTGAGATACGCTTTACTGCTGGCCACCGCGATCTCCGGCCCGGCCCGAATGTACAGCACGTCGTCCGCGTCGCGGCTGAGCGTACTCCCTACCACGTTTGTGATCGCGGCCACGCGGGCGCCTCGCCGCCGTGCTTCGCGCATCGCTGCAAGCGTGTCCGCCGTTTCCCCAGACTGGCTGATGGCAATCGCCAGCGCATCGGAGCCGATCAACGGCTCGCGGTAGCGCAGCTCAGAAGCCAAATCGACCTCGACCGGCATCTGCGCCCAGTGTTCAAAGAGCCAGCGGCCCACCAGACCGGCGTGATACGCGGTGCCGCAGGCCGTGATCCAGATCTTGCGCATCTTGGCGACGAAATCCGGCGGGTACGCCACGCCATCAAGGTCGGGGGCGGTTGCCGCATCCAGACGGCCCATCATGGTCTCCTGCAACGCCCGCGGCTGTTCGTGGATCTCCTTGAGCATGAAGTGGGGAAAGCCGCCCTTCTCCGCCATCGCGGCATCCCAGGTGATGCGTTCCGGCTGTCGGGCAACAGGGGTGCCATCCAGCAGCTGCACCGTAGCCCCGGAGGCGGTGATCACGGCCATTTCGCCATCCTCGATGATGAGAACGTCGCGGGTATAGGGCAGGACCGCAGGAATGTCAGAGGCTAGGATCGTCTCTCCTTTCCCGAGGCCAATGATCAGAGGACTGATCTGGCGGACCGCCACGATGCGATCCGGCTGATCGCTGCACATCACCACGATGGCATACGCGCCTTCCGTATGCCCCACGGCGCGGCGCACAGCGTCCTCCAGCGGAATCATCGTCGATGGCGCCGCACCGGGGCGCCGATCCCGTGTCTGGGTGCCGGTGCGCCGTCCGTCGCCCGCCGTGTGCGCCGTTGGGGAGGGCACTGTGGGGTGGGGCGGCTTCCCGTAAAGCTCCTCTTCAATGAGGTGCGCTAATACTTCGGTATCCGTATCCGACCGAAACGCATGGCCCCGAGCGGAGAGCTCTTCTTTCAACTGCAAGAAGTTCTCGATGATGCCGTTATGGATTACGACGACGCGGCCGGATTCATCGCTGTGGGGGTGCGCGTTTATGTCG
>DATGVF010000026.1:0-2605 GCA_035300645.1 bacterium
CAGCCTGGCCCGGCTCACGGGCCGCTGGGGCGAGCGGCTCGGCATCGGGATCTTCTTCACCTATCTGATCCCGCCGACGCTGCTCTTCATCCCCTTCGCGCGCCTCGTGGCGTTGCTCGGCCTCCAGAACTCGCTCGGGGCGCTGATCCTGATCTATCCGACCATCACGATCCCCTTCTGCACGTGGCTCGTCATGGGATTCCTGCGCTCTGTTCCCTGGGATATCGAGGAGCAGGCGATGATCGACGGGTACAGCCGGCTCGCCGTCATCGTAAAAGTCGCGCCGCGACTCATCATTCCGGGCATCTTGACGGTGGTCGTTTTCAGCTTCACGCTAGTAATGCAGGAGTTCGTGTACGCGTTGACCTTCCTCAGCTCTGTCGACAGGATGACGGTGAGCTTGGGCGTGCCGATCGCGTTGGTCCGGGGCGACGTGTACCACTGGGGGGCGCTCATGGCCGCCGCCCTAGTCATCAGCATTCCCCTCGCCATCATCTACAATCTCTTCATCGATCGATTCATTCAGGGCTTCACCATGGGGGCGGTGAAGGGATGAGGCCGCTCCATCACCCAGTCCCACAGGAGGGAGGGTCCTCATGAGAAGGCGTATCGCGTGGGTGACTGCAGTGGGGGTCGCGCTGGCTGCGTTCCTTGGGGGGCCGTCGGTCGCACTCGCCCAGCAATCGGTCAAGCTGGGGGCGGGAGACACGCTGACCATCAGCGGCTTCATCAACGCGACCTGGTTTACGAACAGTGGCTTTTTCACATTCGGGAACGGGCAGAATGCCGAATATGCGAACGCCGTGCAGCCCGCGACCGACAAGAGTTACATGGACGGAGACGTCCGCAACACGCGGCTCAATTTCACCTTCAGCGCAGCGCCGGTGCTGGGCAAATGGTCCCCCAAGGCCACGATCGAGGCTGATTTCTTCGGTGCCTTTGGCGGCACGGGCGCGCCACCGTTTGGCGACGAGCAGCCCCAGCTGCGCGTTCGCTTCGCCTACGTGGATTTGACGAATGGCCGTACGACCGTGCGTATCGGGCAGTTCTGGTCTCCGCTGTTTGGGGAGGTGCCGGTGTCCGTGACGCACCTGGCGTTCCCCCTGGGCTATGGTGCGACCGGCATGATCGGTTGGCGCTTCCCCGGTATCTTCGTTTATCACGACCTCAATCCGGGCAAACCGACCACAGCGCAGCTCGTCCTCTCGGCGCAGAAGAACGGCGGCCCCGACGTGGGCGGCGGGATTAGCAGCGGCGCGGCCTCGGCCATGCCGCAGCTCGAAGCCCGGCTCAATTTCAGTCATCGCAAGGCCAATGCTAGCTGGAGCGCATACGTCGTCGGTCACGTCGATTGGAAGGACACGACGGCCGTCGGCGTAGCCGGCAACAACCTCACCGGCTCGGGCGTCGAGGCGGGTGGCAACGTGACCTCCGGCAAGTTCACGATCCACGGCAACGTCTACACGGGCAAGGCGATGGGCCAGCAGTTTGCCCACATCACCCAGCAGGGCAACGTCAAAGGTTGGGGCGCGTGGGTCCAAGGGGGCTACGAGTTTACACCGCACTGGGGTGGGTGGTTGTTTTACGGTACTGATCACCCCGATGCAGCGAACTCGCCGGGGCTGACGGGCAACTACCGCAGCAAGAACGAGGACATCTCGGGAATGCTGCGGTTCCGCGCCGGGCGCTACCAGCTCGGTGTCGAGTACTTCCGCGCCAACACCACATGGGCGACGGCTGGTAAGCAGAAAGCCACCCAGGTCGCCATGAGCGTGATGTACACGATCTAAACGCGAACGGAGTTCCAACCGCGGCGAGGCTTCATCGCTTCGCCGCGACTTTCTCGACAGGTGAATGGAGGGTAGATCCATGACCAGGCGGAAGGGGATGGATCGGCGGCAATTCGTGACCACGGCCGGCGCCGCTGCGGCCGCTGTCGCTCTCGGTCCGACCATCCTGATCAAGCGACCTCCGAAGACCCTCAAGATCATTCAGTGGAGCCATTTCGTCCCCGCTTACGACGTGTGGTTCGACAAGTACGCCAAGGACTGGGGCACCGCCAAGGGCGTCGAGGTCACCGTGGACCACATCTCCCTTGCGGACCTGACGACGCGGGCCAACGCGGAGGTCGCGGCCCAACAAGGGCACGACCTCTTTCAGTTCCTGTCGCCGCCGGGGGCGTTCGAGCCGCAAGTGCTCGACATGGCGGATGTCGTGAAGGAGGCCGAGCGCCAGCACGGGCCGCTGCTCGACCTGTGCAAGCGCAGCACCTACAACCCGGTGACGCGGAAATGGTTCGGGTTCAGCGACAACTACGTACCCGATCCCGGCGACTACCTGAAGAGCATCTGGACCGAGATCGGGATGCCCAACGGGCCGGTCACGTGGGAAGACCTGGTCACCGCGGCGCCGCAGATCAAGGCCAAGCATCCCGAGATCCAGATCCCGATCGGCATCGGGATGTCGCAGGAGCTGGACTCGAACATGGCCGCGCGCGCGATGCTGTGGTCGTTCGACGGCTCGATCCAGGACGCCAACGAGAACGTGGTCTTGAAGTCCGACCAGGCGCTCGAAGCGCTGACGTTCGGGGCGCGGCTGTTCAAGG
>DATGVF010000027.1:0-49885 GCA_035300645.1 bacterium
GATCTGCCCTGCGGTGGGCGCGTGGGCCCGGATGATGCAGCGGGCCGTCGTCGTCTTCCCGCACCCGCTCTCGCCGACGAGTGCGAGCGTCTGGCCGCGCTCGATAGAGAAGCTGACATCGTCAACCGCGCGCACTTGGCCGACCAGCTTCCGCAAGAACCCCTTGTGGATCGGAAAGTATTTCCGCAGGCCTCGCACCTCGAGGAGGTAATCGGGGCTCGTGCCGGCTCCCATCATCACGGCGCTCCGTACAGGAAGCAACTCACCGCTTGGCCCTCGCTGACCGCACGCAGCTCCGGCTCGTTCTGGTCGCACACCCCGGGCATGAAATCGGGGCACCGGGGGTGGAAAGGACAGCCGCGCGGCCGGTTGAACGGGTGCGGGATCGACCCGGCGATCGTGGGGAGCTTGGTGCGGACTGCCGCGTGAATCGAGGGAATGGACCGCAGGAGCATCCGGGTGTACGGATGCTTCGGGGCGTGGAAGATGGCATCCACAGGCCCGCGCTCCACCACCCGCCCGAGGTACATGACGACCACTTCGTCGCACATCTCCGCGACCACGCCGAGGTTGTGAGTGATGAGGACGATCGCCATCTGCTCTTGGGCCTGGAGGTGGCGCAGCAGGTCCAGGATCTGCGCCTGCGTGGTCACGTCCAGGGCCGTCGTGGGCTCATCCGCGATCAAGATGCGAGGGTGGCCACCGAGCGCGAGGGCGATCATGGCGCGTTGGCGGAGGCCTCCGCTCAGTTGGAAAGCGTATTCGTCTATACGCCGCTCCGGCTTGGGGATGCCTACAAGTCGCAGCATCTCAATGGCCTGCTCGCGCGCCGCCGATGCGCCCAGGCCCGTGTGGAGTTGAACCGTTTCGACCATTTGGTTGCCGATCGTGTGGACCGGGCTGATGGATGACATCGGCTCCTGGAACACCAGCGCGATGTCCCCTCCTCGGATCCTGCGAATCTCTGCACCGTCTGGGTCGAGGGTCGCGAGGTCGACCGTGCTGGCTTGGCCATTGTGCGCCGACCGGCGCAGGTAAATCTGGCCGCCCACGATCCGCCCCGGGCGCTCGACAATGCGCAGAATCGACTTGGCCGTGACGGTCTTCCCGCAGCCGCTCTCTCCCACGATGCCGACCGTGCGGCCGGCGAACACCTCGAAGCTCGCGCCGTCGACCGCCTTGACGGTGCCTTCCTCGCGGAAGAAGTAGGTTCGCAGATCGCGAACGTTCAGGATGGGCTGGTCAGCGGCGGCCATCAGTGCCCGTAGGGATCCGCGGCGTCGCGCAGCCCGTCGCCTGTGAAGTTGAAGGCCAGGATGACCGTGATCACCGGGATCGCCGGGATGAGGAGCCACGGCGAGATGGCGAGGGCCTGGACGTTCTGGGCTTGTTGCAAGAGCACACCCCAACTCACGGCGGGGGGCCGGAGGCCCAGCCCGAGAAACGACAGCGACGTCTCGCTGACGATCATTGCGGGAAGAGCGAGCGTGGTCGCGGCGATGATGTGACTCAGAAACGAGGGCACCATGTGGCTCAGGATAATGCGCACCTGGCTGCTGCCCGCGAGCTCGGCCGCCATCACGAATTCCTCCTCCCGCAAAGACAGGAAGCGGCCTCGCACGACGCGTGCCAGCTCCGTCCAGCCAATCAGCGAGATGATGAGCGTGATGGCGAAGTAGACTTGTCCAATAGTCCAGTCGTTGGGGAGCGCCGCCGCGAGTCCCAGCCACAGCGGAATCGTGGGAATCGAGCGGAGGATCTCGATGACGCGTTGAATGGCCGTGTCCACCCCGCCGCCGTAAAACCCTGAAATGCCGCCCAGCAGGACGCCCAAGAAGAGAGCGATCGTGACACCCGCCAGGCCGATGATCAGCGATGTTCGCGTCGCGTACATGAGCCGCGACCAGAGGTCTCGTCCCTGCTCATCCGTACCCAACACAAACAGCGTGTCCTCGGTGCGTGCCCCCACGACCCCGATGAGATGCCGGTCGGTTGGGATCAGTCCGAAGAGCCGGTACGGAAAACCGTGGGCGAAGAGACGCAGCGAGATCTTCTTTGTGGGGTCGAGCGTGTAGACGCGCTTGAGGGTCAGCGGATCCCGGCGCCCGGTGAACCCGTACACATAAGGGTCGATCCGTCCGTGATCCACCCAGTGGATGCCCTGGGGCGCCAGCAAGGAGCGTTGGGCCTCCGACGCCGTCGGCGGCGCGTAGGCGAGGAAGTCCGCGAAGAGGACGACAGTATAGAAGAAGATGACCACGATGCTGCCGGCAATAGCGAGCTTGTGGCGCCGGAAACGCCACCGCATGAGCTGCCATTGGGTGGCGACGGACACCCGCTCTTCGGCGACCGCAGTGGACCCGTGGCCCTCCCCCCGGGGGACCGTCTCGGCTGGGAGTCGGGACTCGACTATCGCGTGCCCTCCAGGCGGATGCGCGGGTCAATCCACAGCAGCATGAGGTCTGATAAGAACGTCCCCACTACGGTCAACACGCCGAGCAGCAGCACGATCGTGCCCGCCAGGAACATATCTTGGGCGACGAGCGCCCGCAGCAGCAGAGGGCCCACGGTGGGCAGGCCCAAGACCAGGGAGACGATGATGCTTCCCGAGACGACATAGGGGAGCAGATAACCGATGGTACTGGCAAAAGGGTTCAGAGCCACCCGCACCGGGTACTTGAGGATGACGCGCCTCTCACTGAGGCCGCGCGCGCGGGCGGTTACCACATACGGTTTGCTCAGCTCATCGAGGAGATTCGCCCGCATAATGCGGATGAGCTGGGCCGTGCCCGCGAGGGCGAGGATCAGGGTGGGCAGCGGAAGATGCTTCGCGAGATCCCAGACCTTGGCGAGACTCCACGGCGCTAGGTCGAACTCCCCGGAAAATAGGCCCCCGATGTTGGCGTTAAAGTACTTGAAACCGAGGTACAGCAGGACGAGCGCTAACATGAAACTCGGCACCGCCAGGCCGATGAATCCCACAAACGTGGCGATATAGTCCCCAAGCGAATACTGTCGGACGGCCGAGTAGATCCCGATCGGCAGGGCGAGCGCCCAGGTCAAGACGACCGCGGCGATGGCCACGACCATCGTGAGCCACAACCGATCCCCGATCACTTCCGAGACAGGCCGCCGGTACTCGAGGGACACGCCGAATCGGCCCTGCACGACCATCCCCATCCACCGCAGGTACTGGACATACACGGGCTTATCGAGACCGTACTCGCGCCGGAGGACCTGCACTTCCTGTTCGGACACGAAGCCACCGGACATGGAGACACTCGCGATGTAGGAACTAATGTAATCTCCTGGAGGGAGCCGGATGATGACGAAGGATAGCACAGAGATCGCCCCGACCGTTAACAAGGCGAGGACGACTCGGCGGCTGAGGTACGCGAGCATCGTGGCTCGAATCTAACGGGGAGCCTCTCCGCTCCGTGGCGTGGGGGAGAGGCCCGCCCGTTCCCGTCTTACCCCTTGAAGTAATACGTGGATGGCTGCGACGAGCCCGGGGTGCGGCAGTGTTGCGCGTTGATCTGCCGCGACGCCATGTTGCCCAGCTTCCGGCTCATCACCCGCACGCCCATCACGGCCGGGGACTGGCCCACGGTCCCGATCGAATACACCTGGTCCACGAGGATCTTCCAGATTTCCTGAGCGATCTTGTAGCGTTCCTCCGTCTTCTTCCCGTTCGCCGACCGGAAGAGGTCGAGCGCCCGGAGCAGCTCAGGGTCCTTGGGGGCCTTCCCTGCCGTACCTTTCGAAGCGTACCAATCGGCGATGGGCTTTCCCAAGAAGGCCTCGACCGGATCAACCGGCAACGCGTGGCGCGGGAAGAGGTAGAGGACTTCAGAACCGTCGTTGGCCCAGACGGCGATCTGCTGCTCGTTGCTGCGCATGCGCGTGAAGTGCAGGCTCCGCTCAAATTC
The DNA here is from genome assembly GCA_035300645.1 of bacterium. Taxonomy (GTDB): domain Bacteria; phylum Sysuimicrobiota; class Sysuimicrobiia; order Sysuimicrobiales; family Kaftiobacteriaceae; genus 13-1-40CM-64-14. The sequence goes on from DATGVF010000027.1 coordinate 3,930, forward strand.
CTTCACATCGCCTTGGATGCCAATTTTCTTCCACTGTTCTTTGACCATCTCGGAGATCTGCGTGTGATTAATGAAGGACCCCGCCGCTGTCGCGATTTCGAGCCGGAGCCGTCCCTTGCCGTCGGTGCGCAGCCTGTAGCCGTCGGCGTCTTTCTTGCTAAGCCCCACCTTGTCCAAGAGCGCATTGGCCTGGGCGAGATCCAGCGTGGCCCACTTGTTGCGCCACTCCGGCCCGGGGCTGTAGGGCAGGCTCTCGTTCGGCGCGACGGAGCCCGGGGTCCCCAGACCCAGCCAAAAGGTCTCGTTGAGTTGGTCGCGGTCGATGCCCATCGACAGGGCGCGGCGGAAGTCGGCCGTGTGGAGCCACGCTACGATTTCAGGATCCCCGTCGTAGGCTTGGTTTGTTTGCAGGACCGCATCACACCCATTAAGCGCCGGGTCGAGTGCGAGGTTATAGCCGACCTTGTCACGATTCTCTAAGAACACGGGGATCTTGGGCATGGCCGTGTGGCGCTCCTGGAGGTCGTACTCGCCTGCGATCGCGCGCAGGTTCAGCACCTCCAAGTTTTCCGCAAGCGTCATCACAATGCGATCCAGGTAGGGGAGCTGGTTCCCCGCCGTGTCGACTTCATAGAAGTAGGGGTTTCGCTCCAGGACCCAGGTCGGCGTGTTGATCGGCGTCACCGTCTTCCAGGGCGTCAGCATGGGCAGATCGGGGTTGAGCCGCCAATCCCAGCGATTCTTGATGTAGGCGACCCAACTGGGGAACCCCGCGGCCTTGGCCTTCCGATCGGCTTCATCCTTGCCCACATACTTGGGGTGGAATTGCTTGATGTAGTGCGCGGGGCGATAGGCGCCCATGGTGCGGTCTTCATAGCCCTGTTGCGCCATCCCCCCTCCCATGGCCGTACTTCCGGCCAAGATGTCGAGGAACAGATAGTTCGCCTCGGGGAACTCGAACCGCACGGTCGTGTCGTTGATCTTCCGGAGGACCCCGGACTTGCCATTCACCATGAAATCGGGATTCGGCACGGGCTGGATATCTGTGTTGAGATAGATGTCCTCGTACCAGAACACAAAGTCATCGGCGGTAAACGGCGCCCCGTCGGACCACTTGTGGCCCTTGCGCAAGTAGATCGTGGCCGACTTCCCATCCTCGGAGAGCAGCCACGACTGGGCGATCGAGGGCATGACCTTCGTCCCGGTGTAGTCCCAGAAGAGAAGCTTGTCGGCGGAGACAATGCGGTTCCCGTTCTCCCCGTCGCCCGGACCGGTGAACCCGCGCCGCCAGGTACCGCCGTATCGACCGATCTCGTGCACGGGCTTGAGGACGAGGGGTTCGGAGGGCACGCGCTGATCCACAGGGGGGAGCCTCCCCTGCCTCACCAGCTCCGCGAGAACCGGCGCTTCACTGAACATCTTGGGCCACTTCAACGGATCGCGGATGATCTGCGGGCCCTCGAGCGTGCCGATGAGCTGCGCGCCGAGTTTCTGTGCAACGGAAATCTTCGACCCCGGCACCTGGGCCCAGGCGGGGGGAATCCATCCGGCTAGAACGAGACCTCCGGTCGCCACTGCCGCTTCGCGGAGAAACTGTCGCCGCGTGACGCGCTTACGCATCTTCCCCATAAAGACCTCCTGGATGCCTGGCGCCCCCCCCATACGTCAGGACTGCCAAGCAAAGGATATGAGTAGTCCGCTTGTATGCCCGGCTTATTCATCCGAAGCCCCCCACCTCCCTGCTGCAGAGGATTGTGGCAAGCGGCCTGCCCGCACCCGATGAATGAGCCTCTGGGAAGTCTCAGGTAGCGAGAAAATCAGGACGCGGCGAGGGGATGGTCGTCGCCGCCATTTACGTTAAATCGGTAAGAGATCCACACACGAAAAGCACACGCCCACCACCGTGACCCCCCGACGCGGGCATGTTCGGCATTGTGATGCCGGATGGGCGCGGTAAGATATTGGTTTGGGCCTTTCAGTTGCCAGGTGAAGTCATGGCTTTGCATGGGCTGTTGCCGCTCTTGCGGCAGCAGCACTCTTACAATCAAGCGCTTAATGCCCTCCGACAGCACCGTCACCCCTGGGTGGTGGGATCTGCAGGCTCGGAGAAGGCCTACCTATTGGCCGCGTTGGCCGAGGATCTCCCCCTCCCCCGTCCGGGAGCCGTGTTGCTGATCACCCCCTCCCACGACGCTGCCGAACGCCTGTACGACGACCTGCTCACGTTTGCCCCAGAGCTAGAGGGAATCAGCTCGGTGTTCCCGCGATGGGACCACGCACGTCTGGACGGAGAACAGCCCTTGCCTCAGATCGTGGGCGAGCGGCTCGGAATCCTGCTGCGTTTGCTCGAGGGCTCTCCGTCTTGGATCATTGCGCCGGTGTCGGCGCTGCTGCGTACGGTGCCGACGGTCGCGGAGTTTGGTAGCCTCTCCGTCCGCCTGGCTCCACACGACCGCCGCGACCGGGACGCCGTGTTGGCGTTCTTGGCCGAGGGCGGATATACGCGCGTGGATCTTGTGGACGCCCGCGGGCAATTTGCCATTCGCGGGGGAATCCTCGACGTGTTTCCTCCGCACCTCGACACTCCGGTGCGGGTCGAGTGGTTCGGGGACGAAATCGACTCCCTGCGCGCCTTCGATCCCCAGACCCAACGCAGCACGCAGCCGGTCGACCAGGCTCTGCTCACCCCTGCCGCTGAACGGGGCGGGCCGGCCACCGTGCTAGACTACCTCCCTGCGGGGTCTCTCTTGGTTCTCGATGAGCCTGATGAATTGCAGCGCCAAGCCCGCGCGCTCGCCGAAGACGCGCCCCCCGGGAGCCTGCTGTCGTGGGACGAGATCACTCACCGGGCCCAGAGCACCAACCAAATCAGGCTGTCGGCGTTGCACGCCTCTGAGCGTGCGGCCACGGAGGTCGAGATCCGCTTTGCCGGGGTGGAGGCCTTCGCCGGGCAAATGACCTTGCTGGCCCGCTCCCTCGCGCAGTGGCAAACGGAAGGCCGGCGAATCATCGTCGCTACAGCGCAAGGGCAGCGGATCCAAGAAATTCTGGCCGATCATGGACTGACCGCTCTCATCCCTTCCGATGGGTCCGAGGTCCCGGAACCGGGACAGGTGGCCATCGTCTCGGCGCCGCTGTCCCGGGGATTTCGGCTGGACGATGCCGCGCTGGTCGTGGTCTCCGACAGCGAGATCGTCGGCTGGCGACGCCGCCGGCGCAAACTCCGGTTTCGGGAAGGCGTCCGCTTGTATTCGTGGACCGACCTGTCGCCCGGCGACTTCGTGGTCCATGTGCACCACGGCATCGGTCTCTATCGCGGAATGGTCCGCTTGCTGTTGCAGGGGGCAGAGCGGGATTACCTGCAGGTCGAGTACGCGCAGAGCGACCGACTGTACGTCCCGACCGATCAGATTGACTTGGTGCAGCGCTACATCGGAGTCGAAGGACAGCAGCCGAAGATTCACCGCCTGGGCGGGGCGGAATGGGAACGCGAGAAGGGACGCGTCAAAGAGGCGACACAGCAACTGGCCCGCGAGTTGCTGCAGTTATACGCGCGGCGGGAAGCGGTCCCGGGGCATGCCTTTTCCCCCGATACGCCGTGGCAGCAAGAACTCGAGGCCACGTTTGAATTCGAGGAGACGCCGGACCAGTGGCTGGCGATCCAAGACGTCAAACGCGACATGGAATCCCCCAAGCCCATGGATCGCCTCATCGCGGGGGATGTCGGCTATGGCAAAACCGAGGTGGCGCTGCGGGCGGCGTTCAAGGCGGTGATGGACGGTCACCAGGTCGCCGTCTTGGTCCCGACCACGATTCTGGCCCAGCAGCATTACAACGTTTTTCTCAAGCGTCTGGCCACGTACCCCATTAAGGTCGAGGTCCTCAGCCGGTTTCAGTCGCGCCGTGAGCAGCGCCACGTGATCGAGGGCGTCGCTGCGGGCACAGTCGATGTCGTCATCGGCACCCACCGCCTGTTGCAGAAGGACGTGCAGTTCAAGCGCCTGGGGCTGATCATCGTCGATGAAGAGCACCGGTTCGGCGTCAAACACAAAGAGCAGCTCAAACAGTTGCGCTCCCGCGTTGACGCGCTGACGCTCACCGCGACCCCGATCCCCCGCACCCTGCACATGTCCCTGGTCGGACTGCGGGACATGTCGGTGATGGAAACTCCTCCGGATGCGCGATTGCCGATCCTCACGGAGATTCGCCCGTACGAGGACGATCTCGTACGCGAGGCGATCCTGCGTGAACTCGACCGCAGCGGGCAGGTCTACGTCGTCCATAACCGCATCGAGACGATCGAACGCGCCGCCCGGCGCATTCGGAACCTGGTCCCCACGGCCGCGGTGGCCGTCGCCCACGGCCAGATGCCCGAAGAGCGTCTCGAACAGGTAATGCTCGATTTCCTGGGCGGCCGGTCTAACGTGCTGGTCTCCACCACGATCGTGGAGATCGGCTTGGACATTCCGCGCGTCAACACCATTCTGATCGAAGACGCGCATCTGTTGGGGCTCTCGCAGCTGTACCAGCTGCGAGGCCGCGTGGGTCGGTCGGACCGGCAAGCCTTTTGTTACCTCCTGTACCCGAAGGGCGCCGGTCTCACAGAAGAAGCGCACCAGCGCCTACAGGCGATGCGGGAGTTTGTGGAATTGGGATCTGGCTTCAAGCTGGCGATGCGCGATCTGGAGATTCGCGGGGCTGGCAACTTGCTCGGTCCCGAGCAGCACGGACAACTGGCGGCGGTGGGGTTTGAACTCTACAGCCGTCTGCTCGACGAAGCCATCCGCGAACTGCGCGGCCAGATCATCGACGACGCCCCAGAAGTCACGCTCGACCTCGGCGCCGATGCCTACCTGCCGGAGGCGTACGTGCCGGATGAGGGGCAGCGGATGGCCGTCTACCGGAAGATGGCCGCGGCGCGTACCGAAGAAGACGCCGATGAGGTGGCTGCCGAGGTCGCCGATCGCTACGGTCCCCCGCCGCCGGCCGCGTCGACTCTGCTGCAAATTGTCCGGCTGCGCACACTGGCGCGCAGAGCCGGCGTCGCGTCTGTGGCACGCGAGGGGGACCGCATCACCATCAAACCCGCGGCAAGCTGGTCGTTGACCGGGGACGAGGAGGCGACACTCCTGGGACAGTTCGGCGGGCGGCTGACCTCGAGCGGCTCCATCCTCCGCCTGCGCGCGAGCGGACCGGGCCTCACCGATGTAGACCTCCTCACCCAGGTGCTGCAGGCCCTGGCACGGCAGACGCGCCGCCGGGAACCGGTCGGCGTTGCACCGGAGGCACCCCCCAGGTAGGATGAAACAGCACATCGGGCGCCAAATGCGCATCGCCGGTAGTTTTTGAGAGGAGTCGCACATGACAGGTCGGTCCAAAATCATAGCCCTCACGGCGGTGGTCCTGGTGGTCGCGGCCGCCGCCCTCGCCGCGCTCACCATCGGCGCGCGGCGAGGAACCGCCGTCGCCGCCACCGTGAATGGGGAAGTCATCTACGCCCGCGAAGTGGACGGTGAAGTGGCGATTGTCGCCAAACAGTACGGGATCGACCTCGGCAAGACAGACAGCACGCAGCAACGCCAGGAGATCTCGCGCGCCATTTTGGATCAGCTCATCGAGCAGCGCCTGATCCTGCAAGAAGCCCGCGCCCGCAACGCGATGCCCACCGAGGTGCAGGTCGAAGCCCAGATGCAGGAAATCAAACGGACCTTTCCCACAGAGACCGACTTTAACACCGCCTTGGCTCAACGCAGCCTCACCCAGGCGGCCCTGCGGGATCGCATGCGGGCCAACCTGGCCGTGCGGAACCTGATGGCCAAAGTCGCCCCTGTCGCCGTGAGCGATGCCGAGGTCGAGCAATACTTCAAGACGCACCGCGCCGAATTCGACCGTCCCGAGCAGGTGCACGTCCGGCACATTCTCCTGGGCACGGAGAGCGAGGCGCGCTTGATCCTGGCGCGGCTGAAGCGGGGATCCGATTCGTTTGAAGCGTTGGCCCAGCAGTACTCGAAGGATCCTGGCAGCGCCCGGAAGGGCGGGGATCTGGACTTCGTCTCTCGCGACCAAGTGGTTCCGGAGTTTGCGAAGGCTGCCTTTGGGCTTCAACCCCAGCAGATCTCTGAGGTCATCCACACCCAGTTCGGCTACCACATCATCCAGCTCCTCGAGCGCCGCCCGCCCCAACCGGCGACTCTCGACCAGGTCCGCGATCAGGTCCGCGCCATGCTGCAAACCCAGAAACAGGAAGCTGTCTTCCAGGAGTGGCTGAAGTCTCTCAAAGGACGCGCGAAGATTACGCGCACCGAGGCCCCGGTTCGCTAACGCGTGCCAGACAGCAAGCCGACGTCTGATCGGTCCCGGCGGACGGGTCATCTGTGCGACTGGACAAGTTTCTTCAATTGAGCAGGCTCGTCAAGCGCCGGACGGTCGCCCACGCCCTGTGCGCGGCCGGCCGGGTGCGGCTGAACGGACTGGAGGCCAAACCGGCCTCCACGGTTGCGGCCGGAGACATCATCACAGTGACGTCCGGAGACCGCCGTGTCGTCGCGAAAGTTCTTGCCGTGCCCACACGGACCGCGGCGGGAGCGGAGGTAGTAGACATTCTCGGCCGCATCCGGGTACGGGATCTCGCGACCGAATCGAAATGACCGCTGACCGACGGAGGAAAGCGTGATGGCCGCCATTGACTCAGTCTCCGCTCGCGAGATCCTCGACTCACGCGGGAATCCCACGATTGAAGTCGACATCCGGTTGCGCGACGGCAGTCTGGGCCGCGCGGCCGTCCCCTCTGGAGCCTCCACCGGAAGTCATGAAGTTCTCGAGCTGCGCGACGGCGACAAGAAACGCTATGGCGGCAAGGGCGTGCAGCGTGCCGTGGCCAACGTCCGGGAGCGTATCGGCCCCGCGATCGCCGGACGCGACGCGCGGGATCAGGCGGGCGTCGATCGGGTGCTGATCGACCTCGACGGAACCCCCAACAAATCCAACCTCGGGGCGAACGCGATCTTGGGGGTCTCGTTAGCGGTGGCCAAGGCCGCAGCTGCCTCGCAGCATCTCCCGCTGTACCTGCATCTCAACCGTGAGGCACACACTTTGCCCGTACCCTTGATGAATGTCATCAACGGGGGAATGCACGCCGATAACCCCCTCGACGTGCAAGAGTTCATGATCGTCCCGCTGGGTGGGGCCCGTTTCGCCGACGCTTTGCGCATGGGCGTGGAGACCTTCCACGCCCTGAAAGGACTCCTCCACGAGCGCGAGTTGAGTACGGCGGTTGGGGATGAGGGCGGATTCGCTCCGGCTCTGCGGTCGACCGACGAAGCCTTGGAAGCATTGCTGGAATCCGTGCGCCGGGCGGGGTACCGTCCCGGCGTCGACGTGGCGCTCGCGCTGGACATCGCCGCGAGCAATCTCCACCGTGACGGTGTGTACCGGTTCGCCGGAGAAGGCGTGCAGCGCAGCCTGTTCGACCTCATCACCTATTACACGCGATTGTGCGAGACGTACCCCATTATCTCCATCGAAGATGGCCTCGCTGAAGACGACTGGGACGGGTGGACCCGCATGACGGCCCGGCTGGGCGGCCGCGTGCAGCTCATCGGCGACGATCTCTTCGTCACCAACCCCGCGCGGCTGCGCCGCGGGATTGAGCAGCATGCCGCGAATGCGATCCTCATCAAGGTCAATCAGATCGGCACGCTCACCGAAACACTCGAGGCGATCGCCACTGCGCGGTCAGCGGGGTATGCGGCTATCATCTCGCACCGGTCGGGCGAAACCGAGGACACGACCATCGCCGATCTCGCGGTCGCTACCGGGACTGGCCAGATCAAGACGGGCGCCCCGTCCCGTAGCGAACGCGTGGCGAAGTACAATCAGCTCCTTCGGATCGCCGAAGAACTTGGCGAGCGCGCCTCCTTCCCCGGAGCGAAAGCCTTCCCTCACATCGGCCGGAGCTAAACACCCCGGGGCGTCCCCCCTCGGGCCGGAACGGTGGGCCGAGCAGGAACCCGCGGCCACAAGACCTAATGCAAAGGGGAAACGTCCCAGGCGGGCACCGCGCCTTCGTTTCTGAGATTCGACGCACCTTCGACGCCGCAACGACTGAGGTGACACGACCGTGGGCCTGGGGGCTCCTGCGTACTACCGGGGACGACTGCGCGAGCGCAGCCGCGTTCCTCGCTGGATGGTCCTCGCCGCCGCGAGCGTCATCGCCGTCAGCTTGTTCGGGGCCTTCGGGTCGACCCTGCTGCAGGTCTACCGTCTCGAGCGCGAGGCGGCTCAGCTGGCGCAACATCAGCGAGATCTAGAGGAACAAAACGCCCAGCTCCGAGCCGAGATTCAGGCGCTGCATACCCCCGAGTACGTCGAAAAACTCGCTCGCGAACAGCTCGGCCTCGTCAAACCCGGCGAGATCGCCTTCCTGATCGTCCAACCGCCCGCCGATACACCGCCGGGACGCCCCCTCCCCCAAGACACCCGAGAGCGTCCCGCGCCCGCGCGGGGGGACTGGCTCTCCCGGCTGCGGGACGCGGTCCGACACCTCTTCGACCGGTAAACCGGTAGTAAGGGAGCGGGATGGATCTGTTCGCGTGCTTCTCGACTCCGGTGCTGACCTACCACACACCGGTGCGCAAACCAATTGACACTTCCCGCTACTGCACCGTATAATTCCCCTCGCAATTCAATGACTTCAGGAGACGCACGAAGCCCCGCATGAGTGTCGACGCCGGCAGTATTATCGAGGGCACGGTCGTCAAGATCACGAACTACGGCGCCTTCGTGGAGCTTCCCGACGGGAGAAGCGGCCTCGTCCACATCCGCGAGATCGCCGACACGTATGTGAAAGATGTCCGTGATTACCTGAAGGAGCAGGAGAGAGTCAAAGTTAAGGTCCTGGGCATCAATGATCGCGGTAAGCTGGACCTCTCCGTCAAGCAAGCCCTCTCCCCCGAAGAACGCGTCGCCCGTGTCCGTTCCAAGGCCTCGTTCGAAGAGAAGATGAAGGCGTTCTTAAAGGAAAGTGAGGAACGCCTCCTCGACCTCAAACGGAATACCGAGGCGAAGCGGGGCGGGGGCAAGAAACGCAACCGGTAGTCTGTCCTCCGTTAGCGCATCCCCAGCAGCCACGCGATATCCTCAAACGCCCGCCAGGTAATGTCATCGCGCTCTAATGCCCGGGAGCGTTCCTGAATATTCGTCTGCGCCGCTAGTCCTTGCAGAGCTTCCTCCATGCGCCCAAGGCGCGTCTGGACCTGTTGGAGTTCGGGATCCACGGGGGCGTTGGACAACAGGCCGCGGATTTGGTCCAAGGCGCCGCGCTCCACGGTCCGCGCGTGCTGGTCCATCTCAACGGCCTCCAGCCGGCTGAAGGCCACGAGGCCTCGCCGCGCTTCCAGCGCCGCGATGAGGGCCGTTCTCACTTGCGTCAGCACCCTCTGTTCATCCATATCCGGCGCGAGTGGCGCTATGGCGGGGGCGCGGAGGACCCGCATACCCCGTGTGCGAGGAGAACGCTGAACGCGCGGAGAGACAGATCGACGTCGTGGTCGACGCCGAACTCGCTGCTCCACCCCCCATCAGCGCGTTGCAGGGCAACCAACCGCTGCAAGCCCGTCGCGATGAGTGGATCGTCCTCGGGCATCCCGCCCTGGTGGAGAGCGGCCAACGCGTCGGTGACGCAATCCGCTGACCAACCGTCCGGGGCATGAGCTCGTAGAACCTCCAGGCCAGCTGAGACGACCGGAGACGAGAACCCCTCGACCATGAGGAGTGCCCCAGCGACGAGGGCAGTAATCTGCGTCGGCTCGTCCTCTGGCCACCGGTCGTTATGTGTCTCGCGCAGAAACGTGGTGGCGCGGGTCACGGCGTCGTACCGTCGCCCCCGCAACCGCACCAACCAGGAGGCTGTCACGGCCGTGCAGCAGGCGCGGGACAGGGCTGAGCCTGGACGCGCCCACGCGGGAGGATCGTAGCGCAGTACTCCCGGACTCTCGTCCCAGGCCCCATCCGGCCGCTGGATGGTGAGTAGGTATGCCGCGGCGCGCTCCACGTACGCAGAGGGCAACAGTCGGAGATCCTGCATCCACTGCAGCGCCGTTGTGGTCGCGGTTACCGCCGATGGCCGTCCGGGAATGAGACCAAAGGGAAACCCGCCGTCCTCATTCTGTCGGGCCAGGAGCGAACGCGCCACCTTCGCCTCGACGCGGGACCGGCCCAACAACCCGGTCAGCCGCGCCCGCTCAAGTTCTTCACCATTCTCGTGGATGTAGGCGACAGCCACCGACAGAGGCGTGAGCATCAGGGCATCCTGGTGCACAGCATTATAAGAAGGAATCCAAACGGGCCACACGCACCCCGGCGCCGTCTAGGGCCCGGCGCACGGCCTGGGCCAGGGCGGGGGCATGAGGCGTATCGCCGTGAAGGCACAGTGTATCGGCTTCAATGCGAATAGGACGACCCGAAACCGTCACTGCCCGCTCCGTCGCGAGCTGCACTGCCCGTGCGGCGGCTCCGGTGGGATCAATAATCACCGCGCCTGGCTGCCCGCGAGGGACGAGTGTGCCCGCATCCGTGTAGCCACGATCAACGAACGCTTCGTGAGCCACCCGCAGCCCCATCGTACGGAGGAGGTCCGCCATCTGAGATCCAGCTAACGCCAGAATGATCAGCGACGCGTCCACTCGACGCACCGCCTCGCCAATCGCCCGCGCGAGATCGGGGTCGGAGGCGGCCTGATTGTACAACGCGCCATGCGGCTTCACGTGCTGGAGACGCAGGCCGACTTTCTCCGCCGCGTCTGCGACGAGTTGGATCTGCGTGGCCACCGTGTCCGTGACCTGAGCGCTCGGCAGCGCCATGGGGCGTCGGCCAAATCCGGCGCGATCAGGAAAAGACGGATGGGCCCCGATGGCGACGTGGAGGGCTTTGGCGGTCCTCACGACGGTGTTGATCGTCTCCAGATCTCCGGCATGTGCGCCGCACGCCACGTTGGCCGAGGTGATCACGGCCAACAGCTCGTTGTCCGTGCCAGCACCTTCGCCCAAGTCCGCGTTGAGGTCGATGACGGCTGCGCCTGTCCTGGTGCTCGTCGCTCTCATGAACGGAGAGATGACTCCCCCAGCATCGATAAGCGCGCCGGTCGAGGATCCCGGCGCCCATCAATCACATGCCCGGCGCCCCGGCCCTGCGGGCGTGGGGGAACCCCTCCAGGTAGCGTTTCGCCGCGTCGAGCCGTTTGTGCAGACGTACTTGCCAGTCGGGCGCCGTCAGGTCCGCCTCGGACACGAAGAGCAGCGCGCCGGCGTCGCCCAATCGCAACCCGAATTCCACACCGGGGTAGGGCTCGCTGACGAAGCGTACGTCCCCGACATCCAGCACCAGGTGGGGATCGACCCGAGGGATGACCTCCTGAAATTTCTTGACGGCATCCGCCTGGGAGATCATGTCGCTGTTCATTCTAGACGAATTGGCGCGATAATGGCAGACAGCGCTCAAAGACGCAGAAAATGAGGAGGCTGATCATGAACTGGGCTGACGCGTATGCGGCCGGACTCCCTTACACCGGGTACTTGGAGCTGTACGGCACGCCGCAGCATCGGCAGAGGTGGCAAGGCGTGTACGATCAAGTCCGCCTTAGCGAGCCCCAACGGCTCGTGCTGGCAGGATTCACACGGCAGATGCATCTGCTGTGCGTCGCCGGCACGTGGTGCGGAGACTGCGTGCGCGAGGGGCCGATCTTGCAGCACCTCGCCGCCGGGTCCCCTCAAATCTCGCTGCGCTTTCTCGACCGCGACGCCCATGCGGATGTGGCCTCTGAACTGACCATCAACGGAGGGCTCCGCATCCCGATGATGGTCTTCTTAAGTGAGGACGACATGGAGTGCGCGCGATACGGCGAGCGCACACTGGCGACATATCGGAAAATGGCAGCGGAGAATTTGGGGCCGGCTTATCCAACAGGCATCGTCCCGCCCGGCGAAGATTACCTGGCGGTCGTGACGCAGGAATGGCTGAACGAGATCGAGCGGGTGCAGCTCCTGTTGCGGCTGTCGCGCCGGCTTCGCACGAAGCACGGCGACTGACGGCCACCCCTCACCGCGGTAAGTGCAGGGTGAATTCTGTGCGCTGTCCCGGCTGGCTGTAGACCGTGATCCGGCCGCCGTGAGCCTCGACGATCCACTTCGTGATAGCTAATCCCAACCCGCTGCCGCCTGAGTCGCGGCGACCGGTGAGCGTCGGCCCGATAGAAGCGCTGGAAGATGTGAGGCAGATGTTCGGGGGGGATTCCCTCCCCGTTATCTGCGACCCAGATTCGGATGCCATCCAAGCTGTATGACGTGAAGGTCGACGCTGGCAACGGGAAGGTCGTGCACCAGGAAATCGCTGGCGAGAATGAGCAGGAGGGGGAGGAAGACTAACTCCCTGTCGCAAGGAAAGCATCAGGGCCTGGGATTCTCCCAGGCCCTGATCTATTTGTGACGAGAACTCACCGGTCCCCTACCGCACCGTAAATTGCGTCCCGACCTTGGCTTGCTGCTGTCCTAGGGTGCACGCGACAATGATCGGCCATGTCCCCGGCGTCGTCCGGGTGCCGACTCGCCATACCCACACGATTCGGCCTTGGCTATTGGCCCGCTTGGGCACGAGGCCTTGCGCTCGGCTTGAACCGGACTTGTAGACAACCGTGATGCCACAATCGGCCCCTGGTGAGGTTTCGATTTGTAATCTCGCGTCGGTACCGGGTCGTGCGAATGAAGTGACAGAGACGACCTTGATTGTGAGCGCGGCCGCCATGACTGATGTGGAGAGGGTGATGAGGAGAACCGCGAGCAGAGAACGACTGAGCGATCTTTTCATGGCCCACCCATTTGTCCGGTCCCTTTTGACTCAGGGGGTTTTATTGGCACTCATCGAAAACCTCCATCAAAACGGACCGCCTCGTTTCTGGACTAGGTAAGACATAGAGCTCGCGGTGCTGTCAGTGTTGGACCGCATGGACTCGAGCTAGCCCCGCAGCACGCATCATCCTTCTCAACCCCTCTGGCACGAAGCGCTTGTTTCTCCGTTCACGAAGACGGCCCGGCTCCTTGAAGGCGCCGTGGGTGGACTGCATTCGCCTTCTGAGTGGAACAACCAAATGGATGAGACTGGGTTTGCTTGGTCTGAAGAGTAAATTGCCATCCAAAACGGAGGGGGAGACGATGGACAGTCCTGAGTTGAAGACGCTCGCGAAGCGGCTGGAGATGGTCGAGCGGCGACAGCGGCTCACGGTCGCAGGATGGGTGGTGAGCGTGGTGGTGCTCGCAGTCCTGTGGGTGGGTGTGCAGCGGGCCGCGTCACAGGATAGCGTCATTCAGGCGCGGCGGTTCGTGCTCCTAGATTCGGCAGGCAACAAACGCGCCTCGCTGGGGTTCACTGACGCCCAGAAACCGTCGCTCTGGTTGTACGATGAAAAGGGCACACAGCGCGCGCAGATCGGTTTTGGCAGTGGCGACTACACAGGCGTGTGGCTCGACGACGCCTCAGGCACGACTCGGGGTTCGTTAGGATTCACCTCTGATGGCAGACCAGGACTCTGGATCTACGACACCGCAAGCAAGAATCGCGTCCAACTTGGCCTCGACAGCAAGGGCCAGCCGAATCTATGGCTTAGCGATGCGTCGGAGATGACCCGGGAGCAGGTCGGACTCACCGCTGACGGAAGGCCATTACTCTGGATCTACGACGCGGCAGGGAAGAGTCGGGCACAATTTGGCATAAGCAGTAAAGGCAATCCGAACTTGTGGCTTTACGATGAGTCGTCCAAAAATCGAGCCGAACTGGGCCTAAGCAGTAATGGCCAGCCGAATCTGTGGCTCAGCGACGAGTCGGAGGCGACCCGCGCGTGGATAGGCATCGACTCGAGCAAAGGGCCCGGAGTGGGAATCTACGACAAGGATGAAAAGAAGATCTGGTTCGCTCCCCCGGCAGAGTGAGCCTCTCCGGTCCGGGTCCATGAACGCGACTGCGAAGGCGCACGGGGAGAAGTAACTGCTTAACACATTCGGGCAGTGAGGGTCGTTGAAGGGGGCCGCGATCTCCAACGCACGGCCCCCTTCTCATTTGCCAGAAAGAAACCCGCAGCTACACGCCCGCTAAAAGGGACCTTCCCCGCTCTCCGGGGATGGGACAGGGAGGCTTTGTATGCTTGGTAGCCCCAAGGGGATTCGAACCCCTGTTTCGGCCTTGAGAGGGCCGCGTCCTGGGCCAGGCTAGACGATGGGGCCGGCCTCCGCCATTATATTACGGAAGTGGAAATTCGCGAACATGCATCGGGCGCTGCGATGACAAGACCCCACGCGTTCCGGTTAGCGAGAGCCCAAAGTCGCACTGTGGTCTGTTCTCTGTCGTAACGTGCAACGACGCGGAGGGCTGCTCATCCTCGCGGCCGCCCTCCTCTGGTCGAGCCTGGGTGTGGCAGGGCGATTTGCTTTCCGCGCCGGGGTCGTCCCGCTGGAAGCGGCCTTCTACCGCGCGGCCATCTCCTTCGCCAGTCTCCTCCTGTTTCTCATTGCGACGGATCGACGGGCACTTCGGATTCGACCCGGGGATCTTGGGTTCTTCGCCGCCTTCGGCTTTGTCGGCGTGGCCGCGTTTTTCGTCGTCTACATGACCGCGATCAGCATGACGACCGTGGCGACGGCGGCGATTCTCCTGTACACCGCACCCGCTTTTGTCATCGTCCTCTCGGCACTCCTGTTCGGCGAGACGCTCACGGCTCCCAAAACGATCGCCGTGGCGTGTGCGTTCATCGGGTGTGGGCTGGTCGGACGCGGGTACGACCTGGCCAGCCTGCGTCTCAACCTGCCGGGCGTGCTCGCCGGCTTGGCATCAGGACTGGCGTATGCGCTGTACACCATTTTCGGCAAAGCGGCATTACGCCGGTACACTCCCGTGACCACTCTGACTTACACCCTGGGGTTTGGCACGATCTTTTTGGGGACAGCGGCTCTCGCCACCGGAGTTATCCCCCGCGCGCATCTTTCGTCCGGGTGGGTGGCCCTCGTCTACCTGGCGTTCGTGACGACACTTCTCGCTCAGGCGCTGTATTTGGCGGGGTTGCGGTACATCGAAGCCGGACCGGCAAGCTTGCTCGCCACCGTAGAACCGGTCGCTGCTGCCGTGCTCGGCTACATCGTGCTCGGGGAACGACTCGAGGGACTACAGATTGCCGGGGGCGTTCTGGTCGTGGGCGCCGTTATGCTCGCGCGCGCGAGGACCGGCCCAAAGAACGGATCGTAATGATGAGTGCGACAGTTGACACCGAGAGCAGCGACGCGCTGGCCACAAACGGGGCGACGTGTCCCGAGGCATCCCACAACACCCCGCCCAGAAGCGGCCCAAGCACCAGCCCGAGGCCTTCGGCCGTCTGAGCGGCGCCCATGGCAAATCCGATGCGTCCCGGTGGGGCGAGTTCGCTCACCAGCGCGTGCCACGCCGGAGACGATAGCGCATAGCCGATCCCCAACAGGACGGCTCCGACGGCGAGGACGTCTAGACGCGGAGAGATTGGCAGCATCCACATCCCCGCTGATCCGATCGCCATGCCCCAGACCACAGCCTTGCGTTTCCCCCAGCGATCAGCCAGCTGGCCCGCCGGCACTGAGGCAATCGCCACCGACAGCACCCCCAGCAAAAAGAGGATGCCGATCACTTGCTCCGAGAGTCCAACCACTTGCTTCGCATAAATCGCGAGAATCGGCGCCAGCAGCCCCACGCCGAACATCTGCACAAACGCGACACCCAACATCGTGATGAGCAGCGGGGAAAATTGGGCGCGCCCCTCGCGTGACCGGTGGGACGATTGATCATCGCCGTGATCGCCTCCGACCGCCGTCACAGGCGGGGCGAGGTGCGGGGTGGCGGCATCCCGCAACGCCACACTCCCCCACACGGCCGCAGCGATCATCAATCCGCTGGCCAGGTAGAACCCGGTCGCGTACGAGTGGGTGAGCCCGACGACGAACAACCCCAGCGCGGGACCGAACGCCAAACCGGACAAGAAGAATAAGTTCAGCGTCCCCATCGCAGTGGCCCGTTGATCGCGAGGCGTCTTGTCCGCCATGATCGCCGATGCCGCCGGCCACAACGCGGACGACCCGGCTCCATCAATCAGGCGAAGCGGGACAAACAACACCGGATTGCGGAGCACAGACATTAACAGGGGGGCCACACTGCTCAGCAACAATCCGGCGACGATCAGGGGACGCCGGCCGACTCGGTCGGCCACCGAGCCCCACCCGGCCTTGAGAAACGTCTCCACCAGCGCGAACGCCGCCACGACTGCTCCGACCAGCTTCACACTCGCGTTGAGATGCTCCGTGAGATACAACGGCAGGAGTGGGACGATCGTCGCAAACCCGAGCTCGCCTAGGCCGATGACCAAAGACACGCGCAAGACGATGCCTCGGATGCGCAGACCCACCGACGGGGGCGGTGGGGCGAGGGAGCCTGGAGGGGTCGTCGTGATGCCCACAGTTTAGGCTGGGCTCGTGGCGCGGGCGAGCGCTGCCGCATGCGCGGCCAACTCGAGGCGATCGTCCAGCGTTTGCAAGGATACCTCACCGTAGCGCGGGCGGAGTGCCATACCCAACAAATAGTCCGTCAGAGCGGGATTCTTGGGCAGCAACGGGCCATGCAGGTAGGTCCCCACTACGGTCCCACTGACAGCCCCTTCTCCCTTGTCCTTCCCGTTATTGCCAAAGCCGGTCAGCACCGTGCCCAGCGGACGGGCAGTTGCCCCGAGGCGGGTACGCCCCCCGTGGTTTTCGAACCCCACCAGCGTCTGGCCACCAGGGAGATTAGAGCGGATGACAATGTTGCCGATCAAACGGCGGGTCTGCGGGCCCGGGTGTTCGGTCGTGATATCGAGCAGACCAATGCCAATCAAGTCGTCGCCTTCTGCAGGACGGTAGTAGTGGCCGAGGAGTTGATAGCCCCCGCAGACGGCGAGCACGACGGCGCCGCGCTCCACAGCCTGCGCAAGCGCCTCGCGCTTGGGGCCGCGGAGATCAGCGGCGGCAAATACTTGTTGTCGGTCTTCTCCGCCCCCGATGAAGTAGAAGTCATGCGCCCCCGCGGGCAACGCGTCGCCCAGGTCAATCTCGTCCACGCGAACATCGATCCCGCGCCATCGCGCGCGATTCACGAGCGCCATGAGATTGCCGCGGTCACCGTATAGGTTGAGCAAATCTGGGTACAGATGGCAAATGCGCAGATCCATGCCGGGCCTCACTATACCACAGGAGCCCAAACATCACGTGTCGGGCTAGCCCCGTGAAATCGATCAGGTCCCCGCGACCCAGACTCAGGCCGGGACCTCAATACGCAGTCTATGCCCACGGGCTACTGCTCCCAGAACCCTCCGACCACACCGCGCCGCTGCAAGAAGGCCCGCAGTTCCAGCATCGCCGTGTAGGTGGGGAGCACATACACCAGCTCGCCATCACGCGCCGCGCCCAAGGCGGCGTCCCACGCCCGTCCGAGGTCGGTCTCCACTGTCATCGTCTGGGAGGAGACGCCAGCGTGCTTGAGCCGGAGGGCCATGTCCTCGGCTCGCCGCCCGCTCACGACCACGGCGCGGGTGCGTCCGGCCAGCGTTTCAAAGTCCACGTCCCACAGCCAGGAGATATCTCGGCCGTCTGCGGTAAGGTCGTTGATGGCAATCAGCATGACCCCCGGCTTCGCGTCGGTGGCGCGCAGCACGGTCCGCAGGACCTCGTTGAAACCGGCGGGGTTCTTCGCAAGCAACAACACCGCCTCCTGGCCGTCGGCGCGGACGCGCTCGGCGCGGCCAAACGCCGGGGCGAATGTCTCGACGCCCTTGGCGATCGTCTGCAGCGGCACACCCAATTCCCCACAACAGGCGGCCGCGGCCAGCACATTGTGGATGTTGTAGACTCCGGGGAGCACGGTGCGGACGCGGGCAGTCCCCCCCGGCATGCGCAGCGTGAACGCGCTTCCCTCAAGCCCTCGGATCTCGACGGCCTCCGCGGCCACGATCGGATCGGGCCGCCGAGTGTGGCACTGCGGGCAGTGATACACGCCCATGTGGCCAAAGTACACCACATCGTAGTGGTAGCGAATCCCACATCGGTAGCAGTAGCGCGAATCCGCCGCGTGCTCCAACGTCCCGACCCCGCACGACGCATCGGCAATGCCGAATGGGATTCCTCGCCCCGGGGTCTGCGTGCTTACCTCGGCGACGAGCGGATCATCGGCATTGTAGATCACCGCGACATTCCGCTGGCGATGCTGGTGCAGCGCCGCCCGCCAGCGACCGGCCACGAGATCGATCTCCCCATACCGATCAAGCTGGTCGCGGAAGAGATTGGTCAGGACGACGGCTCGCGGGCGCAGGGACTCCCAGACCACCGGCAGCGTCGCCTCGTCGACCTCAAAGATGCCGATCCCGCGAGGCAGGCGGGCACGCCAGTTGGCCTGGGAAACGAGGGCCGTGATGATCCCCGTGGCCAAGTTCGCGCCAGCGCGATTGTGGACGGAGGGCGTACCGGCGAGATGGAGGACGTGGCTAATGAGACGCGAGGTCGTCGTCTTCCCATTGGTACCGGTCACAATCACGCAGCCGTCCGACAAGCGCGCGGCCAGATCGCGCATGACGGTCGGGGCGATCGCGCGCGCCACGCGCCCGGGCATAGTTGTCCCACCGCCCAGATGCAGGGCACGACTGGCGGCTGCAGTCACTCGCCCCAGGATGACGGCGAGCGCAAGACGAAGAT
The DNA here is from genome assembly GCA_035300645.1 of bacterium. Lineage (GTDB taxonomy): Bacteria > Sysuimicrobiota > Sysuimicrobiia > Sysuimicrobiales > Kaftiobacteriaceae > 13-1-40CM-64-14. The sequence continues at coordinate 22,709 of DATGVF010000027.1, forward strand.
TGACGAACATTACTTTTGTGCTATTCCTCCGTCCATATGTCTGTTCCCTTATGCTGATCGAACACACCGCCGTTCCGGAGACGGTACTACACTCGAGCGGCTATCGCTGGCCTGCGGTGGGTATATGGACTGTGACTGCTCCCCCTTTTTGACGCGTGGGGTGATTGTGTCTATAATAAGGCAGCGACGAGGAGGGTCTCCCGTGATACACATGAAGGTACGGGGAGTCGCACTCGACCAGCAGATGAATCCAGTCGTCCTGCTGGTCGATCAAGCGGAAACGCTGGCGCTGCCGATCTGGATCGGACAGGCGGAAGCGACGGCGATCGCGATGGAGCTGCAAGGGGTGAAACCGCCGCGCCCGATGACCCACGACCTCCTGCGCGGTGTCCTCAAGTCGCTTACCGCTACTGTAACGCGCGTGGTGGTCACCGAAGTCAAAGAGAGCACCTACTTCGCGGAAATCCACCTCGCCACGAACGGCACCCCTCTGATTGTCGACTCCCGTCCAAGCGATGCGATAGCGCTCGCGCTGCGGATGGAAGCCCCCATCTTCGTTGCGGATCCGGTCGCCGAGCAAGCGATCGCCTTGAAGAAGCCCCTCGATGACGAGATGGATGAGTTTAAGAAGTTCTTGGAGAAAGTGAAGCCGTCTGATTTCAAAGGGACCGTCCACTAGAACGCCCGTTCCCGTAAGCCCGTAACCCTCTCGCCCGGTGCTGTCGACGCACACGGGCATTGTTGTTTCTTGTGTGCCCCGTGGCCCTGCAGATGTGGTGAAGAGGCACCCAGTACCTGTGGAGGGGAGTGAAACGGCCTAGCTGGTGCTGAACCCTCGCCGATCGAACACGTAGACTTTCCCATTCGCCCGCAGCCGGACGGGGTTTCGCCACAGGGAGTGGACGGCTTTGAGGAAGAGCCCGACGCGTTTGGGGTCCAATTTCTTGTCTTCTTCCTGGTGCACCAACAACAGTTCCTTGGGGCTGCTGGAGGGCTCGACTTCCACGTGGGGCTCGCCCTTGTACAGCTTCTGAGTAATGAGCATCTCTTTGACCTGCTGGAGGTCGTACGATTTCTGCTTCTCTTTGGGGTCGTAGACAAAGAGATCCAGGCTCCGGACGAGGTCGTCCGTGAGCACTTCATCAATCAAGCGCACGTCCTCGTAATACGTCCGGGTCTGGAGAGTCGAGTCGAAACCCCGTTCGTGTTTAATGCGTTGGAAGAGGGCATGACCGATCGTGTAGGGAGCCGGGCGGTTGCTCAGTTGGACGCTGAGGCTGGTCCACGCCGGGGTATCCAGGATGTCCCGCAGCAGTTCCGCCTCCACGAAGGTGGCCCACCCCTCGTTAATGATGTGGGTGCGCTGGATCAAGTCAAAGTATTCCGACTCCTCGCGGATCATCTGCAGCATGTGCTGCTCCCAGGGATCCAGCGGGGCTTTCTCCTCCAGGTAGTAGACGACCCGCTTCCGCCGTTCGGTGGAGCTGCGTTCGAAAGCGTTCACCGTCCCGGCGACGGTCAGCAGCGCATCCAGGAGGGCTTCGACTTTCTCCCGCGAGTACAGACCTTCGTACTTGCGGATCTGGCGAGCGTGGGCCTCGGCCTGGTTGAGCATGTTCTTATTGGACTTCGCAAACCAGTGGTTGTTGCGGAAGAAGTCCACGTGGCCAAAGACGTGCGCGATCACCAACACGTTCTGCAGATAGGTGTTGGAGCGGCGCAGGAACGCGTGCGACGGGGTCGTGTTCAGCACGAGCTCGAGGATACTGAATAGCTCCTTGTTCTGCTGCAGGACGAGTTCCTTGTACGCCCCGCCCCAGTACCAGTGGATGAACCGGTTGGGCAGACCCATGCTCGCGACTTCTGCAATCTCGTCGCTATCGGTCATGCGGAAGTAGACGGGGTCAAACGACAGCCCCCGCTCCCGACCTAGGGTTTCGATGCGGTCGGTGATGGCGCGGTACGCGTCCATCGCGCTCCTCCAGCACGTTCGGGCGTAAAGAACTCCAGAAACTCCTCCATCGCCTTGCGAATCGCCTCCGCGTCCGTGAGATTGGCGAACGTGGCGCGGGGGAGTCGCCGCACAGCCTCTTGGACGAATTCCGAGAACCCACCGATGCCTCGTCCGCCAGGGTTGACGTGCCCATAGCAGACCAGGTCAAAGCGGCCGAGCGCTTCCTCATATCGGCGTTTGGCGAGATCGAAGTCCCCGGACGAGGTCTCGCCGTCGGTGAATAAGAAGAGGAACTTGTCGTGCTCTGTCACCCCGTGCAGCAGATCCATCGCCTTTTCAAATCCGGATGAGATGTGGGTCCCGCCCGAAGATTCCACGCAGAAGAATTCATCGCGGGTTTTTTCGTTCGCGACGTCCTGAAACACGACATAGCGTCGCAGGTTCGTAGGGTAGCGCCGCTCCAGGTAGTACCAGAGGACAAAGATCGTCTTGCGCACGAGGGCCAGGTACTCTCCGCGCATGGATCCGGAGATGTCCAACACGTACACTTCCAGCGACCGGTGGTTCTCGTAGGCGGCGGGGTCTTCGATGAAGTACCACCCGTCCTGCGTCAGCTCCACGTCATACTCGGCCATCCCGCGCTCGCGGATGTTGCGCATCAGCGCTTGCAACATCGTTTCTTCTAGGTTCAGATCGGGGCGCAGCCCAATGCGGTCGAGGTCATCCAGATCGGGCAGGGCGTCGGTCTGCACCTCCCCGGTGCGGGATGGCTCGTGGAACACCGGCAGGTGAATCTCCTCTAACAAGACCTCTTGGGCGAGGCGCACGAACTCGTCGAAATCCAGCTCCACCTTGAGCTCCCGCCCGTGGTGATCGCCCCCTAGGAGCCCGCCTAGCATCTGGATTTCATCATCTCCGCCACCCGAACCGGCTCCCCCGCCCCCTCGGCCGCCTTGGCCGGTACCGCGCGCGAGGACCGGGGCGTCTTCCCCGTACTTCAATGTCGGGAGATCCAGCGTGGCGAGTTGCGTCTTCACTCGCCCGTCGATGATGAGTTCTTTTTGCTGGATGAGCTCGTTCAGGTGCTGCTTGAGGTACTCGCGCAGCAACAGGTCGTGCTTATGTTGGGCGATGTGACCGCGATGGATGCGCATCGGGGCGCTGGGAGATCCGACGGCGGCCGGCGAATCCTCCGCCGCCCGGCCTCCGAGGTTAGAAGCTCCTCCCGATGACCTTGAACAGCGATCGGGCACACACGTCGCAGTACTTGTACTGCTCGATAGCGCTGCGATACAACACTTTCAATAGTTCCTGGCTCTTCGCGTCGAGCTCCTCGCTTTTCTCATACAGGCGCAGCAGGTTCTTGATCTTGTTGAACACGATCTCATTGATAACCGGACGCAGGTGCTCGTTGTCTTTATAACTCATGCGCAGCATGTCGTCTTTGCGTTCCAGCAGAACGTTCTCAAAGGCGACCCGCCCCTGCCGGCTGATCTGGCGCTTGGTCACCATGATCCCCTCGACCTCGTCGACCAACTCTTTCTCGGTGGCCGACAGCGGCTCGCCGGCGACGTTGCGCGCGGCCGCTTCCAGGTAGTTTAGGTAGAGGTTCTGTCCGTAGTCATAAAAGTGCGTGGGGACGACCTCTTCGACGATGAGGTCGATCTTCTTGTTGATGAACTCGACCTTCGTCTCCTCGAACTGTTTCAGCAGGTCTTTGAGGTTGATGTCCTTCATCGACTGGTGTTCAAACGTGCGCTCGACGGCCGCAGCGATCGTGTCCAGATCTACACACTTCTCGGCCAAGGTGTAGGCGTAGGAGAACGCGTCCTCAAAGAACCGCGGCGACAAACCCCGCAGCCCCTGGGACTCCTCTCGCGTCTTCAGCGCATAACGGGCTGCGAGTTCGTACACGTCCTCCGGGACATGCCGCTCCTCGCCGCGGATGCGGTTGGCACGCTCCACGAGCGTCTTGTAGATCTTCTTCTCGCCCTCCAGGTCCACGTTATAAGGAAAGTCGATCTTGTGGATGCGGCCGCGCAGCGGCTCCATGATGTCTTCGGAGACAAACACCTGGTACTCCGGGTAGTTGCTGTGGCCGATGACGACCTCATCCACGTGGACCGTGGGGAAGTTCGCCAAGTCGATGCGCTTGGACTGAATGAGTTCGAGCAGCAGGGAGAGGAGCTGGCGGCGGCTCTTGAACACTTCGGTCCAGTCCAAGATGCCCCGGTTGGCCCAGATCATCTTGCCCTCAAAATCGTAGGCACCCGGATCATAGGTGGATCCGCGCTCTTTCAGCATGGCAAAGTTGATGTTGCCGACGAAGTTGGTGATGTCCTCGCGCCGCAGATCCGTGGGGGTGTGTTTGGCGACGCCGATCTTGTCCCGGGCGGAGACGTAGACGCGTTCCACCGGCACCTGCTTCCAGCCGCCGGTGCGCCTCACCAGCTGGTCGCACACGGGGCAGGGGACCGCCTCTTCATGCCACTGCACCCCGCTGTCGTCGCGGATATCCAGGGGGATCAGATCAAACGGGTGTTGGTGAAACGGACAGCCCTGCACCGCGTACACGGCGCCGTCTGCGGTGTGTGAATACTCCTCGAGTTTGCGCTTGAGGTGGTCGACTGTCATCGACTTACCCGATCCCTGGGGGCCGACCAAGAGCAGCAAGCGGCGCTCCATTGACATCGAGTGCGCCCGGAAGAACGCGTCGATGGCATCCATCTGCTTTTCCATGCCGTAGATGCCTTCGAAGACCTTCGGACGGCCGAAGTATTCGATCATGTCGGAGATGTAGTGGTGGGTCGTGCGCCGCAGCCGCCGGTCGTGGCGCGCCTCTTGCAGATACTCGTGGACCGTGTTCATGACCGCCTCGCTCCTCTCTACTCTTCCTCAGAGCCCGGCGACCCTGAGAACGCCGCGTGGTCGGTGTGCCAGTCTCATGCCCTCTCTCCGCATTCACCAGTCGTCTGGATCTGTGGTGGGAAAACACAAGGACCCAGGGGCGGGATCCGCGCGGACCTGGGTCCTAGCTAAGCCAACGACGACTACGGGTATGCCGGGGACGCCGCATGGTCGCGTCGGGTCCGCTCCGTTCCCTGCTACGATGCCGGGTGCGACGAAAGGTGTGGGTAGGCGCGCCGCGACCGGTTCAGAACTTGTGGGAGAGTATACGCGCCGTTGGTAAGTGTGTCAAACGGCCATAGGTACTAGCTGAGACCCCCTCGGGTAGTGGATAAGACCCCCGGGAAGTGCAACACGCGGCTCGGCATCAAGAGCAAGCACCTTGCGGTCGGATCCCGCAATGACGCCGTGGGGACTGGAACCAGAGACGGATGGGCAAGCCACGATGTGCCGCATTCGCGGCAATCATGACACACGTAGCCGTCAGATCGAGTGGACCCGGGACGGCAAGGGGGAATCAACCATGAGTTGGTACATTGGGGCGTTAAAGAAGTACACGGATTTCAACGGACGCGCGGGCAAAGCGGAGTTTTGGATGTTCACCCTCATTAGCACCATCATCAGCGTGATCCTCTATCTCATAGACGGAGGAATCATGCCCGGTTCCAATATCCATCTGCTCTACACTGTCTATAGCTTGGCCGTACTCGTGCCCTCGTTGGCCGTTTCCGTCAGGCGACTCCACGATACCGGCCGGAGCGGCTGGTGGATCTTGATCAACGTGATCCCGATCCTTGGACAACTTGTGTACCTCGTCTTCCTCCTGCGGGATAGTCAGGGTGCAAACCAATATGGCTCCAGCCCGAGGCTGGCGACCGCTTGACGGCTGGCCGACTGCCCTCCACGCCCTCGCTGTCGGGTTCACCTCCCCCGACAGCGAGGGCAGTCCGGACCACACGGCTCCACGTGAATGGTGATGTCGGTGCCGGGCAGCTCCTCCCCGACATGAGCTTCCAGGTGATCGCACAACGCGTGCGCCTCGCCGACTGACATCGTCCGGTGCAGGACTAAGTGCAGATCCACAAACCGCTGGGACCCGATCCGTCGGGCGCGCAAGGCGTGGTAGGAGAGGATCTCTTCGCGATGCGCGTCAAGGATCTTTCGGATGCGCGCTTGCTCATCTTCAGGCGGGCTAGAGTCCATCAACCCCTCGAGTGCTCGGCGGGAGACCCCCACCCCGATCTGCAGAATGTGCACAGCCACCGCCGCGCCCAGCAGCGCGTCCACCCACAGCAATCCCGTCAGCTGCACTACTCCCATCCCCACCAAGACCGCCACGGATGTGAGCACATCGGCCTGCAGATGCCGCGCGTCCGCCTCCAGCGCGGCGGAGAGGACCTGGCGAGAGACGCGCATCACGTAGGCCGCGGTGAGGGAGTTGGCGACTGTGGCCACAGCCAGCACAGCGATCCCTGCATTCAGCAACCGCAGCGGTTCAGGGTGGACCAACCTCTGGAACGCGGCAACCAGGATCCAGACGCCTCCAGCGAAGATCAGCACGCCTTCTGTAGCGCTGCTAACGAATTCCGCCTTGCCGTGCCCGTACTGATGGGTGTCGTCCGGCGGGCGCACCGCGACGACCAAGCTGACCAGTGCGACGTTGGCCGCGATCACGTTGACGACCGACTCGACGGCATCGGAGAGGACGGCCACCGAGCCGGTGAGCACGTATGCGAGGAATTTGAGCGCCAGGACAGCGAGGCTCGCCGCAACCGACAGCGCGGCCGCGCGAACTTTCGGGGCCCGCAGGACCGCCACCCGTAGAGTCTCCGCTACCATGGCTGTAAAGTGTAGCACACCTCTCACCGCCGCCTGCCCGGGCGAAAAATAGCAGACCACCGCGCGGAAACCACGGCCAGAAAAGACCTGATGGGCGTCTGTCACTGCGTGACTTGATGGGGTCGCCCCGGAGAGTAGAGTGAAACCATGCAGGTCGCCCCCTCCGTACCACAATGATTCCTCGGCTCGGACGGGCCGCCGTCCTGGGTAGTGGCGTCATGGGCAGCGCGATTGCCGCCCACCTCGCTAACGCCGGTGTGCCCGTGCTCCTGCTGGACATCGTCCCAGGTGGCCTCACGGAGGAAGAACGGCGCCGGGGACTTTCTCTCACCGACCCGGAGGTGCGCAGTCGATTCGCCACGGCAGGCAAAACACGCGCAACGCGCGCTCAGCCGCCGGCGTTCTTCGTTCCCGCCCGCGCTCAGTTAGTCGAGGTCGGAAACTTCGAGGACCACCTGCCTGCCCTCGCCGATGTCGACTGGATCATCGAAGCCGTTGTGGAAGATCTTCCGATCAAACAAGAGCTCCTGACCCGCGTGGAACGGTACTGGAAATCCAGCACAGTGGTCTCCACAAACACCTCGGGGCTCCCCGTGCGACAGATTGCCGCCGGCCGCGCCGACGCCTTCCGGCGTCACTTCCTTGGCACCCACTTCTTCAACCCGCCTCGCTACCTGAAACTGCTGGAACTCATCCCCCTGGCCGAGACGGATCCGGAGATTGTGGCCCGAGTCGGCGCGTGGGGGGACCGGCTACTGGGGAAGGGTGTGGTCTTCGCACATGATCGGCCGAACTTCGTCGCCAACCGCATTGGGTCGTACGGATTTCGCAAGGCGGTGCAGTTGATGCTGGAGCTGGGGCTGACGATCGAGGAGGTGGATGAGCTTACCGGACCCCTTCTGGGCCGTCCGCGGAGCGCGACATTCCGCACCACCGACTTGGTGGGGCTGGACACGGCCATCCACGTTTCTGAAAACGCGTATCGCAATCTCCCCGATGACGAGGAACGCGACATCTTCATCGTGCCCCCGCTGTTCCACGAGATGGCCAAACGAGGGTGGATTGGTGAAAAAGCCGGGGCCGGGTTCTACCGGCGGGTGGATGGTCAGATCCAGGTGTTGGACTACACCACGATGGAGTACCGCCCCCGTCGTAGCGGGACCTTGCCCGTCGTTGAGACGGCCAAATTGATCGACGATCCGGTCAAGCGGCTGCGCGCAGTCGCTAACGACCCGAGCAAGGCCGGCGAGTTCGTCTGGCGGCTCGTAAGCAGCCTGCTCGTATACACCGCTCGTCGCGTCCCGGAGATTGCCGACGACATTGTGAGTGTGGACCGGGCGATGCGGTGGGGATACGCGTGGGACCACGGGCCCTTTGAAATGTGGGACGCCTTAGGCGTACCCGACACTGTGAAGCGGCTGGAAGCGGAAGGCCGCACGATTCCGCCGACGGTCCGCACCGTACTGGACCACGGGGACGGACGGTTCTATCGAGATGCGGAGGGACGGCGGGAGTACTTCTCCCTCGCCACCATGCGGCCACGCGAGGTGGAGGATCCGCCCGGGGTCTTGGTGCTTAGGACAGTTAAAGAACGCGACCGGGTCGTCGCCCGTAACCCGGGAACCAGCCTCGTAGATCTGGCGGATGGGATCGCCTGTCTGGAATTTCACTCCAAACTCAACACGATTGGCGAGGACACCATCCGCATGCTGTACCAGACCCTGGAGGCCGTGAATCGGGATTTCGACGGATTGGTTATCGGCAATCAGGGAAGCGATTTCTCCGTCGGGGCCAACCTGATGCTGATCCTGCTCGAAGCGCAGGACGGCAACTGGGATGAGCTGGACCTTGTGATCCGGCAGTTCCAACGCGCCATTCTGGCGCTGCGGTACAGCGCCCGGCCAATTGTGGCCGCCCCCTTTGGCCGCACGCTGGGCGGCGGATGCGAAATCGTCCTGGCCTGTCCGCACGCGCAGGCGGCCGCGGAAACCTATCTCGGGCTGGTCGAGATCGGGGCCGGCCTTATCCCAGCCGGGGGTGGGACGACAGAGATGACCCGCCGAGCGGCGGCGCGCCTGCCGCAGGGCGTGGACGCAGACCTCTTCCCGCCGGTGCGCGCGGCCTTTGAACTCATCGCGATGGCACGAGTCTCGACCTCCGCCGAAGAGGCACAAACGTGGGGGTACTTGCGCGAGGGCGATGGGATCTCGATGAACAGCGACCGCCTGCTACAAGACGCCAAAGACGCCTGTCTGACGCTGGTCCGCACGGGCTACCGACGCCCGCTGCCCCAGACGGTCCGGGTCGTCGGCGAGAGAGGCCTAGCCGCCATCGACGCTTACCTCTACTTAATGAAGACCGCGGGGCACATCTCCGATTACGACGTGGTCATCGGTCAGAAGCTGGCCCATGTGATGTGCGGTGGCCGCGTCCCTTATGGCACGGAGGTCTCCGAGGAGTACCTCCACGGCCTCGAACGCGAAGCGTTTCTGAGCTTGGCCGGGCAACCGAAGACGCAGGAGCGGATGCGGGCCATCCTGCAAACCGGAAAGCCCCTGCGGAATTGACCAGGGACATGGCCACTGCAAGCGCCCCGTTTGGGCGAGGTGATCTCTCGTGAGAGACGCAGTCATCGTGAGCGCGGTGCGCACCGCAGTCGGCAAGGCGCCGCGGGGGACGTTAAAAGATACGCGGCCCGATGAGCTGGCCGCTGCTGCGATTGCCGAAGCGGTCCGCAGAATCCCGGGGCTTGACCCGCAAGAGATTGATGACGTGGTGATGGGCTGCGCGCTCCCGGAGGCCGAGCAGGGGCTGAATGTGGCGCGCATTGCCGCGCTGCGGGCGGGCCTCCCCTCCACGGTGTCCGGACAGACGGTGAACCGCTTTTGCGCCTCCGGACTGCAAGCTATCGCGAGCGCCGCTGAACACATCCAAAGCGGCTCTGCCGACGTCATCGTCGCCGGCGGCACGGAGAGCATGAGCCTGATGCCGGGCCAAGGGGGCCATCAATTCGATCCGAACCCCCACTTGGTCGAACACTGGCCTGAGGTCTACCTCTCGATGGGGCTGACCGCAGAAAACGTCGCCCGCAAGTACAAGGTCTCGCGCACTGATCAAGACGCCTTTGCCTACCGCAGCCATCAGCGGGCTGCGGCAGCGATCACGGAGGGCAAATTTGCTGACGAAATCGTCCCGGTAACAACAAAACGGTGGACTGCGAATGGCGACGGACGCCCTCACGCCACGGACGTGACGTTCGCGGTGGACGAGGGAGTGCGGCACGACACGTCCTTAGAAGCGATGGCGAAACTGCCTCCAGTCTTCGCCAAGAGCGGGGTCGTCACCGCCGGCAACTCATCGCAAACCAGTGACGGCGCCGCTGCGGTTGTGGTCATGTCCTCCGAGAAGGCGCGCGAGTTGGGCCTCCAGCCGCTTGCAGCATTCCGCTCGTTCGCGACCGCCGGTGTCGCGCCGGAGATCATGGGCATCGGACCGGTGCACGCCATCCCCAAGGCTCTGAAGGCCGCGGGCTTGCGCCTCTCTGATATCGACCTCGTGGAACTCAACGAGGCCTTCGCCGCGCAGGCGCTGGCGGTGATTCGCGAGCTCCACATGGACGAGGAGATCGTCAACGTCAATGGCGGCGCGATCGCCCTCGGGCATCCGCTGGGGTGCACCGGCGCGAAGTTAACCGCAACGCTCCTGTACGAAATGCGCCGCCGCCACGCCCGCTACGGGCTCGTGACGATGTGCGTGGGCGGGGGGATGGGAGCGGCAGGGATCTTCGAACGACTCTGAGAACAGAAGCGCCCCCGTCCAAGCGGTCGGGGTAGTACGGAGGTGAGCAGTGGACGCTAAAGTCGTCGCCGCGCCAGTCGTCGGGGGGGCTTTTCTGATCACCGCGACTACGCCGCAGGATGTCTTCACTCCCGAAGATTTTTCAGAGGAGCACCGGCTGATCGCCCAGACGGCCCGCGACGTCGCCGAACGGGAGATACGTCCCCATCACAAGCGCCTCGAGGGAAAGGACTGGGCTCTGACCCGCGAGCTCATTCACAAACTCGGAGAGTTGGGCTTCCTCGGGATCGGCGTGCCCACCACATATGGCGGGTCGGAGCTGGACATGATCACGTCCTTGGTGGCCGCCGAAGAACTCGCGATCGGCTCGTTCAGCGTCTCCTACGGAGCGCATGTGGGGATCGGGATGGAGCCGATCGTGTTCTTCGGGACTCCCGCCCAGCGCGCCAAGTACCTGCCGCCGATGGTGCGGGGGGATCTCATTGGTGCCTACGCGCTCACGGAGCCCACCGCAGGGTCGGATGCAATGGCCATCCGCGCGACTGCCACGCGCACCCCTGACGGCCGTCACTTCGTGCTCACCGGGGCCAAACAGTTCATCAGCAATGCAGCCTTCGCCGATCTCTTCAACGTCTTTGCCAAGGTCGATGGGGACAAGCACACCTGTTTCATCGTGGAGCGCACAACCGAGGGAGTCACAGTCGGCGAAGAGGAGCACAAGATGGGGATCCGCGGCTCCTCTACCGCCTCTGTGTTTCTCGAGCAGGCGAAAGTCCCCGCGGACAACGTCCTAGGCGAGATTGGCCAGGGCTTCAAGGTGGCCGTGAACATCTTGAACATGGGCCGCTTCCGGCTCGCCACCGGCTGCGTGGGGGCAGGCAAACAGGCGCTGCGCCTCGCCATCGGCTACGCGCAGGAACGCCACCAGTTTGGCCGGGCTCTCGGCGAATTCGGCCTCATCAAAGCCAAGCTCGCGGAGATGGCCATCCGTCTGTACGCGGCTGAGAGCATGGCGTATCGCACAGGTGGACTGGTCGAAGGCGCTCTGCACGGCGTGCACGGGGATCCGGCCGCAGCGATGAAGGCGCTGGAAGAGTACGCGATCGAGTGTGCGATCAACAAGGTCTTCGCCTCCGAAGTGCTCGACTACGTCGCAGATGAAATGGTACAGGTGTACGGGGGCTATGGGTTCATCGAGGACTACCCGGCGGCAGGCGCATACCGGGATAGTCGCATCAATCGCCTTTTTGAAGGCACCAATGAGATCAACCGTCTGCTGACCGCGGGGATGCTGCTGCGCCGGGCGCAGCGGGGCCGCCTCGCGCTCATTCCCGCCGCGCAACAAGTGGTCCGCGAACTCACGTCGCCCGTAGTCACCGCCCCTGGCTCAGGCGTCCTCGCCGACGAGCAAATGGCGGTCACGTTGGCGAAGAAGGCCGTTCTCTTCGCCGCCGGTGTCGCCGTCCAGAAGTACCTCGACAGCATCGACGAGCAGCAAGAGGTCCTCGCGGGCATTGCCGATCTGGTCATCGAGACATTCGCCATGGAAAGCCTGCTGCTGCGGGCGCGCCGCGCGGTCGACCGCGAGGGAGCGTCCCCGGCCGCACTCAAGATCGCCATGGCGCAGGTCTACATCTCAGACGCCATGCCCCGGATCGAAGCGGCGGCCCGATCCGTGCTGGCGGCGGTCGACGAGGGCGACACTCTGCGCACCCAGTTAGCAGGGCTCCGGCGCTTTTTGCGCTACACGCCGAAGAATACCGTTGCCCTGCGGCGAATGATCGCGGGCCATTTGCTCCAGCATGGACGATATGTCTGCTGACGGCTGCCGGCCGCGCGCCTCCTGCCTCGACGTGTGCCAATGAGAAGCGGGAGTCATTGATGGATGCGACCACGACGCTTACGCGGCCCTGGCTACGCTTCTATGATCCGGGCGTGCCCCACACGCTGACCTACGCCCACGTCCCCGTGCCGAATTTCCTAGATGAGACAGCGGTGCGGTTCGGCGACCGCCCTGCGGCAATCTTCTTCGGGGCTCAGATGTCCTACCGCATGCTGCAGACTCTAGTTGACAGGTTCGCCGCGGGCCTCGTCCGGCTCGGTGTCCGCCCCGGCGACCGAGTGTCGCTGCACTTGCCCAACTGCCCGCAGTTTCTCATCGCCTACTATGGCACGCTCAAAACCGGCGCCATCGTCGTCCCGTTCAATCCCCTGTACACAGAGCGGGAACTCGAGCACCAACTGGTCGACAGTGGGACCGAGGTCGCAATTACTTTAGATCTCTTCTATCCTCGGCTCGCAGCCGTGCGTCCCAAGACACAGGTGCGCGACATTGTGGTCACCCCGATCAACGCCTACTTCCCGCCGCTGCTGCGGTGGCTGTACCCACTGAAGGCGTACCGCGAAGGGCACGTGGTGCGAATTCCCCGCGACGTGCCCACGTTTCAGGGCCTGCTACAGACCCCGCCCACGCAGCGGGATATCCCGGTCGATCCCGACCAACCGGCCGTGCTGCTGTATACCGGCGGGACCACCGGGATCCCCAAAGGAGCGGTGCTCTCTCATCGAAACGTGGTGAGCAACATCCAGCAATCGCGCGCGTGGTTCCCCCACCTGCAGCCAGGTCGCGACGTCGTGCTGGGCCTCCTGCCGTTTTTTCACTCCTATGGAATGACATCGGTGATGAACCTCGCCGTCGCGACCGGGCTTGCGACGGTGCTCATCCCGCGGTTTCAGATCGACACGCTTTTGCAGGCGATCGCTAAGTATCGACCGCAGCTGCTGCCGGGCGTCCCCACCATCTACACGGCGATCGCGTCCCACCCGCAGGTGGCGCGCTACGATCTGCGCTCAATCAGAGCCTGCGTGAGTGGAGCAGCACCGCTCCCCCGCGAAGTCCAGACCCGGTTCGAAGCCCTCACCGGCGGACGGTTGGTAGAAGGGTATGGGTTGACCGAGGCATCCCCTGTGACGCACGCCAACCCGCTCGAGGGCACTCGGAAGACGGGGAGCATCGGCATCCCCTTCCCCGATACCGACGCGCGCATCGTCGACGACACGGGTGAGCGGGCGCTGCCGCCGGGCGAAGTGGGCGAACTCTGCGTCCGTGGTCCGCAGGTCATGCAGGGCTACTGGCACCAGCCTGAGGAAACGGCGCAGGCCCTCCGCGGAGGATGGCTCTTCACGGGTGACATGGCCAAGATGGATGAGGAGGGTTTCTTCTACATCGTGGAGCGGAAAAAGGACCTCATCATCACCGGGGGATTAAACGTCTACCCCCGCGAGGTCGAGGAAGTCCTCTATGCACACCCGGCGGTGTTCGAAGCAGCGGTGGCGGGGATACCCGATCCGTACAAAGGGGAAGTGGCCAAGGCGTTCGTGGTACTCCGGGACGGGCAGCACGCGACGGTCGACGATCTCATCGCTCACTGCAAGCGGCAGCTCGCTCCGCACAAAGTCCCGCGAACTGTGGAATTTCGCCGCGAGCTCCCCAAATCGATGGTGGGGAAAATTCTCCGCCGGAAGTTGGTCGAACCCACGTCGCCGGTGAGGGGCTAACGCAAGACTCGACCGTCCGCGCGGGGCTGGTGTGCTACTAGCGGTTGAGGAGGATGAACAGCCCGGCCAGCAAGGATAAGATCCCCATGATTTCGTGACGCGAAGGAATGTTGATGTTCACGAGGCCGGTCAACCCGTACAACACCAACCACACACCGAGCAGGACCCATCCCAGTTTCATTCGCCCCCACCCTCTCTGTCGGCCGTCGGAGACCGACCTCTCCAGTGGACTGTTCCGAAGATGAGACAAGCCCGCAGCGTCACGCGCTAGCGGAACAACTGCAACAAGGGACGCACATCAGCCCCCTGCAGTTCCTCGGGCCACAGCGGCAATCGGTTGACGGACTTCTTCGCGCGCGGGTTCCGGTAGACCACGCCCAGCGGCAGCCGCCCGCGGCGGTCGAAGTCGTTCAGTAGCTCCCAGGCTGCGTCCAAATTGGCGGGGTCGTGAGAGGCGGGGATCTCCTCGCCGTGCTCCCGATACCAGTCGTACGTGTTGAACTTGTTGTACGTTACACACGGGGAGAAGTCGTTCACCATCGCAAACCCCTTGTGCTGCAACGCTTGGACGTAGATCTCCGAGGCGTGTTTGGGGTCGCCGCTGAAGGACTGCGACACAAACGTGGCGCCGGCGGTCAGCGCCAGCCGGAGCGGCGAAAACGGCGGCGGAGATTCTTCCGACCACTCTTTGATATCCATGCCGCGGCCGTGGGTGGGGGAGTGCTGTCCCTTCGTCAACCCGTACACCCCGTTGTCCATGATCACCAGCATCACGCCCGGGTCGCGCCGGCAGATGTGGACAAAGTTCTCGACGCCGATCGCAAACGTATCGCCATCGCCGGCAAGCGCGATCACCGTCAGATCCGGCCGGGACATCTTCGCGCCCAACGCGTAGGCCAAAGCACCGCCATGAGTCCCGTGGAAAGCGTTTCCATTTAAGTAATTCCGGATCTGGCCGGAGCAGCCGATCCCTCCCACCATCAGGAGGTTCGCTGGCGTCACCTCCTGCTTGGTGAGGGCCATCTTCAGCGCAGCGAGAACACCAAAGTCTCCGCACCCCGGACACCACTGGATCCGGTGCCGGGGCGTGGCGTTCTCGTCCCACAATTTGGCCGATGGTTTCTGCGCCGCCCGGACGGTGGGCTCGCCGTTAGACTTGGCGATATTTGAGTCACTCACTTACGGTCGCCTCGACATCGCTCTTCTAGTCGCCTTCCGACACTCGCACGGGGGCAGGAGCTTCCGTTCCCACGCGCACGTGCGTGATGCCGTCGAGAAGAATCTGCTTGACTCCGCCGACCACATCGGACGCGTAGATCGGCAGTCCATTGTACTTGACGATCCGCCGTACGGGCAGGAGGGACTGGGATTGGATGACGTCGGCGAACTGCCCGGAGAAGTTCTGCTCGACCGCAATGATCACGGAGGCCCGCCCCAGCACCTTCTTGGCCACATCGGTGGGGAAGGGCCACAGGTGGGTAAAGTGAACGACCGCGGCGTCAACCTTCTGTGCACGCAGCCTCTGCTGAGCATCCAGCAGGACCGGCCGGGTGCTCCCCCATCCCACCAGGACCGGCTTGCCGTCAGGGGTGCCGAACACTTGGGGCGGCTTCGCGTCCTCGCGCAGATACGTCTCCATTTTGCGGGCGCGTTTCTCCATCATCGCCTTGCGGATCGCAGGGTCGGTGCTCACAAACCCCCGCTCATCGTGCTCGGATCCAGTTACCTTGAAGATACCCCCGAGCGTCCCGGGCACTAAGCGCGGTGAAATCCCCGACGGGGTCAGCGCGAAGCGCTTGTAGGCCCCGTCCTTACGCAGATCCTCTTCGCGGACCAGAGTTCCTCGATCGACGCGCGGGGCGGTCTGGGTAAACACGGCTTCGGGGACGACCTTGCGACCCTCAGAGAGGTTCAGATCGGTGAGAAAGAAGACAGGGCACTGGTACTTATCGGCGAGGTTGTGGGCGTCGATCATCATCGTGTAGCACTCTTCCTGCGTGGAGGGCGCCAGCACGATCCGCGGGATCTCGCCGTGCCCGCCGAAGACGACCAACGATAGATCCGCCTGCTCGCTCTTGGTCGGCATCCCCGTCGAGGGCCCGGCCCTCTGCGTATCCACGATGACGATCGGGACTTCCGCCATGCCCGACACACCGAACTCCTCGACCTTCAACGACAGCCCTGGCCCTGAGGTCCCGACCATGGCCCGCACACCCGCGACCGCCGCGCCCAAGGCAGCGCGGATAGATTCGCGCTCGTTCTGCCCCTGCATGGCCCGACCGCCATACTTGGGCAGGTGCTCTTCCAGAAACTCCAGGATGGCCGAGGCGGGGGTAATCGGATAGCCCGCGTAGTACCGGCAGCCGCCTTGGATGGCACCGATCGACAGTGCTTCGTTGCCGGAAATCAACAACCGCGGCTCTGTGAGCGGGCGGGGTTCCAAGTGGTACCCGGTCCCAGTCCACCCTCGGGCCTTTAAGACGGTCTCCACCACTTCGCGACCTCGCTGGGCCGCTTGCAGGTTAGTGTCGATGACCTTTTGCCCTTTGCGCATGAACCGCTCTTCCACCAACTTGCGCAATAAAGACACATCGCGGTCAAACTCTAGGATGCGAAACAGCGCGCCCACGGCGACCATGTTCTTGACTACATCGAGCTTCAGCTCGTCGCGGGCGACGTTGCGGGCAGGGAGAGGGAAGACCTTGATCCCGCGCCGTTCTAGTGTCTCGGTGGGAATCTCTCCGGTGCTACTGTCGTAGACCAGCACCCCGCCATCTTTAAGGTGCGATTCGTGCCGCAGGACGGTATCGCGGTTCGGTTGCTGGGACGCGTCGGGGTTGCTGTCATAATCCAGCGCCACGAGGATATCGACCGCAGGATCTCCCCAGGAGATGGGAGGTTGATCGGCGATGACCATCGGATCGTACTGGTGCGCGCCGTAGATCGTGGACGCGTAGCCGCGTTCCATAGCCAGAACATATAGTCCAGCCCGAGTGAGGATTCGACCGAGGACGTCGGTGACGGTGACGACGCCGTCACGGAGCTGCACGCCACCGACGAGGAGTTTCAGATGGTTGGTGATCACCGCGTGCCTTCCTACTTTCTCGACAAGATGGGCCTCCGGTGCCACTCCGCCAGAGGCCCGACTCCTCAACTACATCAAGCGCATGTTCGCCATCCGTTATCATACCACACGCCCAGGAAGCGAGACTGCTCCCTCGACGCGGGCCAATTTCCGCAGTAGTTGTAGATTTTCGCGTGCAAAAATCCCCCCAGAACGGGCAGACTGTGTCATATAGAACGCGGGGAGAACCGACTAAGTAGGTGAGACCCTCATGATCAGCGTCAGAGGGGGTAGGCGGCGACTGTGAATCTCCGGCAGGAGCTGGAACGCTACCACAGCGCGAGCTATGGGTGGGCCCTGGCTTGCTGCGCACACGACCGGGCTCGGGCCGACGATGTGCTGCAGACAGTTTACGTCAAGGTGTTGGAAGGCCGCGCCCGATATGATGGACGATCCACCTTCAAGACGTGGCTCTTCGCGGTCATTCGGAAGACGGCAGCGGGCGCCTGGCGCTATCACCTGTTTCACGCACGCCATCTCACGCTCCAAGCAGAAGACGCCCCCTTGGCAGTCGATGAGAGTGCCGAAGAAGTTTTCGAGCGCACACAACGGCTGGCGCGCCTCCGGGAGGCACTGGCCACCCTGCCGGACCGGCAGCGGCAGGCGTTGCACCTGGTGTTCTACGAGGAGATGAGCGTGCGCGAGGCCGCAGCAGTAATCGGGGTGTCACTCGGGACGGCTCGAGTGCATTACGAACGGGGGAAGAAACGACTCCGGCAACGGCTGGAGGAAACAGAGGTGTCTGATGGATCGCGATCCCCACGACGCGCCATTCACGACGTGGTTTCGTGAGCT
Source organism: bacterium (assembly GCA_035300645.1). Classification (GTDB taxonomy): domain Bacteria; phylum Sysuimicrobiota; class Sysuimicrobiia; order Sysuimicrobiales; family Kaftiobacteriaceae; genus 13-1-40CM-64-14. Next base: position 40,684 of record DATGVF010000027.1, read on the forward strand.
GCGCTCCGACGACGCACGGCACACGCCGCCTGCGCACCACCTACTAGACAGGGCTGCCAGAAAGCCGGGCAGGCACAGGCGACAGTGGGCCCTGCCAGCGACCGTTGCGGCGATGACGATCGCGGCCCTGTTGGTGATCGTCTGGAGTGCCCCGTTCGCGCCGCGCGGGACACCCACGACCCAGCTGTGGCAGTGGCAGCCCCCCACAGCCGAGCTCCTGCACCTATTTGGCGAGGAACTGTTGAACAAGACGCCCCAACTCGGTACGCCACTGACAATGAGCACCGAGGGTACGAGAGACTAGAAAAGGACGAGGTGATCTCCATGGTCAAGTCCGGATTGTTGATGCTCATAGTGCTCGTCTTACTGGGAGGGACGTCGCTCTCGGCGCAGCCGCGCATGATGCGCCCGCCCGTCGATCCCTTAGGCGAGAATCTGTTCCCCCCTGAGCTCGTCATGCAGCACCAGCAGGCCCTCGAGCTCACCGAGGAGCAGCGGAATTTGATCAGAGGGGAAATCCAGAATGCCCAGGCGCGGTTCACCGAAGTGCAGTGGCAACTGCAAAATGAGATGGAAACCATGGCCTCTCTCGTCAAGCAGGGGCGAATCGACGAGCAGCGCACGTTAACCCAGCTGGACAAAATTGTGGGGCTTGAACGAGAGATCAAGCGGACGCAGCTGGCCTTGCTCATCCGGGTCAAAAACTCGCTAACCCCGGAGCAGCAGGCGAAGCTACAAACTCTGCGCCGTCAATAGCGCCTGACGCTAGCTTTCCGCCCGACGCTTCGCCGCGTCGAGGAGCACCCGCCGAATCACGCCGGAGAAGGGGGCGATGACGGCCCAGTACAGGCGGAAGGCCCGGTCTGCCTGGGGAGTGGCCGTTTCGACCCACGTTTCCGTGCTGAGCACTGACCCAGACGGCGTCGGCATGACTCGGAAGTTTCCCATCGCGCGCATCGCAGTCCGTTCTATGGCGAACACGATCTCGCGCGGCGGGTCCTCCCCTAGGATGCGAAAACTCCCGGTGCTGAAGAACTCCCGCACTGTCATCTCCCTGCGATAAGGGATCCTGCGCAGGCCGAAGAGCGTCCTCACAACCCGAACATCGCGCAATGAAACTCTCAGGGCAGCTTCATAGGTCCGTGCAGCGGGCGCCGACGTGTGGACCCAGTAGTAACTCAGCCGCCGAGCGTGTGGTCCCAAGTACTTTGAGATTGATGCGCTCTCCATCAAGGTGTCCCCCTATATTGTCCACCGTACACGGAATCTAGGTCGGCGGGGAGGGCCGGGGGGCCACCATTGCTCACGGGAGGAGGACAAACGTTAGTACAGGAACCCCGCTTGAGACCACGTAAGGACCCACACACAGAGCGCAGTAGCCTCGTGATTCTCAAACCGGAGGACTCTCGATGACTAGCGAGCACACAGCACGCGGATCTACTAATACGCCTCAGCCGATCAGCGGCAACCTGGGCGCGCCCATCATTGGCCCGTCGAACCCCGCCCGCGAGGCCCAGAACCCAGACACGCTGGCACCGCCGCGGCAGGACCATGGGACGGTGCCAAACCTGAGATGGTCCTTCGCCGACAGCCACATGCACTTGGCCCCCGGCGGCTGGGGGCGTCAGACGACGACGCGCGAGTTGCCCATCTCCACCCAGATCGCCGGTGTCAGCATGCGGCTCAAGGCTGGGGGCGTCCGGGAATTGCACTGGCATAAGGCGGCCGAGTGGGCGTACATGCTCAAGGGCCGGGCCCGGATCACCGCCATCGACCAAGGGGGTCGCGCCTTCCAAGACGATGTGGGCGAAGGCGACCTCTGGTACTTCGGAGCGGGCATCCCGCACTCGATCCAGGGACTGGCAGGGGACGGCTGCGAGTTCTTGCTCGTCTTCGACGACGGCAACTTCTCGGAGGAAGAGACCTTCCTGCTGACCGACTGGCTCGCCCACACCCCGAAAGATGTGCTCGCCAAGAATTTCGGCGTGCCCGAGAGCGCGTTCGCGCACATCCCAGAGAAAGAACTCTGGATCTTTCAGGCAGACGTCCCTGGTCCGCTCGCCGCAGACCGCGTCGCCGGCGCCGGGCCGGTGCCCCTGTCCTTCAGCTACCGGATGTTGGCCCAGGAGCCCATGCGCATGAAGGGCGGCACCGTCCGCGTCGCGGACTCATCCGTGTTCCCAGCCTCGAAGACGATCGCCGCCGCGCTCGTCGAAGTTGAACCCGGCGGCATGCGCGAGCTGCACTGGCACACAAACGTGGACGAGTGGCAGTTCTACATCTCGGGCGAGGCACGGATGACGGTGTTCGCCTCGGTGAACAACGCCCGCACCTTTAATTTCCAGGCGGGCGATGTCGGCGCCGTGCCATTCCCGATGGGCCATTACATCGAGAACATCGGCAAGGCGACGCTGCGGTTTCTCGAGATCTTCCGAAGCGACCACTTCGCCGACGTCTCGCTGGCGCAGTGGTTGGCGTTTACTCCCCACGCGCTTGTGCGGGCGCATCTGAATATCGATGAGTCGGTGCTGGCGAAGATCCCGGCGCGCAAGACCCCCGTGGTGCCGGGCTGACCGGGTCGTCATCCTCGATTCGTCTGGCGTGGGTGTCAAGCGGGTTATTTGAGGGGCTCCCATTCCTCCAGGGCCACCGGCTGGGACTCCATTCGCGAGCCCCACGCAGTCTGGCGCAATGCGCAGGAGGCGTCTAGACAGCGCGGGAACAGTCTGGGCGACATGGACTTGCAGGAGCGCTACGCCGACGATCTCGTCCTCGTGCGCAGCACAGGCGGACGGGTGGCCCTCGGCGTGTTGGTCGCCGCCTTGGTCCTGTTGCCTGTGGGGGCGTCAGGCTACCTCATCTATACCGCGTCTGTGGTGGCCGCCTACGCCGTCATCGCGGTCGGGTTAAGCCTCCTGGTCGGCACGGCGGGATTGATTTCTCTCGGCCACGCGGGCTTTGTCGCCATCGGTGCATACGCCGCCGGTCTTCTCGCAGCCAAACTACACCTCTTCTGGCCGGCGGCCATCGTGGGCGGTGGAATCACCGCAGCCGCCTTCGGATATCTCGTGGGGTTGCCTGCCCTCCGGCTCACCGGACCCTATCTCACAATCGCTACCCTCGGGTTTGGGATCGCGGTCCAGCAAGTGCTGAGCAACTGGGAACAACTGTCTGGAGGCCGCAACGGTCTGTTCTTGCCCAAGCTCACGCTGGGCTCATGGCAACTGACCGATCGCCACATCTACTACGTGGCGATGGGGACCCTGGCGCTATTAGTCTGGGTCGCCTACAACCTGCTGCGGTCTTATGTCGGCCGGGCCCTCGTCGCCATGCGCGACAGCGACATCGCGGCTGAAGTCATGGGGGTGAATCTCACCACCTACAAGACGCTGGCCTTTGCGCTCAGCGCCTTCTACGCTGGCGTGGGCGGCGCCCTCCTCGCGCTCATCCTGGGATTCTTGGAACCTCAGTTGTTCACGCTGTCAGAATCTATCTATTACTTCAGCATGATCGTCGTGGGCGGCCTCGGCACCATCCCGGGGGCCGTGTTGGGCGCGGCCTTACTGACCCTACTCCCCCAGCAGCTGGCTCAGACGAGGTCGTGGCTGCCGATCATCTACGGCAGCATCCTCATCTTCGTGATGGCCGTTGACCCCCTGGGGCTCTTCGGCCGCTGGATGAAAATCAGGCTGTGGTTCAAGGCATGGCCGTTCTGATCCGTGTACGCGGCGGATCTCCCGCCCCCGTCGGCCGCCCGGCGACGAGCGAGCGGCGCGCGATCTAGCATGGAGCTGTTGGCGCAGTACGGCGTCGTGGGGCTTGCCACCGGGAGCCTCTACGCGCTGGTGGCGTTGGGCATCGTACTGCTCTACCGGACATCGCGTGTCCTCAACTTTGCGCACGGCGACCTCGCGACGTTTGCCACGTTCATCTGCTATACGTTTCTCACCCAATTGCGAGTGCCGTTTGGGGTTGCAGTGGTCGCTACGTTCGCTGCGGCGGTGGTCATTGGCGCCGGATTTTACTTCCTCATCCTACGGCCCGCCCGGGAGGCGACGTTATTGGGCCGGGTCATCATCACCCTGGGATTCGCCCTGGTACTCAACGGCGTCGCCATCCAATTGTGGGGCGCGGATGTCCGGCCGTTCCCGTTTCCACTGTCCGATGCGCGGGTGTACCACCTCGGAGGCGTGGTCATCAGCCAGATCAGCCTGGGTACTACCGCAGCCGCCCTGGCCCTCATGGCCGCGTTGTACGGACTCGTCCAGCACACCCGGGTCGGCCTGGCGATGCGGGCTGTCTCCCAACATCTGATCGCTGCTCAGGTGCTGGGGATCCCAGCACGGCGTATCTTCGTCCTGACCTGGGGGCTCGCCGCGATGCTCGGGGCGGCGGCGGGAATTCTGCTGGCCCCGACCGCACTGTTGGACCCTTTCATGATGCTCGACCCTTTTCTCAAGGGATTCTCCGCGGCGGTCTTGGGCGGCATCGACAGCATGCCTGGAGCCGTGATCGGCGGCCTGCTGCTCGGTTTACTTGAGGCCCTGTTCGGGGGCTATGTCTCCGTGCAGTTTAAGACCACATTGGCCTTCGGGATCATAATCGCCGTGCTGATCGTGCGGCCTGAGGGGTTACTCGGCCGAGAATTCAAGCGTCGGGTGTAATTCCCGAGACCCCCACCGAGGCAGTAGAGGGTAACGACGCTCTGGGCGCGTACTTTGAGCGTGCACCTTCAGATTAGCAAAGGGGTGAAGCTATGACGGTCGTAGGCCGAGGCGTTGCAGGTGCGCTCTTGGTTGTACTGCTCCTGCTCAGCGCCTCCGTCCAATCTCAAGAACGCGGTGTGACGCCGACCGAAGTGGTCATTGGAACGTCGCAGCCCCTGACAGGGCCGGCATCATTCTGGGGTATACCGGTCACTGGCGGCATGGACGCGTACGTTAAGCTGGCGAACGAGGGAGGAGGCATCAACGGACGCAAGATTCGCCTCGTAGCCCTGGACGATGGGTACCAACCGACTCGGGCGGTCGCCAATGTCCGCGAACTCGTGGAAAGCACCGGCGTGTTCGCCATCGTCGGGTTGTTGGGGTCAGCCAACGCCTTTGCCGTGCGCGACTACATGGTGGAGAAGAAAGTCATCTGGATCAATCCGCTCGCAGACGCCAGTATGTGGACGGGGTTCAAAGGCAAGCAGTACCTGTTCGTGACTTATGTGAGCTATACGGACGAAGGACGGCTCCTCACGGAGTATGCGGCGAAGACGTTGGGGATGACCACGTTTGCCGTCTTTTACCAGAACGACTTGTTCGGGAAGAAGGGACTCACGGGCGTCAAGCGCGGCGCGGACGCGACGAAGACCCGCATCGTCGCGACGGTGCCCTATGAGGTGACGGATCGCGACTATAGTGGCCACGCCGTGAAGCTTCGGGAGTCTAAAGCCGATGCCGTCGTCTTGTACTCCACCCCGACGGCTGCGGCTCAGGTCGTCAAGGAAATGGCCAAGATCGGGTACCGCCCCCGGCTGATCTCCACCTCCGCATTGGCCGATCCGGCTATGTTCGCCCTCGCGGGGGAGGCCTGGAACGACGTCATCCTCGCCGCGTACTTCCCGCTGCCGGGCACCGACTCTAAGGTCGACGAGGTCGTGGCCACCATCGCGAAGGGGAATCCCGCGCTGGCCCGCGCGCCCATCAACGCCGTGGCCGGCGTCTCGTTTGTGGAACCGTTTCTCGAGGGCCTGCGCCGCACCGGACCTACGCTCACCCGGGACAAGTTTGTCGCCGCAATGGAGACGATTAAGAACTGGGACGGGGACGTGGTGCGGGGCGTGACCTTTGGGCCTGACCGACGGCACGGCGTGACGCGAATCTACATCGTGAAGACTGAAGGAGGGCAATTCAAGCGCTTGACGCCTGATATCGCCTACCCAGTGGGGTTCTAAGTTCCACGTCTCCCTAGAATGAATCGGCCTGCCTCCCCGTGAGCCCTCCTGCGGGGAGGCGCGCACCTGAAGAGTTGGGCGGGACAATCGAATCTGCGAACGTGGACCCGCTCCTCGACGTCAAAGCTGTGTCCATCGTCTTCGGGGGCGTGGCTGCGCTGGCCGATGTGAGCGTTCAAGTTCCCCGCGGTGCGCTGATCTCGCTCATCGGTCCTAACGGCGCGGGCAAAACCACCCTGTTCAACTGCATCACGGGAGTGTACCGGCCCGACCGTGGGTCCATCCGATTCGCTGGTGTGGACCTCATCGGCCAATCCCCCGATCGCATCGCCTGGCGGGGGATCACCCGGACCTTCCAAAACATCGAACTGTTCACGCGCATGACGGTGCTCGAGAATCTGTTGCTCGGTCGCCACCGGCACTTCCACACCGGCCTATTCCGCGCTGCCTTAGCCACCCCGGCCTGGTGGCAGGAGGAAGTCGCCCATCGCGCCCACATCGAGCAGATCATCGACTTTCTTGAGTTGCAGGCGATCCGTGACCGTCGGGTCGGAGATCTGCCATTGGGCCGGCAACGGCTAGTGGAACTGGGCCGCGCGCTCGCGACTGACCCGCAGCTGGTCCTGCTGGATGAGCCGTCCTCAGGGATGACCGCCGAAGAGAAAGATGATCTGGTGTTCCGCATCAAAGATCTCCGCGAGGAGATGGGGATTACCGTCGTGGTGGTCGAGCACGATCTCAAACTCGTGATGGGGATCTCCGATTGGATCGCCGTCCTCGACCACGGGGTCAAGATCGCGCAGGGCACGCCAGAGCAGATTCAGAGGCATCCTGAGGTCATTCGCGCGTACCTGGGCACCAAAGACACGACCGCCCCGCCGGCGCGAGGCACGAGGGAGTCGTCATGAGCGCACCACTCTTGACGGCCGTTAATGTCGAGACCGCGTATTACGGACGGCTGACAGTGCTGCGCGGTGTGTCGTTGACCGTGCTTCCTGGACAGATCGTGGCGATCCTCGGCGGCAACGGCGCGGGCAAAACCACGCTGCTGCGCACGATCAGCGGCCTCATCTCCGGCCAGCCAGAGAAAGGGACAATCGAGTTTGCGGGACGGCGCCTGAATGGGCTCGAGCCGGAGGACATTGCCCGATTGGGTATCGCCCATGTGCTGGAAGGCCGGGGGATTTTCCCGGAACTGACCGTCGAAGAGAACCTCCAGTTGGGCGCCTACACCCGCCCCCATGGCGTGCAGCCGGAGGACCTGAAGCGTGTGGCGGCGCTGTTTCCCGTGCTGCCGACGCGACGCCAGCAACTCGCGGGAACGCTATCGGGTGGCGAGCAACAGATGCTAGCCATCGTCCGCGCGTTGCTGATGCGTCCGACTCTGCTGATGCTCGACGAACCGTCGCTGGGACTGGCCCCCTTGCTCGTGGACGATATCTTTCAGACGATCGCCGCGGTGAACGCTTCAGGCGTGGCGATTCTCTTGGTCGAGCAAAATGCTCGGATGGCATTGTCCATCGCCCACTATGGGTACGTGCTGGAGAGCGGACGGATGGTCTTAGAGGGAACTGCAGAAGATCTGGCCGCTAACCCCAACGTGCAGGAGCTCTATCTGGGCGTGGGCCGCGAACCGTCTGTCAAAGGCTATCAACGATACAAGTCGCGCCGACGGTGGGCCTAAACGCTCAGAGACGTTCCGGACCTCCGCCGACATTCTCGCGGCGGATGCGGCGCGCTTCGCTACGCCTCCGCATAGAGCTGTGTCACGACGTCGCCGAATTTCTCCATGATGGCCTTGCGCTTGACCTTCATGGTCGGCGTGACCTCGCCGTCTTCGGGGTACAGCCGTTTGGGCAGCAACGCGAACTTCTTGACCTGCTCAGGGGACGACAGCGTGCGGTTCACCGCATCGACCTCGGCGGCAATTAGACGCCGGACCGCAGGGCTGGTTGTTAGTTCCGCAAAAGTCGAAAAAGGCACCCGCGTGTCCTGCGCCCATTTCGCCGCGTACTCCTCATCGAGAACGATCAAGGCGACCAGGTACTTGCGCCCATCCCCAATGACGATGGCATCGTTGATGTACGGGCTGAACTTCAACTTGTTTTCAATGTACTGCGGGGCGATGTTTTTCCCATAGGCATTGATGAAGATGTCCTTCTTGCGGTCGGTGAGGACGAGGTTGCCGTCCTCATCGACTCGTCCTACATCTCCGGTGTGTAACCAGCCGTCGACGAGCGTCCGGGCGCTAAGGTCGGGATCTTTGAAATATCCCGTGAAGATGTTCCCCCCGCGCAGTAATATCTCGCCGTCATCGGCGAAGGCAAGCTCGACCCCGGGGACTGGCTTGCCCTGTGTCCCCAGCCGTACATCTCCAAAAGGATGCACCGTGGCCACAGCGGTCGACTCCGTCTGCGCGTAGATTTCGCGCATCTGCAGCCCCAGGCTCCAGAAAAACCACAGGATGTCCGGGGCCACCGGAGCCGCTGAGCACAAGGCGATCCGCACCCGGTCCAGCCCCAACCGGTGCCGCAACGGGAGCAACACGGTGCGGCGGGCGAGCGCATAGGCCGCCTGCAACCAGACAGGCACCCGCCGGTGAGCGAGGACTGCCTGGGCGTACCGGCGACCGACCCACAGGGAGGCAGTAAAAGCCACTCGCTTGGGCCAGTCCGCCTCGCGAACGCGCAGGACGACCCCTGCGTACAGCTTTTCCCAGATCCGCGGCACCGCGAAGAAGATGGTCGGACGCACTTCCCGCAGATTCACCGGGACGGCCTCCAAGCTCTCGGCAAAGTTCACCGTGTACCCAGCGTAGATGGCGCTGAACATCGACAGCGACCGTTCCGCGATGTGCGCTAGCGGCAAGTACGAGAGGAGCTCGTCGTCCGGCCGACCGGGAAAGACGTAATGCAGGTTCGCCTCCTGCGCGCAGATCAGATTCCTGTGGGTCAGCATGGCGCCCTTCGGTGGTCCGGTCGTCCCTGAGGTGTACAGCAGCAGCGCCACATCATCGGGCCGGATCGCCCCCAGCCGCTCGTCGACCGCCTGGGGGTGGACCTGTTCATGCGCGCGGCCGTGCGCTACGAATTCCCCGAACATCACAACCATCGGGTCGCTGAACGATCGCAACCCTTTCGGGTCCATGACCACGATCTGGCGGAGGTGCGGCAACTCGGGGCGAACTTCCAACACCTTGTCGAGCTGCTCTTCGCCCTCGACGATGACGATCTGCGCCTCGGAGTGGTGCAGGAGGTAGCG
>DATGVF010000028.1:0-4484 GCA_035300645.1 bacterium
TCCTAGCGCAGGAGTCCTCCCCACCAAAAGCCAATTAGTGCTGCCGGAACAACGTCGGACCTGCACGTCCGTCCCAGAGGGACTTTACCCGAATGGCCGAAATCCCAGCGCCTGCCCGCGAGCGCCGCGTGGGTCGATTGCTCGCCACCCTGATTGTTGTCCTCATCGTCATTGGCGGCGTGGGCAGTTTCCTCATCGCCCGGGGCCGCTGGTGGATGCTGCCCGTGGCATCTGTGCATGGCGTGGAGATCGATCGACTCTTCAACACGACGCTGGTCGTCACCGGTATCGTCTTTGTCCTGACACACCTCGTGATCGCGGTGTTCGTCTGGCGGTATGCGGACCGCGGCAGCGGTCGCGCAGCCTACTGGCATGACGACCGGGCATTAGAACTCACCTACACGCTCATCCCCGCGGCGGTGATGATCACCCTGGTCGCGATGGGATCGGTGGTCTGGGCCCAGATCCACAGTTCCCCCCCGCCTGATGCGATGGTCGTGGAAGCGCGGGGCGAGCAGTTCGGCTGGTTATTCCGCTACCCGGGGAAAGACGGAGTGTTTGCCCGGATCGACCCCGCGCGCATCTCCGTGAAGGACAACCCGATGGGACTGGATCCCGCCGACCCGGTCAACAAAAGCAACATCGTAACACGCGACCTGCATCTCGTCCTATCGCGCCCGGTGCGGGTGCGGATCCGGTCGAAGGACGTGATTCACAGTTTCTACATTCCAGCATTCCGGGTGAAGCAGGACGCGGTGCCGGGAATGACGGTTGAGATTTGGTTCACGCCGACCCGTGAAGGCGACTATGAGTTGGCCTGCGCGCAGCTGTGCGGGGTGGGGCATTATATTATGCGGGGCAAAGTGAAAGTCGAGTCCCAAGACGCGTTTGACACCTGGCTCGCCCAGCAGTCGCACTAGGAGAGGGCACGATGGCCGTCGCGCACGAAACGACACACGAAGATCACAAACTTTCGTGGATCCGACGCTACATCTTCAGCCAGGATCACAAGGTCATCGGCATCCAGTACCTGCTGACGTCGCTGTTCATGGCTTTGATCGGCGGCACGCTGGCGATGCTCATTCGGATGCAGCAGGGGTGGCCGGGCACGCAGTGGGGGATTGCCAAGTTCCTCTTCCCCGGCGGCTTTACCGCAGACGGCGTGCTGAAACCGGACTTCTACTTGGCGGTCGTCACCATGCACGGGACCATCATGATCTTCTTCGTCCTGACCACGGCGCTGTCGGGGGGCTTCGGCAACTTCCTCATTCCGCTGACCATCGGCGCACGCGATATGGCCTTCCCTTTCCTCAACATGCTGTCGTACTGGCTGTACCCGCCTGCACTCGTCATCCTGTTAGCCTCCTTCTTCGTAGCGGGTGGGGCGCCCAATGCCGGCTGGACCTCGTATCCTCCGCTAAGCGCGATCCCTGCTGCCGCGCCCGGATCCGGGCTGGGCCAGTCCCTGTGGTTGATCAGCATCGCCATCTTGATTGTCGCGTTCTTGTTCGGGTCGCTGAATTACATCACCACGATCCTGCAGATGCGGGCGCGCGGGATGTTGATGACCCGACTGCCGCTGATCACCTGGGCGCAGTTCATCACGGCCATCCTGATGCTCCTGGCGTTCCCGGTGCTACTGGCTGCGGCAGTGATGCTCCTGTTCGACCGTCACGCCGGCACCAGTTTCTTCGTGCCCACCGGCCTGGTGGTCGGCGGACAACTGCTCACCCACCAGGGCGGAAATCCCCTGTTGTGGCAGCACCTGTTTTGGTTCCTGGGCCACCCCGAGGTCTACGTGCTCATCCTCCCCCCCATGGGCATCGTGTCGGAAATCCTGGCCACGCACGGCCGCAAGCCCATCTTCGGGTACGGGGCGATGGTCTTGTCTCTGGGCGCGATCGCGTTCCTGAGTTTTCTGGTGTGGGGACACCATATGTTTGTCAGCGGTATGAACCCCCTGGTGGGATCGGCCTTCATGGTCACGACGCTCGCGATCGCCATTCCCTCGGCGGTGAAGACCTTCAACTGGATAGCCACCTTGTGGCGGGCCCGCATCCGGTTTACCTCCGCAATGCTGTTCGCGATCGGGTTCGTCTCGTTGTTCATCACCGGCGGCCTGACCGGGATCTTCTTGGGCTCGCCAGCGGTGGACACGTACCTGCATGACACCTTCTTTGTCATCGCCCACTTCCATTTTGTGATGGCCAGCGCTGCACTGTTTGGGCTGTTCGGGGGCTTGTACCACTGGTTCCCCAAAATGTTCGGTCGGATGATGAACGAACGGCTGGGCCGCATTCACTTCTGGCTGACCTTTGTCGGGATCTACGCCACGTTCTTCCCGATGCACTTTATAGGGATTGCCGGCGAGCCGCGTCGCTACTACTCCCCGCAGATGTACGAGTTCTTGCACGGGTTGCACCCGTTGAATGTATTTGTTTCGCTCGCCGCCTTTGGTCTGGGGATAGCCCAGATCATCTTCGTCTACAACTTCTTGTACAGTCTGTTTCGCGGGCCGAAAGCCGAGAGTAACCCGTGGCACGCCAACACCCTGGAGTGGCAGACCCCCTCCCCACCCCCGCACGGGAACTGGGGCGCACAGCTTCCCACCGTGCATCGCTGGCCGTATGACTACAGTGTGCCCGGGGCGCCAGACGACTTTGTACCTCAGACCACGCCCGTGACTGCTGTCCCTGTCGCCGGCGGCGCCGGGGATGATCCGGCGGGCGACTCCTCGGAGCGTGTGTAAATGCCGCCGACGACCACACCAACCCTTGAGCTTCCCCGCACGCCCCGCGAACCGGGCCGTCCTGCCGGAGGTGGCCCGGGCGGGGGCGGTTCGGGGGATGGGAGTGCCGTCCCCTCCGTCAGTCCTGCGCGCATAGGCGTGTGGCTCCTGGTCGGCGCCATTACGATCCTGTTTGCCGCGTTTACCAGCACGTACTTAGTCCGTCGTAACGCCGGGGACTGGCCCGCGGTTTTCCTTCCCCCCGTGCTCTGGCTGACCACAGCCGTTCTCCTGATCAGCAGTCTGACAATGGAAGCGGCCCGACGGGCCGCAGAGCGGGGAACGAGGGCGCCGCTGCGCCGATGGCTCGGGGTTACAACCGTGCTAGGGCTCGTGTTTTTGGGCGGGCAGCTCGTGGCATGGAGGCAACTCGCCGCATCGGGGGTGTTCATAGCGACCAACCCCCACAGTGCGTTTTTCTATCTGCTGACCGGTGCCCATGGCCTCCACCTTGTCGGGGGCATCGGCGCCTTGATTTTTGCTCTAGCCAAAGCACCAGCTGCCCCGACGCGTGCTGAGGCGCTCGCTGTCGCCGATCCGGTGGCGACATACTGGCACTTCCTGGACGGGTTGTGGCTCTACCTGTTCCTCATCCTGTATGGGATCTGAGACGATGGACGTCCCGCGCCTCGTGGGGCGACCACAACAGCGAAGAGGAAATTCTCCGATTCGTCAGAGGCACAGATGGCACACGGCGCGCTAGACCAGCAGCGGGTTCAGGGTTCAGAGTGGGGAGGCGGCACCTCGCCCTTTGCTATTGGCTGGCCCAAGCTGATGATGTGGTTGTTCTTGGTCTCCGACACCCTGACATTTGCAGGCCTGCTCGCCGGCTACGGGGTGGTGCGGATCTCGCTGGGCCGCTGGCCCGTCCAATCCCAGATCTTCAACCTCTACCTCGTCGGGGCGATGACCTTCATCCTCATCTGCAGCAGTGCGACGATGGCCGTCGCCGTGACGGCGGCCAAGCGAGGAGATCATGGACGGACAACCCGGTTTCTGCTGCTGACGGTGCTGGGCGGATTGCTTTTTCTCTCCGGCCAGGCGTATGAGTGGACACACTTCATCAGCGAGGGCGCTCGGTTGAATGGGAACCCCTGGGGGGTGCCCCCGTTCTCGGCCACATTCTTTATCACCACGGGGTTCCACGGCGGGCACGTATTCGTGGGGGTCTTGTACTTGCTTGCGACGACGCTGCGCTGGGCACGCCGGAGTATTCAGCCCGAGAGCGTCGAGATTGCAGGTCTGTACTGGCACTTCGTCGATTTGGTCTGGGTGTTCATCTTCACCCTTCTATACTTGATCTAGCACCGCGGTCATATCGGATGGCCTTTTGCACCATTATCACGGCCTGGAGTGAATCAGGGTCATGACGCATTCTGGAGAACCTGGCGCGCGCACCCAGGTAGACTCCGAGGGGTATCGGATCTACAGCGTGGTGTGGCTGTGGCTGCTCATCCTCACACTGCTCGAACTGGGGGCTGTGCTAGTTCACGTCCCCCGGGGTCTACTGGTCTTCTTGCTATTGACCATGGCGCTGATGAAGGCGGCGCTGATTATTGCCTACTTCATGCACCTTCGCTACGAGAGGCTGAGCCTCGTGTACGCGGTTGTCACGCCGATGTTCTTCCTCGCCATCGTCATCTTCGCGTTCATGGGACCCGATGCGCTCAGCGTCATGCACTTGCGCTGAGCGCCC
>DATGVF010000029.1:0-2260 GCA_035300645.1 bacterium
GTGCACCCCTGGCAAGGTGACACGGACCAGGTGGGTAGCCTGGCCGTGGCGCCGCCACGTGTCCCCGGGCGCCGCGTCCGGGCAGGGCGACGGCGGTCGGGCGCACGCCGCGGGGGGCGCGGATAGCGGTTGGCGCTGGCATGCACCACGATAGAGGCGGAGGGGAAGCCTACCTGCACGGAGCTGTCTCTGCGACCCTCCGCACGTGATTGCCGTCTCCGGGTGGTGCACACCAACGAGAACCGTGAGGGCTCCAGGCGGCACGTGGCCACTCGGTTCCGCGTCAGTCTGAGCGGTGTCCGCGACCTACTCACCCGCTCCCGCGCCCCTGGCGATGCGGCTCCCACACCCCCTGAACGTGCTTTAAACTTCCTCATCTGCCCTCCTTTCGACGGGGAGACGAGGGTCTCCAAGGCCCTTCAACCTATGAACCGCGTCACGCCCCAGGCAAAGGCGGGTGGTGCCAGGCCAGCGTGACAGACGCATGTGATAGGCCAGCGTGAAGCGTGAGTGTGCTGGAGCGTTTCAAGTACCGCACGGTCGAGGCAGCAAGGAGGACGATCCGTCTCGGATTCCTGCTGGGACGCGGACGAGGCGCCGAGGCAATGCGTCCCTCGATAGAAGGTTACGGCTTGTTCCCTCGGGGCGGTGGCAGAGAATCGCAGTGTCTCCCGGACCGTGTACCAGCGCTCGACCTCGCCCTTGTTCTGGATGATCCCGCCCGAGTCCGGCAATGCCTGTGCCAGGGATCGAGATCTGCATATGGAGGGGTTGAGGAAGACTTCGTCACGCACCCACTCTGCAGAACCTGTGACGCATTGTGCACAGGGCGATGACCGGAACTGCTTGGCGGGCCGTCGAGGTAGGCGGATGTACCTCCTGGGTGCCTGCGGAGAAACCGGGCCAGCATCGAAAGCAATGATGATGACGACCCGTCGGCAGTTGCAAGCGTCGTCGATGAGGCGACTGTCCGAAGCGCTGACTCTCTGATCAGGCAGAACCCACGTTGCACTTCGAGCGGGTGTTGAAGAGGTCAAGCGGGCCGAAATGATGCGCGTCGCAAGGTGCAGATGGTGGCAGGAAGCGGCACGACCTGCCACCTATCTGCCACCGGCGCTGCGCGCCGACCTCCAGCTTGGGAAGCCCACGGCGTCGTGACCGTCTGTGACACACCACCGCGCATCCCGCGGGAGCGCCGCGAGGATGCGCCCGCATCACCTCTTGTGGTCCCTGGAATTGCGAGAACCGGTCACGCAGATGGTTACTCGTCTGCCTGTCACCTCTAGAGCACGGGCCTCCTCGGCGCGTAGCGAGCCCGTACCGGAACAATGGGAGTGACCGCTTGGCTTTTGGTGTGCGGCAGCTCCCGCCGGCGACGCCGGTGGTCCTGTGGGCGGGCGGCCCGTTCTTTGAGCGGGCTGTGGAGCACAGGCGGCATACAGGCCCAGTTGACGGAACCTTCGTTCTCGGCACGGCCGCCTTCCCGCCCCTCTTCGCCGCTCTGCCCCCCGGTACAGCGTGTAGGCGATCCCTACTGAACGGAGGTTCTGCGGCAGGGAGTCGCGGTTGAACTGGGGATTGTGCCGGGAGCGCGGCACCGTGCGGACGTCGACCAAACGCTCGATCTCATACCCGAGCACGAGTCCCACCAGGAACTCTAGCGTCCGGTTGGAATGCCCCACGGCAAAGAAGGACGTCTTCAAAGGATCTATTTCGCAAGAAGAGCGATGCCCCAAGGATTATCGATCACGATGAGCCACCGGCCGTCCGATTGACGCCGCAAGACATCGGTTGAGGAACCGTTCATGCGCACCTCTTTCCCATCCGGCCCCGTGCCGCGCAGGTTCCACCGCGAAAGATACAGCGCAAGATCTCCCGTCTGGACCACCTCGCGCGCCTCCATCGTCAACGTCGGCTTCAGGGCGATGAATCCGGCCAGCGCCTGGCGCAGTGCCGAGGCTCCGGCCGCCAAGGCGCCCGGCTGGGCGACCATGACCGCTTCTTGCTCATAGAGAGCCGCGGCCGCATTCACATCGCCCCGGTTGATGGCTTGGACCAAGTGCTCGATCGTGTCATGAGGGGTGTTCATGAGCATATCCTTTCTCGTTTATTGCCAGAATGAGCATAGGCCGCATAAAGGCCCAGTTGCACGTATTCCCGGCGTCCCCGTTTTCCCAGCCGTGCCTCCATCTGCCGTCGGAGCTCGGTAAATTCTTTCGGTAACGGCCAGCCCTGTAGCGGCGGCGCCTGGTCCAGGGCG
>DATGVF010000030.1:0-40133 GCA_035300645.1 bacterium
TGAGCCCCTTCTATTACATCGAGTACGGCATCGCCGAAACCGGTGCGTTGCAGATCTGGGTGCACAGCCTCAGCAATCACCGCGAGGCCGTGGAGCGCTACTGGCGCGCGTTAGCGTTAGGCGGATCTAGACCCCTACCACGCTTGTTTGAAGCGGCCGGCGCGAAGTTCTCCTTTGATTACGAGACGCTTGCGCCTTTGATGAACGCGGTCGCGAACGAACTGGCTCGCACCGGCGACTGACTCCTTCACTCAGCGGACGGCCAACGGGAGTGAGCTAAGCCCTCCGTTTTTCCAGGTTCCCGAACCGGCTGTGCTCCTTGTGGAAGAACAACTCCACCATCCCGATGGGACCGTTGCGGTGCTTAGCGATGATCAGCTCGGCGATGTTCTTCTTCTCGGTCTCCGGGTTGTAGTAGTCTTCGCGGTAGATAAACAAAACGAGATCAGCGACTTGCTCGAGCTCTCCGCTGTTGTGACAGGCGATTCCGTCCCCGATGAAATTATGCGTGCCAGGCATGACCAGATCGAAAACCGGCTTAACACCTTTTGGTGTGATTTCGACTAGCCGATCCCACAGTATGTCATCCGTCGCCTGCTCCAGAACGTCGCGCGCCCTCAGGCGTTCGGCTAAGATGGCAGCGCGTGATCGGTCCAGCGTTTTCCCCGTCTGAAGTCTGAAGCCCAACTCCCGCCATGATAGCCCCAGACTCTCCTTCCGAGCCCACAATGCTCGAGTTGCAGCTAAAGGTAACCGATCAATTTGGGATTTGGAGCGCCGAGTTGCAAGTTCTGCGGCACATTCGTCGACAAGAAACTGCTTTCTTCCCGCTATACCGATTTGCTCACAGAAACGCGCGAGATGGCGCGAGTCCTCAACGCAAACCCGATAGATGGGCACCCTCGCAACCTTGCTCTTGTATCCTGAACTGATCTGCGCCACGATTCCGAATCTCAGCAGCAGATCCCGAACATCATCGGCGAGCCCACGGCTTACAGTGTCATAATGAAGCGACCAAAGAAAGGTCCCATTCTGATACTTGCGTCGTGTCAGACAGCCATCGGTCGAAAATAGTGCCCGCAGCAAGGCTTGCGCACCAGAATCATCAACTTCATCGAAGATTTTGTGTGGGAACCGTTTCGTATAGCAAATTTGCCCCTCTACCCCCAGTTCCCGAAGCCACGACTTAAGCGGATTCCCGAAACGACGGCCACGCATTACGCCACCTGCGCTCGGATAGACTGAAACGAAATCTGCGACGGGAATCCCTTTCACCATTCGATGTCTGGGAACGATATCAAATTCGCCCCCAGCAATTGCTACACGATCTTCATACGTAAGGCGATCAGAGCTACAAAATGAGACGCTTTTACGGCGTTGATAACTGCCATCCCCAATGAGATAACCAAGGAGCTTGGCCCGATCCGCGCTTACGGTCGCCCGCACCCGGTTGAACACAGGCAGTCGACGAGCTGAAGCAACAAGGGCCCCGGGACGTAGTTCGTGGATCTTCTTCCAGCCTTCAGGCGTCAGGACAGGATGATTAGCGGTGGCTTTCAGCCGTCTACCCGTGCTAGTTCTCACCTCGAAAACCTCATTTTCGCCCTTCGCAAAAACATTCGCCGGCCTAACAGGGACGAGTCTGCCACGGGAATCTAGCGACAGTAACCGCGGCCAGCTTTTCTTAGCGGCCAGTTCTCCAACTGTCCATCGCCGTCCCGTGTCGGCATCCCAGACGACTGTGTCGCCGGTCACGCATTCTCGGAGGTGAGACAGCAGCGGCCGACGCGTCCCGGTGACTTCCACTGCGCGAGATAGCTGCGAGATGGCGATCAGCGGGATGTCGAGTTCCTTGGCCAGCGACTTCAGCGAGCGCGCGATCTCCGAGATTTCCTGGGTCCGATTCTCCGTGCGCTTGTAGGATTGGATCATCTGGAGATAGTCCACGACGATTAGCCCCAAGCCGTGCTCCGCCTTAAGTTTCCGTGCCTTGGCGCGCATCTCGATGACCGAGATGGTGGCGGAGTCGTCGATGAACACCGGCGCTTCCGACAGCCGGCCCATGGCCCGGGCTAATTTGGGCCAGTCGGCGTCGGTCAGAAACCCCGTGCGCAACTTACTGCCGTCGACCTCCGCCTCTGCGCACAGGAAGCGCTGCACGAGTTGTTCTTTGGACGTCTCCAGACTGAAGATGGCGCATGGGACTTGATGATGAATTGCCGCATGCTGCGCGATATTCAGCGCGAACGTCGTGTTATGGACGCACACGTCGCTGGCAATGAAGTTGTGCGTCTGGGGCACCGTAAGGTCGTACACTTGGACGTCGCCCGCATACTCGATAGCCGTGATCGGATCCCACAGAATATCCGCAGTCTCCAACAACTGGGTCTGATCATGGCGCGCCCAGGTCCGCAGTCGCTCCCACCCTATAACTCCGACTTCGCGCAACAACATGCGGGCGTGCGCACCCGTGGCTGCAAGAGCGGTTCCCTGGACCGTGGATGCGACGCCAAAGCGCAGCAGCAGATGTTGCACCTGCCGAACCATCCGCGGCGACGGCAGCGTGCAGCGTACGGCTACCTGCATCTCCGCGGTGTTCTCCTCGCTCTGTACGGTCTCGACGCTCCCCGTGCATGCCAGCAACCGCGAGAGAAAGAGTGCGAGCTTGTCGCGGGGTAATGTAAACACAAGACCAGGAATCGAGCGGGAGTGTGCCGGACCGGCCAGCGCCCGATGGCGCGCCAATAACATGCCCACAGCTTCCGGCACCGCCGCGCCCCGGATTGGATGGTAAGAGGGAGTCGCCGGCAGCGACACCGATTCATCTCCAGGATGCGGGGCCGGCTTGGTGGCCGCGCGGATCGCTTCCCCAACCGCAACGGCGTCGGCATAATCGTGCGCGAGCCCCGGTGAGGTCGGCATCGTCTCTGCGCACAGATAGGCAAGCAACTTCACCTCATAGGCCGGCAAATCGTTGTCGCCGAAGACCGCAAGACGCGCGGGTACTGCGATCAGGTCCCCCACCGCCACGTCGGCAAGTGGTCTCCACCCAGACGGCGTCAAAAACGGGTGCGATCGCGTGGTCTCCACCTCGCGTCCGGAAGCGGTCCGCACCCGGTACACCGGCTTGATCCCGTCATCGACGAATTGCGACGGTGCCGTCGTCTGTAACTGCCCCTGCGCATCGAGCGTCCACAGCCGCGCTGTCCTACGGCTTACGATCTCCTGGATCGTGCAGACTTCTCCAGTGCGCGCATCCACGATCTCTGCATCGTACTTCAAGCACTTGCCCATCGCCGGCCGCGCGGCGACGATGACCAAGTCGGCCGGCTGCAAGCCGCTGGTGAGCTGGTCGATATCCGTGAACCCCGTTGCCACTCCTGTGACGGTCCCTTTGTCTTGGTAGCGGCGGTCGATGCGTTCAAAACTCTCTTTGAGGATCTCCCGAATCGGCAGAAACTCCTGAATCAAGCGCCGGTTGGCGATGCCAAAGACCAGCTTCTCCGCGCGGTCAACCAGCAGTTCCACGTCATTCTCGCCCTCAAACCCCAGGTGGGCGATTTCGGTCCCCGCCGAAATGAGCTGGCGCAGCATCGACTTTTGAAGCACGATGCGCGCGTAGTATTCCACGTTCGCAGCGGTAGCGACACTGTTGAGCAACCCGGTCACATAGGTCGCCCCTCCGACGTCATCCAGCTGCCCTTTATCGCGCAGACGATCGGTGACGGTGATGAGGTCGACGGGCTCCCCGCGCTCAAACAGTTCCGCAATGGTGTCGTAAATGCGGCGGTGGGCATCCCGGTAGAAGTCGATGGAACGGACGAGCTCCACAACGCGCGCGATGGCGTCGCGGTCCAGCAGCATCGAGCCGAGCACCCCCTGCTCAGCCTCCAGGTTCTGAGGGGGAACCCGTTCAATGGAGGAAGTGGGAATCGACACTTAGCGAACCTCCGTTCGGTGCTGGTGGTTGCATGATATGCGAACAAATGTACGCCTGTCAAGGCGCACGGGTTGGATAGCTGCTTAGAATTCATAAGTCGGCCTGTGGGTTACCTTGTGGGTAAAGGGCCAATTTCGGGGGATACAACGCGAAAATTGCTGGGGATAACCTGGGGAAACGGGATGACGGGGCGTTAGAAAGCTCGGGGGGGCCGCTTCTGTGGTTGCCCCATGACATGAGGGATCACTTCCTCAATGGTGGAGGCCAAGACCACAGTGACTCCCTTCACATCTGAGGGCACGTCCGTCTTGTTCTCGGCCGGGATGATCACCTTGCGCATACCGGCTTGGCGCGCGCCGTAGATCTTTTCCGGAATCCCCCCTACCTGTTTGATCTTCCCTTGAATCGAAACCTCGCCGGTCATCGCCACGTCTTGACGAACAGCTTGGCGCTGCACGGCGCTGAGCATTGCCAGCACGACGGCCAAACCGGCACTGGGACCGTCGATCAGCCCACCACCGATGACGTTGACGTGGATGTCATAGTTGCCGACATCGACACCCGTGACTTTCCGGATGACTGAGGCGGCGTTGAACACGGAGTCCTTGGCCATCGTCCCGGCGGTCTCATTAAAGCGGATCGTCCCGCGCTGCCGCTTGCCCACCGGAAACGCCGTGGCTTCGATCTCAATCACCGACCCCACATACGCGGTGACGCCCAAAGCGAACACTTTGCCGATCTCGGCGACGCTGGAAGCCTTCACGGGCGTACTGGCGGCCAGCCGTCCCGATCGAATGACCTCGAAAAGGTCGGCCACCATGATGCGCGGCTTCCTCCCTCCGCCCGAGGAACGCGCGTGCCGACTGTGCGACGCGTTCCGCCCCGCCCGTCCACGACGTCGGTACAACGCCACCCCATAGGCATCGGCCAACATGTTGACGGCCCGGCGCCCTTCGATCGTGTAGTCGCTGATCACTCCCGGAACCTCGGGGCCCGTCTCCACCCCCAGCCGCCGCGCGGCCTGCCGCACAATCTTTTGAATGTCTCCTTGCGACAGGGGGTCAAAGAAGACCTCGGAACACCGCGAGCGCAGGGTGGGACTGATCTCTTCGGGTTCTTTGGTCGTCGCCCCAATGAGAAGGAAGTCTGCCGGTGCCCCGCTGGCAAATAGCTTGCGAATGTACTCCGGCAAGCTGGGATTGTCCGGGTCGAAGTACGACGATTCGAAGTAGATCCGCTTATCCTCGAGCACTTTCAAAAGTTTGGCCTGGAGCACAGCGTCCAGCTCCCCGATCTCATCCACAAATAGAACCCCGCCGTGCGCTTTGGTGACGAGTCCGAGCTTGGGCTCAGGGATTCCCAGATCGGCGAACTCCCGCCGTGTACCTTGGTAGATGGGATCGTGCACGGATCCCAGCAACGGATTGGTAGCCTCGCGGGAATCCCACCGCAGGGTGGACCCGTCGACCTCGATAAACGGCGCCGCTTGGCCAAATGGACTGCCCGGCAATTTTTTCGCTTCCTCCAGAACCAAGCGCGCCACCGTAGTCTTGCCGACGCCGGGCGGGCCGTACAGGATCACGTGCTGCGGAACCGGTACGGCAAGCTTGGCCAGCAGGGAGCGCACAGCCCGCTCCTGGCCCACGACCTGCGACAGGCGGTGTGGCCGCAGCGCTTCGAGTGCGGTGCGCGCCACGCGGACCTGCTCAAGCTGCTGCAGTTCTTCCAGCTTGCGCCGGGTCACCTCGGTTTCAGGTCCCCCGGTTTCTTGCAGCACCTGCTTGCGCAACCCGCGCAAATATTCATCCTGCCGCTCGCGCATGCGATCGGCCACGCGGCGGTCGAGTTCGTCTTCCACGGTCTTCCGCGCCATGAGATCCGCCACGCGTTCTTGCAGGTCGTCTAAGACGGCGGGAATCTCACTCTCGCGGGGGACGGTGGACAGCGCGGCGTCTTCGTAGATCAGCCGCTGAAGGGCGAGGACACGCCTCCCAACTTGTCGGCTGTTCATCAACACCCGCGCCCCGACCTTATCCGCGCGGCGCGCCAGACGCTCGGGGCCCAGCAGGCTACCGAGGACGCCGAAAAGAGCGGCGGCCTTCCGTTTGAGGGATTCCCGGCTAGTAACCTTCCCCGTGGGATTGACCTGCCGCACGGCTTTGGCCGAACGCGTGGTCATGGCGTGGCAATCACGTTGAGGTCGACGCGCGCGACGACCCCCGGCCCTACTCGCACCGGCACCGTGTAAAACCCGGCGGTCTTGATGGGCTCGTTGAGTTCGATCTGCTTCTTCGTAATCGCAAACCCTCGCGCCGACAGAGCCTGGGCGATGTCGTCGGCGGTGACCGCGCCAAACAACCGCCCACCTTCGCCCCCTTTGGCCCTCAGTTCCACGACCGCCTGGGCCAAGGCAGCCACCGCTGTGCGCATCTCTTCTTGTGTGCGCTGCACGCGCTGCTCATTGGCTTGCTGATGGCGCTGCTGCACCTGAAGATTTCCTGCGGTCGCTTCCAGGGCCAGCCCACGCGGAAGGAGGTAGTTCCGAGCATAGCCATCCTTCACTTCCTTGACCGTCCCGCGCTCGCCCACCCCTTTGATATCCGCAAGCAGGAGAACCTTCATGGTCGCCTCCCCACGAGATCGCTCGCGGGTGTTGGCGATGCGGCTGCCGTCTGGCGCCATCGGGATCGCAGGTCATACGTCGCATCGGCCAACCCCACCAGGAGTGCAACGACAGTGAGCATCGGCGACGTGACTGCCAGGAAGATCAGGAACCAACGATACCAACGGGTGACATTGTAGCGCTCCATCAAGACCCATCCCGTAATTAGCCCCAGAGGGGAGAACACCGCCTGGGCGAGCATCACAAGATTCATCCCTGCCGCCTGAAGTAGCGGATATCGGACGACCGCCTGCCCGACTATCGCCGCGACGTGATCCGGCGTCAACACCCGCAACGTCGCCTCCGGGATAGCGCGGGGCGGCCAAGCCGCCCCAGATAGTATCAGGCACAACATTCCAACGGGCAGCGTCCACACAAACCACGAGGGGACCCGCCACGTCGACAGCGGAGGAAAGGCTGGTACGTCCATGCGCAGGCGGCGCAGGACTGGCCGTCCCACTAAGAGATTCAGGTAGGCGATCATCGCCACGCTGCCAATCAGTAAGAATGGCAGCAACCACGGCAGCAGCCTCATCAGCTGCTCCGTTTGTGCGACCGCCTGCCGCACATCCGCTGTGGAGATGCCCAGACGCTCATAGAGCTGGACGACCGACTGCTGGTTGCGGACGGATTCCTCGACGACTTGCGCTAACAGGCGGCGAGGATCCTGCCCGATGCCAAATAGTGCCAGGAGGGCACTGGCAATCGTGGACACCGCCGCAACGGCCGCGGTGAGCAGCCAAATCCCAGTCGACGACAAGCCCCGCCGGATACCAATGCCCATAGCGAGCCCGATGGGCGCAAATGCCAGGGTGATGCTGGACCCAATGAGAATGCCGCCGACCATCGTCCCGATGCCGGTGGCGACCGCCGCGGCGAGCAACGCGACCCGCAGGCCGTGCCGGACAGTGAGGACCGTGAGGGGCAGCGGACACAGAAAAAATGCCGCTGCTCCAGCGAGGGGGATGTACGTCGCCATGAGGGCCAGTATGGCCACGACGACAGCGAGCACGGCACCTTCAGTCAAACCACGGACAGGTACAGGCCGGGCCATCACAGACACCTCAGGACAACCTTAGCACGTGGGACCAGCCGACGCGTAAAAGCGAGGTCTGACCTAACACGAACAAACGCGAGAGGGCGAGCGCAGTGGCCGCGCTGCTTGTTATTCCGCGGTATAGGGCAGTAGGGCGAGTTCTCGGGCCCGCTTGACCGCGGTCGCCAAGACGCGTTGGTGCCGCGCACAGTTTCCGGACACCCGCCGGGGGAGAATCTTGCCGCGTTCGGTGACGAACCGCCGCAGCCGGTTGACGTCCTTGTAATCAATGAATGTGGCCTTCTCACCGCAAAAAGTGCAGTTGCGTCGCTTGGGCCGGCGCCCGCGCCACTCCTTCTTCCCCTGCTGCTTGCCACGACGGTCACGATCAGGCATGCACTATCTCCCCATCTCGCGATTCATTAGAAGGGCACGTCCTCTTGTGGCCCCGCGGCCTCCGTCCCCACCTCTGCGGTCTCCGGGGACGCGGGCTCGGGGGATGATGTCGTCCCCTTGCGATCGAGAAACCGCACAGCGTCGGCCACCACCTCGGCCACTTTGCGCTTCTGTCCGTCCTGCGTTTCGTACGATCGGATTTGCAGCCGCCCTTCGACGGCCACGAGCCGACCTTTGCTCAGATGCTGCGTCACCTGTTCGGCCAGCTTCCTCCACGCCACGATATCAATGAAGTCCGTGGCGCGCTCGCCCTGCTGGTTCACAAACGGTCGATCGACGGCCAAGGTGAATCCCGCCACCGGCTGGCCGCTTGGCACGTAGCGGAGTTCAGGGTCCCGCGTCAGCCGGCCAATCAAGATGATCCGGTTTAGCACGCCGCTCTACGCCTCCGTCGGTTTCGAGGCTGCAGCGGGGGGCGGAGAGGGTGCGGGTGCCGGGGGATTCGCGGGGGCAGCAGCGGTGGTGGCCCCTGGTGCGGGTGATGGGGCGGCTGCGGCGGCGACCGCTGGTGCTGCTGACGGGGCGGCGGGCGAAGGCAGCTTACCCACAGCGATGGTCAACATGCTACGCAGGACCTCTTCACTCAGAGCGACCTGGTGGCGGAGCTCCGCAACCTGGTCGGGGGCAATCGTAAAGCGCGTCTGCACATACACGCCTTCCCGCTGCTTGCGGATCACGTGCGCCAGGCGCCGCTTCCCCCACGCGTCCGTGGCGTCGATCTTGCCACCGCGGTCTGCGATGCGTTGACCGATGCGGTCAATGACCGCCTTCAAGGCATCGGGCTCCAAATCAGGCCGAACGATATAGACCAAATCGTAACTGGGCACTGCTTCCCTCCGGAGAACGCCCCCAGTATACCACTCGCTTCACGCAAGGCCTCCGCCGAGGCGGGCGGCCGATTTCTAAGGGGGCAGACAACAAAATCCCGCGGATTCCCTCCACGGGCCAGCCGATTATAGCACCAAACTATGGGGTTGGGGAGTGGGCGATCCGAGTCTCACAATTCCAGCTTACCTAGCGCGAGTGGCTACACGGCAAAGCGGAAGAGCATCACATCGCCATCCTGGACCACGTAGTCCTTGCCCTCCAGCCGCACGAGGCCGCGGTCGCGGGCGGTCAGGAGCGACCCGCTTTGCACCAGGACCTCCCAGCCGATGACTTCGGCGCGGATGAACCCGCGCTCCATGTCGGTGTGGATCTTTCCCGCCGCACGCGGGGCCGTCGTACCTCGGGGGACGGGCCACGCCCGGACCTCCTTTGAGGCCGCCGTGAAGAAGGTCACCAACCCGAGCATCTCGTACGCCAGGCGGATCAGCCGGAGGAGCCCCGGCTCCGCAATGCCGTACGCACGCAAGAACTCTGCGGCCTCACCAGCCGACAGCTGGGCGGCTTCGGCCTCCAGCTTGGCTGACAAGGCGACCTGCGGTGCGTGCTGCGCGTCCGCGTACTGGGCCACCGACGCGGCCGACAAAGCCGCTGGGAGGTCGGCATCGTCGACGTTAGCGACATAGACAACTGGCTTAGCGGTCAGTAACCGCAGCGGGAGGAGAAGAGCCTCGCGGTGCGCATCGCGCGGCAGGTGTCGCACGGGTATTCCTCGTTGCAGATGGCTGGCGACCTCTTCCAACACCGCGACATCGCCCGGCGCGGAGGGATCATGCGCTTTGACCCGCGTGCGCACGCGCTCCAGCTCGCGCTCCACGACCGCAAGATCCGACAACGCGAGCTCGGTCTCCACAATCTCAAGATCGCGGATCGGATCCAGCGCGCCCTCAACATGCGGGACATCGGGTGCGGGAAAGCAGCGGACCACATGAGCGAGGGCATCGACCTCCCGGATGTGGGCGAGGAACTGATTGCCCAAGCCCTCCCCACGCGCGGCTCCGCGGACTAATCCGGCGATGTCGACAAAGTCCACGGTCGCGGGAATGGTCCGGTCGGGGTGCGTGACGGAGGCAACCGCGGCCAGGCGCGGATCCGGAACGGGGGCAACGCCGTGGTGCGGCTCAATCGTGGTGAACGGATAGCTGGCGACCGCCGCGCCTGCCCGACTCAGCGCGTTGAAGAGACTCGATTTCCCCGCATTCGGGAGCCCGACGATGCCAACGGTGAGGGCCACAGAGGTGTGCTAGCCGGTCGCGGTCTCCTTGACCGAGTGGGCGACGCTCACTTTGTTGCCGCCCGAACGCTTGGCCGTGTACTGCGCCCGGTCCACGGCGTCGACGAGCGCGTCCACCGTCGCCCCGTCATCGGGGTTGGCGGCGACGCCCACGCTGAGCGTGACCGAGGACACGATGTTTTCCCCGAGCAGGAAAGGATACGCCTCGACCGCGCGGCGCAACCGCTCGGCGATCTCGGAGGCGGTCTCCTTTGAGGTGTACGGCAGCACGATCATAAACTCGTCGCCGCCGTAGCGCGCCACGAGATCAGACGTGCGGCTTCCCTTGCGGAGCAGCTCCGCGACGGTGCGCAAGACATCGTCTCCACGCTGGTGCCCGTAGGTGTCGTTGTACCGCTTGAAACTGTCGATCTCCAACATGATGAGCGACAGCGGTCGATCATCGCGCCGACACCGCTCCAGGGTGCGCCCCATTGTTTCGTGCAGGTAGCGGTGGTTATAGAGTTCGGTGAGTCCGTCGGTGATCGCCATCTGCTTGGTCTTCTCGTACAGCCGCGCGTTCTCGATGGCGATCGTGGCATAACCCGCCAGGGCCTGGAGGATACGCAAGTCCCGGGGGCCAAACGCTGCGCGCCGCGTGCTCTCGAGGTTGAACACCCCATTGACCCGCCCCTCGCTGATCAACGGGACCGCAATCTCGGAGATGATGCGCTGGGTGATGCCGATGTAGCGCGCGTCGCGCCGGACGTCCGCCACGCTCTCAGGCTTGCCGGTCCGGTACACCGCGCCGGTGATGCCTTTGCCGGCCGGAATGCGGTAGCCGCGGGTGCCCGGGGCGTACCCATAGGTCGCCTCCACCACCAGGTCCCCGCTGCGTTCGTCCACCAACAGAATCGCCCCCTGCTCGTACCCGAATGCCTGACAGGTCACGTGCACGAGGTTGTTGAGCACCGACTCCAGTTCCAGGGTGCTGCTGATCGCCTTCGCCGCTTCGTAGAGGACGGTGATCTCGTCGCGCGAGCGCTGGGCTTCGGCAAACAGCGTGGCATTGTGCAGCGCCACCCCAATTTGGCCCGCCAGCGGCTGCAACACCGCCAGGTCGGATTCCCCGAGCCGACGGGTGCTGTCCGTTTCGATGTTGAGGACGCCCAGCACGCGGTTGTCTGCGCTGATCGGCACGGCCGCCTCACTGCGCACGGTGGGATCCGCCACGATGTAATCGCGGTCCTGACTTACGTCGGGGACGAGCGCGGCCGTCCCGGTCCGGGCGACACGCCCAATCACACCCTTGCTGAGCGGGAGGCGATCAGGGATCTCCCGGTACCCCACCTGCGCCTGGGGGACCACGAAGTCGCCGTCCACACGGTGAATGCTGACGTGCGAGTACCCGAACCTCTGGGAGACCTCCTCCACGATGCGGCGGAGCATGCTGTCGATATCCATCGTGCTGGTCACAGTACTCAGCACCCGGTTCATGAGGTTGACTTCTGCGGCGTGTTGCTGAGCTTCTGTGAGCAGGGTCGTGTTCTTGACGGCGATCGCCGCCTGATCGGCGATCGCTTGTGCCAATCGGATGTCCTCGGCATTGTAAGACCGGACGGTGGTATGGTAGAAAACCAGCGCGCCCATAATCGTGCCTTGGTACACCAGCGGCAGGTACGCCATCGTCTTGGTGTTCTGCCAGGAATCGGCCAGTGTGGCGGCCTCGTCCTTGGGCACCATCTTCCAAATGGCGGCAAGACGCGGGTCGTGTTCGGCGTCTTCGACCACCACCGGTTTAGCAAAATCGAACGCCAGATTGGCGAGGGGCATCCCCACGAGGCGCTGAATGGCTTCCGTCATCTCAGGGGAGAGACCATGCGCGTACGCGTGCGTCAGGCCCTGTTTCTCGTTTCCCAGATAAATGCCGCAGCGGTCGGCCCCGAGCACCTCATGGGCGCCGGCCATGATGGCGGCCAGCACATCCTCCATCTTCAGGCTGCCCGCGATCGCATTGGCGATCCGTTGCAGACTGGTGAGGTGCTTGACGTTCCGCGTGCTGGTTTCCAGCAATCGGGCGTTGTCGATCGCACCGGCAACCTGAGCGGCAATGGTGCCCATAAGATGGACATCGCGCGGGCCGTAGGCGTTCTGGACGTAGCTCTGCGCGGAGAGCAACCCCAGAACCTGCTCGCCGTGCAGGAGAGGTACAAACACCATCGAGGCGCTCCGCCGGTCGGTGTGGCCGAGGCGCGGCAAGCGATCGGGTGTGGCCAGATCGCGGGAGGTCAACTGGAGGAGATGGGGCGTCCGCCCGGTGAGGATCGCCCGGACCTCATCGGTCACCGCCTGGGTCTGTCGCGGAAAGCGGTCCCCGGAATCCATCAAGAACTCATAGGTCAGGGTGTCGCTCGCGGCATCATAGAGCGCCACATAGAACACGTCTGCCGCCATCAGCTGCCGAATGTTGTCGTACATCGTTTGGAAGAGGTGCTCTAGGTCCAGGCTGATGGAGGCCCGCCCGATCCGCTCGATGACCTCCAGTTCGCGGTGCGCTTGCTCCCGGGTCGTCGTCAGCATCAATACGTAACCGATCAGGACCAGCGGGATCGTCAGGACGCTCGCCTCAACGGGCAACGCCTTCGCGTAGATGAGCGCGGGCACCAGGCCCAGGGCGGCAAAGGCGAGGTCGTTCGCGGCCTCCCAGACAAGACTGCCGCTGAAGACGCTCAGCCAGGGGACACCCCGCCGACGCGCGACGCGCCCACTGACGAGGAGATTGCTCGTCACGTTGCACGTCAGGACGGCGGCGAGAAACGCCCCGAAGAGCAAGGGATCACTTTGTCCTGTGTACAGTGGTCCGCGTAGCTCGAGTGGGCCGGGGCGGGAATCGAGAATCGAAAAGGTGAGCCCCGCCGCCAGGACGGCGAGAATGTTCTGGCCGCTGTTAAAGATCGTCGTCAGGTACGGCCGACGGTGGAACAGGCCATTGCCAATCACGACGCCGACGCTCATGACTAACGCCGTGTACACCGGCCCCAGAAGCACCAACCCGGCCGAGACCACGGCGAGTCCTGCCGACCCGTAGCCCCCCCGCGGCAGGGGGACCATCAACCATTTGGACGCCACGGCCAGCGCGGCGAAAACCGCCAGCCGAGGAAGGGGGGGAAGGGGCGTCCCGAGGAGCAGGGGCAACAGGACGACCCAGCCCGCGACCCCCACGCTCCAGCTATAGAGGTTGTACTTTTTCATTTCACTGTGCCTCTGCCCCACCGGACGCACCGTTACTCACCGGGGTGGCGGTTGGACCCGCGGCCTCGTCGGGACGGCTGACAAACCGCCGAATGCGGCGCTCCAGTTTCACGCGCTCCATGAGGACGTAGCGGCCGCATCCGAGGCAGCGAATGCCCACATCGGCGCCCAAACGCTCAATCTTCCATTGATCGCTGCCGCAGGGGTGCGTCTTGCGCGTCTGGACCACGTCCCCCAGGTACAGCTTAAGGACCGCCATGCCGCCACCTATACTCTCGGAGAGATACACCTATTATAAAGGTACGTCGCAAACCGGGAACTGCGCTGGATCAGGCTGATGCAGGGGAAATTCCCCAACGACAGGTGCGATGATGCGGCGGGCGACGATCGCCCGTACCCGCACGGCCGCTCCGCTCGCGACGACCGTGAGGAAGAGAGGGGATCACCGGGACCGTGCGGCGCGGACGGCCTCCTTCGCCGTGATCTTCACGGCGCCGTTGACGTAGTCCACGATCGCGGTCCGTCCGGGCTGGATCTCTGCGGCCAGGACCATCTTGGCCAGGCGATTTTCTACCTCGCGCTGCAGCAATCGTCGGAGCGGCCGAGCTCCAAAGTCGGGGCTATAGCCCTCGCGCGCGAAGTACTCCTTCGCCCCTTCCGTCACTTCCAGGCGGATCTTCTGTCCGTCCAGACGCCCCTGCAACTCGCGCACCTGTAGATCGACGATCTCCTTGATGTGCTCCGGAGAGAGCGGGTGGAACAGAATGATCTCATCGATGCGGTTGAGGAACTCGGGCCGGAACGTCTTGCGGACCTCGTCCATGACCTGCACGCGCGCCATTTCGAACTGGGCTGCGTTGCGCGGGTCCAGGTGCTGCAGGTACTTGCTGCCGAGGTTGCTGGTCATAATGATCACGGTGTTCTTGAAATCCACCGTCCGGCCGTGCCCGTCGGTCAGCCGGCCGTCTTCCAGAATCTGCAGCAGGATATTGAAGACGTCTGTGTGCGCCTTTTCGATTTCGTCAAAGAGCACAACCCGGTACGGCCGGCGGCGCACCGCTTCGGTCAGCTGGCCGCCTTCGTCAAACCCCACGTAGCCGGGGGGCGCCCCAATTAAACGACTGACGGTGTGCCGTTCCTGATACTCCGACATGTCCAGACGCACCATCGCGTCTTCGTCATCGAAGAGGTGACGCGCCAGCGCGCGGGCGAGCTCCGTCTTCCCCACCCCGGTGGGCCCCAAGAAGAGGAACGACCCGATCGGCCGCCGGGGATCCTGCAACCCGGCCCGGGCCCGGCGGATCGCATCGCTTACAGCTTGAACGGCCTCGTTCTGTCCGACGATCCACTCGTGCAGCCGATCTTCCATCTCGAGGAGCTTACGCATCTCCCCTTCCAGCAGCCGGCTGACCGGGATCCCGGTCCACTTGCTGATGACCTGAGCGACATCTTCCGCGTCGACCTCTTCTTTTAAGAGACGCTGACCGGAGATCTTCTCCAGGGCGGCCGTCTGAGTGTCGAGCTGCTTTTGCAGCTCGGGCAACGTGCCGTAGCGCAGGCGCGCCGCCGTTTCCAGGTCGGCCCGGCGCTCCGCCTCCTCAATCTGCTGGCGAATGTTCTCGATCCGCTCCTTGGTCTGCCGGATCGCGGCAATCGCGGCCTTCTCCTGCTCCCACTGCTGCCGCATCCGGGCGCTATTGCCTTTCAGGGTATTGATCTCTCCCTCGAGTTTGGCCAGGCGCTCCCGGCTCGCCGCATCTGCCTCTTTCTTGAGCGCCTCGCGTTCGATCTCCAACTGCATGATGCGCCGGTCGATCTCATCCAGCGCCGTCGGCTTGCTATCGATCTCCGTCCGCAAGCGGCTCGCCGCCTCGTCGATGAGATCGATGGCCTTATCCGGGAGAAAACGGTCGCTGATGTAACGGGCCGACAGGGTGGCGGCGGCGATCACGGCCGCGTCGGTGATGCGCACACCGTGGTGCACCTCGTAGCGGTTCTTCAAACCGCGCAGGATGGAAATCGTTTCTTCAACAGAGGGCTCGGAGACGAAGATGGGCTGGAACCGCCGTTCCAAGGCGGCGTCCTTCTCGATGTGCTTCCGGTACTCGTCCAGCGTCGTCGCGCCGACCGTGCGCAGTTCGCCCCGCGCCAGCATCGGCTTGAGCATGTTCGCCGCATCGATCGCGCCTTCGGCCGCGCCGGCGCCGACCACCGTGTGCAGTTCGTCGATGAACAGGATGATCTCGCCGCTGCTCTCGCTGACCTCGCGGAGCACGGCCTTCAGGCGGTCCTCAAACTCTCCGCGGAATTTCGCCCCGGCCAGGAGCGCCCCCAGATCGAGCTGCACGACGCGTTTGTTCTTGAGGCCTTCGGGGACATCGCCGCGCACGATCCGCTGCGCCAGCCCCTCCACAATGGCCGTCTTGCCGACCCCGGGATCGCCGATCAGGACGGGATTGTTCTTCGTGCGCCGGGAGAGGACCTGAATGACGCGGCGGATTTCCTCGTCACGGCCGATGACCGGATCCAGCTTCCCCCCTGCGGCCATCTGCGTGAGGTCGCGCCCGTAGCGTTCGAGGGCCTGGTATTTGCTCTCCGGATTGGAGTCGGTCACGCGCTGGGCTCCCCGCACGTCCCGGATCGCCCGGGACAGCGCATCGGCCGTGAGGCCGGCCTCCGCCAGGATGCGGGCCGCACCCCCCTCGCGCGCGTTCGCGAGACCCATCAATAGGTGCTCCGTACTGACGTACTCATCGCGGAGGCGCTGCGCTTCTGCTTGCGCGGTTTCCACGGCTTGACGGACCGCAGGACTAATCACCAACCCGTCCGGGGTCGGGCCGGTCACCTTGGGCAGGCGCTCGAGCTCGGCGCGCAAACGCCCGCGCAACGCGGCCGGTGTCAAGCCAGCCTTGGCCAGTACCTGAGGCACGATCCCGTCAGCCTGTTCTACGAGGGCCAGCAGGAGATGTTCACTTTCCATCTGGGCGTGGTGGAACTGGCGCACCAGTTCCTGGGCGTTCAATAACGCCTCTTGGGCCTTTTCAGTGAACTTGTCAAATCGCATCGCCATGGTTGTAGTCCGTTCTTATTGTCTTAGTTGTTACTTCCGCCCTAGCTGCGCCCGGGGATTGTCCGATCGCAGCTTGGCGAGTTCTTCATAGAGTTGCTTCTCGCGCGCGGACGGCTTGGTGGGCAGGACAACTTTGATCCGCACCAACTGGTCGCCGCGCTTTCCATCGCGGCGGGGCATCCCCTGTCCCCGCAGGCGGTACACCTGCCCGTTCTGCGTGCCCGGGTGGATGGTCATCTCCACCTTTCCCTCGAGGGTGGGGACCTCGATCGTCGCGCCCAACACCGCCTCAGACGGGGTCACCGGCACCTCGATGATCAGATCATCCTCGCGCCGCTCAAAGTACGGATGCGGAGCGACCTCCACCGTCAAGTAGAGATCGTCGCCATCTAGCGCACCGGGGAGCCGGATTTTCTGACCGCTGCGGACGCCTTTGGGGATTGTGACGTCAAACCGGCGGGTCTTCCCGTTGAGTTGGATGGCCACGGACTTCTGCGCACCGGCCAGAGCGTCTTCCAGCGTCACCGTGATCGGCGCTTCGGCCTGCGGAGGGGTAGGCTGAGACCGCATCATTTCCTCGAGGTCCACCGTGCCCCGGCGGCTTCGACTAGCGGATGACCGTGCGCCGCCCGGACGCTGACCGACCACATCGCCCCCAAAGAACTGGCGGAAAAAGTCGCTGACTTCCCCGCCGAGCAGATCTTCTAACCCAGCCGCATCTCCGCCGAAAGTCACTGTCCAGCCGCCGGGGGCCTGCTGCGCGCCGCGCCCGAACGCCTGTTGCCAGTCCATCCCTCCGTGCTGGTAGGCCTCGTACATCTGGTCGTAGCGCGCGCGCCGCTCGGCATCGCCCAGGACCTGATACGCCTCGTTGATTTCCTTAAATTTGTCCTCCGCCCCAGGCGTCTTGTTCACGTCGGGGTGGTACTTGCGCGCTAGTTTGCGGAACGCGGTGCTGATCGCCTGCGGGGTCGCCCCCCGATCGACATCGAGCGCCTTGTAGTAGTCTTTGAAGTCCATCGGGCATCACCAGGGGATGCGCGGGCCGTGTGGCCCACCGATCATTGCGCCACTCTCACCCGGGCATGCCGCAAGACATCGCCATTCATGAAATAGCCTCGCCGGATCTCCTCGACAATCGCCCCTGGCTGGACGCCGCGCTCCGTGTGGGGGACGACGTCGACCGCTTCATGGTAGCGCGGGTCGAACATCTGTCCTTTCGTCTCCATCGGCCGGACGCCCAACGAGGCCAACACCTCGACGATCTTGCGGTGGCTCATCCGGATGCCCGCCACGATCTGGTCGGGATCGGTACTGGTGCTGTGCTCTAACGCTCGTTCGAGATCGTCGACGACATCGAGCACGACGGCCAGCAACGACTGCCGCGTCCGCTGAACCGCGTCGTCGCGCTGCCGCGCGGCCTGCTTCTTATAGTTTTCCAGGTCCGCGGCGGCATGAAGGAACTGCTGCCAGTTGCGGTCGGCCTGTTCCTTATAGCTGGCGGCCAGCTTGCGCAGCTCGGCCACTTGCGCCTCAGACGCCGGCGCGGCGGTCTCCGGCGCCTCATCGCGAGCAGTGGGTTGTTTGTCCTGACGGTCGTCCATCCCTCACCTCACCGCGCGGAGTCGCTCCCCGCGCGATCCGTGCCGGTTATTTATCGTCCTTGCGTTTGTAGTCGGCGTCGATGACGTCATCCCCGGGCTTCGCGCCCCCGGCGGGTCCGCTGGACCCACTTCCGGGGGACCCACTACCAGGGGAACCTGCCCCTGCTCCCGCCTTCGCGTACATTGCTTCAGCCAGCTTGAAGCTGGTCTGTTGCAACTCGTCGATGGCGCGGTTGATCTTCGCTATGTCGTCGCCGCCGAGGGCGTCCTTGAGCTCCTTGAGTTTGGTCTCAACACGCTGGCGCTCCTCGGAGGTCACCTTCTCGCCCACCTCTTTCAGCATGCGCTCTGTCTGGTAGACGAGGGAATCGCCCCGGTTGCGCGCCTCCGCGGTCTCACGCTTGCTGCGGTCCTCCTCGGCGAACTTCTCGGCCTCCTTGACCATCCGTTCCACATCGGGCTTGCCGAGGCTCGAACTCCCCGTAATCTTGATGGACTGCTCCTTGCCCGTGGCCGTGTCCCGTGCCTTCACGTCGAGGATGCCGTTGGCATCGATGTCAAACGTCACCTCGATCTTCGGGACGCCCCGCGGCGCGGGCGGGATACCATCGAGGATAAAGCGCCCCAGCGTGCGGTTGTCCCGCGCCATGGGCCGCTCCCCCTGCTGGACGTGGATCTCCACCTGCGTCTGTCCATCGACCGCGGTGCTGAAGATCTCTGTCTTGCGCGTCGGAATGGTCGTGTTGCGGGGAATGAGCGGAGTCATGACCCCACCCAGCGTCTCCACACCCAACGACAGAGGGGTGACATCCAGCAGCACGACTTCCCGCACGGTGCCGGCCAGCACGCCCGCCTGAATGGCCGCGCCGACGGCGACGACCTCATCGGGGTGCACTTCCTTGTTGGGCTCCTTGCCGGTCAGCCGACGGACCAACTCCTGAATCATCGGCATGCGGGTCGCTCCCCCAACCAGGATGACCTGATCGAGATCCTTCTCGGTCATCTTCGCGTCCGCGAGAGCCTGCTTGAACGGGGCGATGCACCGTTCCACCAGCTCCGCCGTCATCTCCTCGAACTTCGCGCGGGTCAGCACGTAGTCCAGGTGCTTGGGCCCGTTCGCGTCCGCGGTGATGAACGGCAGGTTGATGCTGGTCTGGGCGACTGTCGACAGCTCGACCTTCGCCCGCTCGGAAGCTTCGCGCAGCCGCTGGAGGGCCTGGCGGTCTTGCCGCAGGTCAATGCCGTGCTCGCGCTTGAACTGATCGGCCAGCCAGTGGACGATCCGCTCGTCCCAGTCGTCGCCTCCCAGGTGCGTGTCGCCATTGGTCGCTTTGACTTCGAAGACGCCCTCGCCGATCTCCAAGATGGAGACGTCGAAGGTGCCGCCGCCTAAGTCGAAGACCAATACCTTTTCAGCGGTCTTCTTGTCCAGCCCGTAGGCCAGGCAGGAGGCCGTCGGTTCGTTGATGATGCGCAAGACTTTCAGGCCGGCGATCTCGCCGGCGTTCTTCGTGGCGGTGCGCTGTGCGTCATTGAAGTAAGCGGGTACCGTGATCACAGCCTCCGTGACGGGCTCGCCCAAGTACGCCTCCGCATCTGCCTTCATCTTCTGCAGGATCATGGACGAGATCTCTTCGGGGGTAAACGTCTTCCCGGCCGCCGGGAGGCGCGCCACGACCATGCCGTTGGGGCCTTCCTCAACCTTGTAGGGAACCATCTTGCGCTCGGTCTCGACCTCCGAGAGCCGCCGGCCCATGAAGCGCTTGATCGAGTAGACGGTATTCTCGGGATTGAGAATCGACTGCCGCTTGGCCATCTGTCCCACCAAGCGCTCCCCCGTCTTCGTGAAGGCGACGACCGACGGCGTGAGGCGACTCCCCTCGGCGTTGGGAATCACCTGCGGCTCGCCGCCGACGACGACCGCAATCACCGAGTTCGTCGTGCCTAAGTCAATGCCAACCACCTTACCCATCGTGAGGTACTCCTCTCTGTCTCTCGCGGGCGCTCTTCGCGGTCCCGCCTTGGATCTTCATCAGCACACTGCCGTCCCCGACCTGCCGTCGGCAGATCGTCTGCACCACCGACGGCAGGTCGGGCAGGGCATCGGGCCTGCTACTCTGCAACCTCGACCTTCACACTCTTCGGCTTGGCCCGCTCACTCTTGGGCACCCGAATCTCCAAGATACCGTTCTTGTAGGACGCCGTCGCCTGATCGCCCTTCACGTCGCTCGGGAGTTGGATCGAGCGCAGGAACGAGCCATATCGCAGCTCGCGCCGGTAGTAGTTCCGGGCCTTGTCCTCTCGATCCACCTTCGCCTCGCCCTTCAGGGTCAGCGTGTCCTGGGTCACGGTAATCTCGACGTTCTTCGGGTCGATCCCCGGGAGCTCGGCCCTCACCATCACATCGTTATCAGTCTCGAACACCTCGACAGCAGGCGCCCAGGCCACCTCCGCCTGGCCCCGCGGCCGACGCGTGAACAACTCGTCAAACAGCTTGTCCATCGACTCGCGCAGCGACGCGAGATCATCAAATGGATCCCACCGAATCAGGCTCATGGTGCTCGCCTCCTTCGCATTGTGCGCTCGAATACCCACGTGACAGCATCCTTCGACCCTTGGTACTCGACCCGCTCGTACATCTCTAAGACCAACCGCACACCGGCCAAGTTGAGTCCCACCTCCTGGGTCAGGTGCCGAATCATCCGCACCCGCTCCAGATCGTGGTCCGAATACAACCGCTGTTGATGGCGTCGCGCCGGCTGCACCAGCCCCTTCTCCTCGTAAATCCGTAAGGTCCGGGGGTGCAGGCCGAGCAAGTCCGCCGCGATGCTGATCACATACACAGGTGCGTTGTTGTTGCGTGACCGGACCCGACTCATGTCACCCTCAATGTACTCACGGGCACTAGCATTGTCAAGTATCCTGACAGCGATATTGTCAAGCCTGCTTCCTTGGGCGAGGGAGCGGCGCCAGGCCTAGCGAACTTCCCCTCGGCCACCGCTGCGGCGGGGGGAATAGCTGCCGTCCTCCCCGACGTTCCTACGGAAACTAGGTGATTTAGATGCGTGATCTGATTATCTTGGGATCTGGGCCCGCCGGGCTGACCGCCGCGATCTACGCCACGCGGGCTGCTCTGCACCCTCTGGTCTTCGCCGGGGCCGAGGCGGGCGGACAGTTGATGCTCACGACCGAGGTCGAAAATTACCCCGGCTTCGCCGATCCCATTCTCGGCCCGAACCTCATGGCGGCGATGCGCACGCAGGCCGAACGAATCGGCGCGGAGTTCATCAACGAGGACGCGACGGCGGTCGATCTCACGCACCGTCCCTTTCGCGTCACCAGCCAGACTGGTGAAACGTCCGAGACCAAAGCGTTGATCATCGCCACCGGCGCCAAAGCGAAACTGCTGGGCCTTCCGGGGGAGCAACAACTGCTGGGCCGGGGGGTCAGCACGTGTGCCACCTG
This sequence comes from bacterium, assembly GCA_035300645.1. Lineage (GTDB taxonomy): Bacteria > Sysuimicrobiota > Sysuimicrobiia > Sysuimicrobiales > Kaftiobacteriaceae > 13-1-40CM-64-14. The sequence goes on from DATGVF010000030.1 coordinate 21,584, forward strand.
CGACGGCTTTTTCTTCCGCGGGCGCGACGTCTTGGTGGTCGGGGGCGGCGACACCGCGATGGAAGAAGCGCTGTATCTCTCTAAGCTGGCGCAGTCGGTCACGGTCGTGCACCGACGGGATCAGCTGCGGGCCAGCAAGATTCTCGCCGAGCGCGCCCGGACCAACCCGACGATCAGCTTTCTGTGGAACCACGCCGTGGCAGATATTGTGGGCAATGGGAAAGTCCGCGCCGCGAAGCTGAGAAACCTGAAGACCGGACAAATCGTAGAACGTCCGGTGGACGGGGTCTTCGTGGCCATCGGCCATCGCCCCAACACGGAGTTGTTCCGCGGGCAGCTCGAGATGGACGAAAACGGCTACATCGCCCGCAAGCAGCGGTCCAGCACCAGCGTCGACGGCGTCTTCGTGGCCGGCGACGTGCACGATCACACCTACCGACAGGCGGTCACGGCTGCTGCGTATGGGTGTGAGGCCGCGATCGACGCGGAACGCTGGTTGCAGCACCAAGGGACAGTAGCCGTCCCCGCGCATCGTTCGAAGCCCTCCTCCTAAGACACTGCCAAAAATGCGTGTGGGTGACACCCCGCTTGGGGCTGCCACCCACACGTCCGCCGAGCCTTCCGGTCCTACCGATCAGCTAACCGTTGCTCCAAGTGCACGCTCCAGCCGGCGCTTCAGCTCCGGCTTGGGCATGTAGCCCACCAAGCGCTCCACCATCTCGCCACCCTTGAAGATCGCCAGGGTGGGGATGCTCATGATCCCGTAGCGGTTGGCAATACCGCTGTTGTCGTCGACGTCCACCTTCGCGACCTTCACCTTGCCCTCATACTCTTGCGCCAGATCCTCAACGATCGGCGCGATCATCCGGCACGGCGCGCACCACTCCGCCCAGAAGTCCACCAGCACAGGCTCCTGCGCTTTCAGGACCTGCGTGTCAAAATCTTGTTCTGTCACATGCACTGGCTTTGCCATATATCCTGACCTCCTGAGACGATCCTGCGCCATCTGTGTGGAACGGATGCCCCACCCGCCCTATTCCCTGAGGTCGCCACCGCATTATACCGCGCACCCGTGGGCGTCAACCAGAGTTCGCACAAAGTTGTCCCCGCTCCCGACACGGCCCCCCCTCCCGTCAGAACGCAGACGCAGGCACGGATGGAGGCCCATCCGTCCGCAGGGTCCGGGAGGTTCGTCGTCTCTGAACTGCCTTGACCCTGAGCAATGCCGATCCCCACCCAAGGACTCGTTCGGGAAACAGAGGACGATGTAATCTGTGATCAAAAGACATAAGAGGTGAAGAGCGATGGCAACCAGAGATCTCGTACAAAGTTACTACGACAGCCTGAGTCAAAAGAACGACAAGTGGCAAAACCTCTACTCCAACGACGCTGTGTTTTCTGATGCGTCCAAAACCTTGAACGCAAAGGGGAAGGCTGCCGTCATTCAATCGTTTATTCCTTTTCTGAAAGGCGTGGAGGGAGTCAAGGTCAAGCAGATGATTGTCGAAGGTGAGAAGGCTTGCGCAGTGGTCGGCTACGTCTACGTTAATCCTAAAGGACAGAAGCTGCAGCAAGATGTGGCGGAACTCTGGGAGGTTAAGGACGGAAAACTGGCCAAGCTGACCATTTATTTTGACCTAACTGCCTACAGAACTTTCATGAGAGGCTAGAGACAGAGGCGCGGATTTTTAGGAAAGAAGTGCCCCGTCTCCGTTCGTTCAAGAATTCAGGACCGCACACACCAAGGAGTCGTCGCGCAACTTAGCACCTCCATGACTACAGCAGGCGGCGCGCAAGCACACCCGCCAACACCACACCTCCGAGGAAAACTGTAGGCGCTGCCAAGCAGCCCCGTCGTTTGGTGCTGTCGGTAGCGGGCCGCACGGACAGTCGCGTGGCCTTCTTGAAATGGTCGACCGCGTCAGTGAGCCGCCCCATTTGCTTATAGAGAATCCCGAGGTTTCTGTGGGCGATCCAGTACTCGGGGTCGATCGTTAATGCCCGTTCGTACGCCGCAAGTGCCTCGGCCAGCATACCCTTCTCGCGGTACACGTTGCCAAGGTTGCTGTACGCGGGCGCGTAGGTGGGTTGGAGCGCAACGGCTGCGTTAAATTCTGCAATCGCCTCATCGGCTCGGCCCTGCTGGGCCAGCGCGACTCCGAGTTTGCTGTGGGCGACGGCGGAGTCCGGTGCGGTGCGCACGGCGCTGCGGAACGTGCGCTCGGCGCTTTCGAGCTCGCCACGTCCCAAGAGGCGTTCGCCTTCATCCAGGAGCGGTTGGATCGCGCCCGTGTCCATTGCTGTCTCCGCCCGGGATTTCCACTTCCCGGCGGGAGTCCCTGTTCACGCGGTGCGAGAGCGGTCCGGCACGGATTCGCGTTCTGTGAAACGGGGACAAATTTCAGAGACTGCGGGGGCTAGCGGCTCGCGCCGGCGGCTGCATCCTCCGCCCAGCGCCACAAGGGCAGGTCCAGGTCATCCTCGTCTGCGCCAGTCGCCGGTGCCGTCGGCTGCTCTACGGCGGCCATCGCCGCGCTCGCGGCGTCGGCATTGAGCTCCCGGACGATCAGCTCAACACGACTCCAGCGATACGCATTCAGCATGGCTTTCGTCTGCAGATACAACCCGGTCAATTCCGCCGGGACCTCGCCGTGGCCCTCGAGCTGAGCGACGATCTCGGGATGCTCGGTAAAGACCCGCACGCGCTGCGCACCCAGCCGTTTCGCCCGCCAGACGCCGTGCAGGATGGCGCGGTAGGAGGCGACGTCGAGGGAGGCGTCTCCGAGAGCGCGGCCGCTGACGCGCAGCACTTGGCCATCCACGTCGCGGATTACCACACCAAAGGCACCGCGGCCATCTCGTACGGCCACGCTCGTGTGGACTTGCACAGCGGGGACCACTACCAGGGCACCTCCAATGCCATCGCCGCCATAAGCAGCACGGCCACCAGCACCAGCTTCATGTTGACGAGGTCGTGGTCGTCAAGCAGCCGCGCCATCAAACTGGGCCGGGGGCGCCAAGTTGTCTCTGCGGCCGGCGTAGGCAGCGTGCGCGGCAGCACACGCAGCCGGGCCGACCGCGTCCCGCGGATCGCAACCGCCCGGACGCTCATGAGATTCCCGCACCTTGGCGCAGACTGCGGCTTCCCCCGTATCGGCGCAGGAGCCCCACGACCTTCCCGATGATCTCAAACTGATCATAGATCGGGCTGTAGCGCGGGTTCGCGGGCATCAGGCACACGCGCTGGTCCTGGATGGCCAACCGCTTCACGGTCGCCTCTTCCCCGAGCAGCGCCACCACGATCTCTCCTGGATCCGCACTCGGCTGTGAGCGGACGACCACCATATCACCCTCGTGGATGCCGGCTTCGATCATGCTGTCCCCGCGCACCGTCAGCAAAAAACAATTCTCGTCCTGCCAGCCGACCATCGCGCGGGGAACGGGAATCATTTCCTCGATATTCTGCTCCGCCAGGATGGGCACGCCAGCGGACACGCGACCCACAAGAGGCAGGTGCGATACAAGGTTGCCGTCGAGCAGGATCTTCTGATCCAAAATCTCCAGCACCCGCATCCGATCGCCGTCCCGTTTGATGAACCCCTTACGCTCCAAGGCGGTGAGGTGCTGGTGGACGGTGGACGGCGAGCGCATCCCTAACGCCTGCCCGATCTCGCGGACAGATGGGACGATGCCATTGCGCCGGATGGAAGCGGCGATGTGCTCAAGAACCTGTCGCTGCCTGTCAGTAAGCGATGCGGCCATGATCTCACCTCTGCCCTATGATAGGCGAACGTATGTACGACTATCAAAGTCCCAGCAGGCCAGGCAAAGGCGCTATAATACCGAACTATCGTACGTATGGGCCATTGTCCGATGCAGGCTCGCTCGCACGCGCCCTAGCGCCCAATTTCGCCCGGTTTCTCGCTTTCTACAGGTTCCTCCGCCCGCCCGCGCCGCGATGTGCTCGCCGGATCAGCCGAAGGCGACTCAAACAGAGGGGGATGTCCTGCAACAGTGAAGGAGTAGGGCGCGCCGAAGGGAGCACTGGATGCCCACGACTCGCAGCCACCCTGCTGTAAATCCGAAACTCAAAGATCCGCAGGTCGACCAGCTGTGCCGGGCTCTGCTCACGCTGAAGACCGTTGAGGAGTGCTACCGGTTCCTCGAAGACGTGTGCACCATCGGAGAGGTGAAGGCCCTGGCCCAGCGGCTGGAGATCGCGCGTCTGCTGTTCACCGGGCGGACCTACGAAGAGGTCGAACAGCGCGTCCGCGCCAGCAGTGCCACGATCAGCCGCGTCCGCCGCTTCCTCGAGTATGGCGCCGACGGCTACCGCCTCGTCCTCACCCGCCTGGGTGCCCGCCCCGCCAACCCCCCGCGTTGACAGCCGCCCGCCGCGCATGGTAGGCTAGGCTTCAGTTTCTCACACTATCACTTTAGCGAGATAAAGGAGAAAAGAGCATGCGCGTCCGCTCCACACAAAGTGGGCGGTGGCAGCAGGTGCCGGCGGGGGTGCGCGACTACGCCGCGCCGGACGCAGCCCGGCACAGCGCCCTTGCTGCCTCCGTGCGCAGTGAGTTCATGCGCTGGGGATACGCTGAAGTCCGCACGCCTCCCGTCGAGTACCTCGAGACGATTGTGCGCGGGGCTGGCGCTGGCATCCAAGATCACCTGTTCAAGATCGTCGACACCGGCGGGGAACTCTTGGTCCTCCGACCGGAGATGACCGTGCCGATCGCGCGCCTGGCGGCCACCCGACTCCTACCGCAAGCTGCGGGCCCGCTGCGATTGTCGTACGTGGCAGACGTCTTTCGGGGGCAGGATGAGGGGCGCACCCAGCTGCGCGCGTTCACGCAGGCGGGAGTGGAATTGCTGGGGGAGGGCACCCTAGACGCGGACGCCGAAGTCATCGCGCTCGCGGCGACGTGCCTGCGGCGGGCTGGCGTCCCGGACGCGGTCGTGCACGTCGGCCATCTGGGTTTTCTCGACGACTTGCTGGCCGCGCTGCCCGCCGAGACGCAAGACGAGATTCGCGCGCGGTTGTATCGCAAAGAGTTCGCCGGCATCGAGCATGCCATCCCCGACCCGTCGCTCGCTGGTTTGCTGCGGCTGTTGCCGGATCTGCACGGGGACGATGCCGTCACCCGCGCCACTCCCTTTGCGACCTCCGCGCGCAGCCGCGCCGCGCTCGCGGACCTCGAGACTCTGATGGCACGCCTGCGGGACTATGGGCTGGCCGATATCGTGCGGTTTGACCTGAGTATCATCCGCGACTTCAGTTACTACACGGGCGTGGTCTTTGAAGCATACGGGGCCGGGTCGGGCTACCCACTGGCGGGGGGTGGCCGCTATGACACGTTGCTCGGCCGGTTCGGGGCCGAGTGTCCGGCCACAGGGTTCGCGCTGGGACTCGACCGGGTGCTCAGTGTTCTCCCCACCGATGGGGATGTCTCCATCGCAGTCGTCTTGGTCGCCGATCCGTCGCAGCGTCCAGAGGCGATCCAGATAGCAACGGACCTGCGGCGCCGAGGCGTGAGCGTCTTAATCCTCGGTGCGGCAGACGACGCGCCGATCACGGCACAACGGAACAGCTACCGGTGGGTCGTGCGCATGACAGTCGACGGGATCGTCTTGCAGGACATGCGCACCGAGACGCAGCGGCTGGTGGACCGCGCCACGCTGATTGCCGTCCTCGGCACACCGTCTGGGGACCGGGTGAGCGAATGGACCCGCTAACGCTTGCGATTCCTACCGGTCGGCTGTTTGCCGACACCTGCGCCCTCCTTCAACGCGTGGGGTGGCTCGCTGCTGTGCCCACGGAGCGCACCTTGGTCCTCCCCGCCTCCGATGGACGACGTGTACTAATCGCCAAACCGGCCGACATCCTCACGTACGTCGAGCAAGGCGCGGCCGATGCGGGAATCGTCGGCAAGGATATGCTGCTCGAGCAAGAACGCGACGTCTACGAACTGGTGGATTTGGGATTTGGATCTTGCCGCGGGGTAGTGGCCCTGCCGGAAGCGCAGCAGGAGCGGTGGCGCCAACCCGGCACCTTGTTACGCATCGCGACAAAGTACCCTCGCCTCACGACGCGATTCTTCGAGCGTGAGCGCAGGCCGGTCGAGATCGTCCAGCTGCACGGGTCCGTCGAACTCGCCCCGCGCGTGGGGCTCGCCGACGGGATCGTCGATCTGGTGATGACGGGCCAAACCCTGCGCGATAACCTCCTCGCCGAGGTCGCCGAAGTGTTCCAGTCCAGCGCCCGCCTCGTGGTCAACCGCGTCAGCCTGCGGACCAAGGCGGCTGTGGTGCAGCCTTTGGTCGAGCAGACGAAACGCACCGCCACCATCCGCGCGCCGGTGACGGCCGCGCCGACAACTCGCCCCACTGCGGAGGGTGACCGATGAGTCAACGCATGCCCACCACATCCGGCCTGCGTGCCCGACCGGAGATCGAGGCCTTGACGGCGTACCGCCTTCGCCGTGAAGCCCTCGTGAAACTCAATCAGAACGAGAGCCCGTGGGACTGGCCGCCCGAGCTCAAAGACGAGGTCCTCCGCCGCGTCGCCGCTCGGCCCTGGAATCGCTACCCCGCTGTGGATTCGGAAGCGCTGCGTCAGGCTCTCGCGGAGTCTTGCGGCGTGAGCCCCACCATGATCGCCGTCACCAACGGATCCAACGAGGCGATCTTGGCTCTGGTCAGCACGTATGCGACCGGGCGGCGTGTGGTCGTGACCGCCCCCGGGTATTCCATGGTCGCTCCTCTGGCCGTAATCGGAGGCGCCACCGTGCAGGCCGTGCCACTGCGCGAGGACTTTTCCCTCGATACAGAGGCGATGGTGGCCGCGGTCTCCTCCCTCGAGGTTGCGGTGACGATCATCGCGTCCCCTAATAATCCGACCGGGAATGCGTTTGCGCGGCCCAGCTTAACTGCGGTGCTGGAATCCGCGCGCGGGCTGGTCGTCATTGATGAAGCCTACGCCCAATTCACCGCGGTGTCGTTCGTCGGCGATCTGTCCCGGTACGGGCACCTGGCCATCGTGCGGACATTCTCCAAGGGCTTTGCGCTAGCCGGGGTGCGGGTGGGGTGGATCATCGCCGGTGAGGCGGTGCTGGAGGCCGTCCGCAAAGCCCTCCCGCCGTACAACGTGAACGTATTTTCCCAGGAGGCAGCGCTCGTGGCCTTGCAGCGGCCCGAGCTCGTCTCGGGTCGAGTGGAAGCACTCATCGCCGAACGGAGACGTCTCGAAGGCGTCGTGCGCGCGATTGACGGGGTCACCACGTATCCCTCGGAGGCGAATTTCCTGCTGCTGCGCACCCGCGCCCCCGCCGCAGACGTGTTCGCAGGACTCCTCGAGCGCGGGGTGCTTGTCCGCGACGTGTCCCGCGGACCCCTCTTAGAAAACTGCCTGCGGGTCACGGTCGGGACACACGCAGAAAACAACCAGTTCCTCGACGCGCTGCGCGCGTCCGTGAGGGGGCGATCCGCATAGAGCGCATCGGCCGCGTCACCCATGAAACCACCGAGACCAAGATCCGGGTGGTGCTCAACCTGGACGGGGCGGGCGAACGCGCGATTCGCACCGGCATCCCGTTCTTCGATCACATGCTTCTGCAGATTGCCACGCACGGCCGATTCGACCTCACCATCGAGGCCGACGGCGATTTGGCGGTCGAGCCGCACCACACCGTAGAAGACGTCGGTATTACGTTGGGGCAGGCCTTCAAGGCTGCGCTGGGGGACGGACGAGGCATCGCGCGGTTTGCCTCCCTGCACGCGCCGATGGACGACGCACTGGTGCTGGCCGCCTTGGACATCAGTGGGCGGGCCTACCTGCACTATGGACTGACAGTGGAGCAGACGATGTTGGGGACGTTTGCCACGGACCTGGCGGAGGAGTTCTTCCGCGCGTTCACGACGAACGCCGCGGTGACCCTGCACCTGCTGCAACTCCACGGCCGCAACGCGCACCACATCTTAGAAGCCGGCTTTAAGAGCACCGGGGTCGTCCTGCACCGGGCGACGCGCGTCGTGGATCAGGCCGTGCCGTCGAGCAAGGGGAGGCTCTAGGACATGCGATCGCCGCGGGTGCGGGTGGCCCTCATCGACTACGGGGCGGGCAACCTGCGCAGCATTGGACGGGCGCTTACTCTGGCCGGAGCCGAGGTGGGTGTGGTGACCCAGGCGCCGACGGGCGAGCGCGTGGACGGGATCGTGCTCCCCGGGGTGGGCGCGTTTGGCGCGGCCATGGCACGCCTGCAGGCCGCCGGATTCCCGGACTGGATCCGCGCGCAGGTCGCAGACGGCATTCCGTTGCTGGGCGTGTGCTTGGGAATGCAGGTGCTGTTTGCGCGCAGCGAGGAATCCCCGACCGCCATAGGGTTGGGACTGGTGCCCGGAGAGGTCAGGCGGCTACCCAGCGGATTAAAGGTCCCGCACATGGGATGGAACCAGCTCGCGATCCGGCAGCCCTCTCCGCTTATGGATGGCGTCGCAGATGGCAGCAATGTGTACTTCGTGCACTCTTATGTGGTACGTCCTGACGACGCAGGGGATGTCATCGCCACAACCACGTATGGCGAGGAGTTCCCCTCGGTGATCCAGCGAGGTCGCCTCGCCGGTGTGCAGTTCCACCCGGAGAAGAGTGCGGAAACCGGGCAGCGTCTGTTGCGCGGGGCGGTCGGGTGGATCGCGTCCCTAACGGCCGAGCGGACCGCGAGTTTGCCATGATGGTCATCCCGGCAATCGACCTGCGGGGCGGCCGCTGTGTGCGCCTCATCCAAGGCGATCGCGCCCAGGAACTTCTCTACTCCGATGACCCCGTCGCGGTCGCCCGGCACTGGGCTGGGCAAGGCGCGCGCTGGCTGCATGTCGTGGACCTCGATGGCGCGTTCGCAGGACGCCCAGTGCAACTGGACCTGATCAGAGCCATTGCGGCAGCTACGTCGCTCCCTGTGCAGGTCGGCGGAGGGTTCCGCACCTCGGCGGACCTCGCCGCCGGGTTCGACGCCGGCGCTTCACGCATCATTTTGGGGACCGCAGCCCCTGCCTTGGCCGCGGAGGCGGCGCGCTTAGGCGATCGTGTCGTCGCCTCCATCGATGTGAAAGATGGTCAGGTGACCGAGCAGGGATGGACCGTGCAGACCGGACAGGATCCGCTCGCCGCGGCGCGTTCCCTAATCGAGCTGGGTTTCTCCCGTCTTATTTACACCGACGCGCGGCGCGACGGGACGCTAGAGGGCATCGATGCCGAGGCGGTGCGCCACTTTGTGCGCGAGGCAGGCGTCCCGGTGATTGCCGCCGGCGGCATCGCCTCAGAGGCCGATCTCGCTGCTCTCGCCTCCACGGGGGTCGAGGGTGTCATCGTGGGACGCGCGCTCTACGAGGGGCGCATCGACTTGCGCGCGGCGGCGCGATTCGACGGAGCGCCATGCTGACCAAGCGCATCATTCCCTGTCTCGACGTCCAGGATGGCCGCGTCGTAAAAGGTGTGCGCTTTGTCAATTTAGCCGACGCGGGCGACCCCGTCGCCCTGGCGGCGCTGTACGACCGTGAGGGTGCGGACGAGCTCGTGTTTCTCGACATCGCGGCGTCCGTCGAAGGACGCCGCACGATGGTCGACGCCGTGCGCAAGACGGCCGAGGCGGTCTTCATCCCCCTCACGGTGGGAGGCGGCATTCGGACCACCGATGACGTGCGGGAGTTGCTACTGGCCGGGGCTGACAAGATCGCAGTGAACACCGCCGCCGTGCAGCGCCCGGCGCTGATTGCCGAGGCCGCAGAACGCTTTGGGAGTCAGTGTGTGGTGGTGGCGATCGACGCCGCAGCGCGCCCAGACTCCCCGGGACGGTGGACGGTCTGGACGCATGGGGGCCGACAGCCGACCGGACTCGACGCCGTCGAGTGGGCGCAGACCGCGAGCCGGCTCGGCGCAGGCGAGATCCTATTGACCAGCATCGACCGCGACGGCACGCAGGACGGGTATGAGTGCGCCCTCACCCGCGCCATTGCCGATGCGGTGCCGGTCCCGGTCGTGGCCTCGGGTGGGGCGGGATCCCCGGAGCACATGCGCACGGTGCTGACCGACGGGCGGGCCGACGCTGCGCTTGCGGCGGGCGTGTTCCACCGCGGGCAACTGCGCATCCGCGAGGTCAAAACGTATCTGCAATCCCACGGCGTCCCGGTCAGGCTCTGATCCACGCCGAGCGAGGAGCGCTTTTCATGCTAGCTGTGAAGTACGATGCACAGGGACTCGTCCCCGTCGTCGCCCAAGACGCAACTACGGGCGAAGTGTTGATGGTCGCCTACATGAACGCAGAAGCTGTCCAGCGCACTGCCGACAGTGGGGACGCGTGGTACTGGAGTCGGTCGCGCGGACGTCTGTGGCGCAAAGGGGAGGAGTCTGGGCACACGCAACGCGTCCGCGAGATGCGCGTCGATTGTGACAACGATACGCTGCTGCTGGTGGTCGACCAGAGCGGCCCGGCCTGTCACACCGGGCACCGCTCGTGCTTCTACCGCGACCTCGCCGCCGGAGGCGAGACCGACGTCGCCCCGACCGCTGATGGGCTGCGCGATCTCTTCGCACGATTGGAGCGCCGCCGCGAGGAGATGCGCGACGGGTCGTACACCGCCACCTTGCTGCGGGGCGGAGGCGCTGCGATTGCCGCGAAGGTCCAGGAAGAATCCGGTGAGGTGATCCACGCGGCGCTGGCCGAAACCAATCAGCGGCTCGTGGAAGAAACCGCCGACCTCCTCTACCACACGCTAGTGCTCCTCCTCGAACGCGGGGTGACCCTCGACGACGTGTACGCCGAACTCGACCGGCGGCGCCATGGCCGTTAGGCTGGTCATTCTCGACTTGGACCGCACGCTGTGGGACCACCACAACGCGACCGAGCTGCGCGCTCCGTTTACCCGCATCGACGAACAGACTGTGGCGGACGCCACTGGGGTGCACGTTACGCTCCAGCCCGGCGCGCGGGCGCTGTTGGACACGCTGCGGGAACGTCGGATCTTGATCTCCATTGCCAGCTGGAATGAGCCCGCTCCCGCGTCCACCATCTTGGAAACGCTGGGGCTGCGTGACTACTTTGTGCATCCCAAGGTGGAATTCCACCCGTACAAGGAGCGAACGGTGAGCGATCTCGTACGGGAGTTATCCGAAGAAGGGGTGCGCCTGCGGCCTGAGGAGATTCTCTACGTCGACGATCGCGCGCTCCACCTCAGGCGGGTGCGCCGCGCGGTCGGACCGGTGCAGGTACTGCAAGCTGGGGTGGACATTCGCGATCTGCGCGACGTCATCGACTATCTCGATCGGGACCCCGCGTCCACCCATTCCCCAGTCACAGCAGAGGAAGGCTGACCAACTTCCAGCAGGACCTCGTCAGGCAGCTTCCAGTAATCGCTTCAGAAAGTCTGGCTCCGCATTGCCCCCGCTCACAACCGCTACCGTTGTCGCAAGATTCGCGTTTGACACCTTCAGCGCCGCGGCGACGGAGGTAGCCCCCGAAGGCTCCACGACCACGCGACCATCCAACAGCGCCCGGCGCGCGGCGGCGACGATCTCCTGATCGGTGACCGAAACAAAACCGTCCACCGTGCGTGCGGTCACTTCCCACGTGAGCTTGCCAGGCGTCAGCACGCGCAGTCCGTCCGCAATCGTCTCGCCCCCGTCTAGGACAACCGGCTTGCCCGCCGCCCGAGAGCGAGCGAACCGCTGCAGACCCGCGGGTTCCACTCCGATCACCCGGGCGTGAGGGCGCAGCGCCTTGACCGCGAGGGCGACCCCCGAGATCAGGCCGCCGCCGCTGACCGGGACATAGACGACTTCCACGTTCGGACACTGGTCCACCATTTCGAGTCCTGCTGTGCCCTGACCGGCGATGATGAGCGGGTCGTCATACGGCGGAACGTAATGCAGTTTACGCTGCGCGGCCAGTTGCTGGGCGTACGCCACGCGCTCGGTGGAGTAGATGCCGTGCCGGATCAGCTCCGCACCCAGCGCAGTGATGGCGTCTGCTTTCGGGGCGACGACGTCTTCGGGCACCACCACAACGGCCCGCAGCCCCAGCGTTTTGGCGACGTAGGCGATCGCTTTTCCGTGATTGCCCGAGGACGCCGTGATGACACCGCCCGCGCACTCCGCCTGCAAGGCGAGGACGTGGTTGAACGCGCCCCGGGCCTTGAACGAGCCTGTCACCTGCAGGGATTCCAGTTTGAGCGACGGGCCGCCCGCCAGGGCCGTCAGGGGCGTGCGGACCGTGTACGGAGCGATCCGCTCGCGAGCTGCTTGCACATCCGCGAGGGAAATCATCGGGGCGACAGGCGCGCGCTCAGCGCGGCGTCCAGCGCAGATCGGGATGGCGAGCGGCACGGACCTCGTCCAGCCGGTGGACCGGGGTAGTATGCGGAGCGGTCTTGACGACCTCGCTACGGTCTTGGGCCTCGCGCGCGATCGCGAGCATCGCGTCGGCGAACTCATCCATCGTGCGCTTGCTTTCCGTCTCCGTGGGCTCGATCATGATCGCTTCTTCGACGATGAGCGGAAAGTAAATCGTCGGCGCGTGGAACCCGTAATCCAGCAAGCGCTTGGCCATGTCTTTGGTCGTGACCCCAGACTGCTGCTTCTGGCGGAGGCCGGACAGCACGAACTCGTGCTTGCAGATCCGGTCGTAGGGGAGATCAAACGCCCCCCGCAGCAGCGCCAAAAGATAGTTGGCGTTGAGGACGGCACTCTCGGCCACCTGGCGCAATCCGTCGGCCCCCATGGTCCGAATGTACGCGTAGGCGCGCACCAGGTTCCCAAAGTTACCATAGAACGCGCGCAGCTTGCCGATCGACTGGCGCCGATCGTAGTCCAGCACAAAACGCTCTCCGACGCGTTCGACGGTCGGAACCGGCAAGAACGGCGCGAGGTGTGCTTTCACCCCCACAGCGCACGCGCCGGGGCCGCCGCCTCCATGCGGGGTCGTAAAGGTCTTGTGCAGGTTCATGTGCATGACATCAAACCCTTGATCCCCTGCCCGGGCCACACCCAGCACGGCGTTCAAATTGGCCCCGTCCAGGTACATCTGGCCGCCCCCGCCGTGGATGATCCTCTCCACGTCTTGAATGCGTTCTTCAAAGAGCCCCAGCGTATTGGGATTGGTCAGCATGATGGCTGCGACAGAGCGGTCCATCACCGCGCGCAGCGCATCCACGTCCAGATTGCCGCGCGCATCCGACTTCACGGTGACGACCTGGTAGCCAGCCATAGACGCGGTGGCGGGGTTGGTGCCGTGGGCAGAGTCGGGCACGATGACTTTCGTGCGCGCCTCGCCGCGCGCGTGGAAGTATGCGCGGATCATCAGGAGCCCGGTGAGTTCACCGTGCGCCCCGGCGGCTGGGTGCACCGTCACGCGATCCATCCCGCCGATCTCCGCTAGTAGGTGTTCCAGTTCCCAGATCAGCTGCAACGCTCCCTGCGCATGTTCGACCGGCGCGTACGGATGCAACCGGGCGAATCCAGGCAAGCGGGCGACATCTTCGTGGACCTTGGGGTTGTATTTCATCGTGCACGAGCCCAACGGGTAGAAGCCTTCGTCGATACTGAAGTTGCGGTGCGACAGGCGGGTGTAGTGCCGGACGACGTCAGGCTCGCTGACCTCAGGCAGCGCCGCTGCCTCCTCGCGCAACTGACGGGCAGGGATTAACTCGGCGAGGGGGCGTAGCGGCACATCGGGAGATGGATACGACGACCCCACACGCTCCGGGACGCTGAGTTCGAAGATCAGGGGGAAGTCCCGACCGCGCGAGCGGAGGCTCATCGCATCTTCTCCAACTGTGCGGCGAGCTCGTCGATCTGGGCGCGTGTGCGCTGCTCGGTCACACACAGCAGCCAGGCATCGCTCAAATCCGGATACCACCGCCCCAGCGGCGCGCCACCCAGGATTCCGCGAGGCAGCAGCCGGCGGTTAATTTCCTCGGGCGGCAGGGGTGTCCGGACGACGAACTCGTGAAACGTCGGGGAATCAAACGCGAGACGAAATCCTGGAATAGCCGTGATGACCTCCTTCGCGTACGCGGCCTTGCGCACATTGAGTTCAGAAACTTTCTGGAATCCGCTCTTGCCCAGAGCGGCCATGTAGATCGCCGCGGCCAGGGCCAGTAGGGCCTCGTTGGTGCAGATGTTACTGGAAGCTTTCTCACGGCGGATGTGCTGCTCGCGGGTCTGCAGGGTCAGCACGAACCCGCGCCTTCCGTCAGTGTCCACGGTGGCCCCCACCAGCCGACCCGGAATGCGGCGGATGAACTCCTGGCGCGTCGCGAGCATGCCCAGATACGGGCCGCCGAAGTTGAGATGGCCGCCGAGGGGCTGGCCTTCGCCGCACACGATATCCGCGCCCCACGCCCCGGGGGGGTTCAGGACTCCGAGCGACAAGGGGTCAGCTACGGCGCACATCAGTAGGCCGCCCGCGCGATGCGCGAGGTCGGCCGCCGCGGCCCCGTCTTCCAGAACGCCGAAGAAATTGGGGTGTTGGATCAAGACCCCCGCGGTGCGCGGGGAGAGCATCTGCGTTAGCGCATCTAGGTCCGTGACCCCGTTGCGATATGGGACCTCCCGGAGATGGATGCCTAGCGGAGCGGTGTAGGTGTGCAGCACCTGCCGGTATTCAGGGTGGACGGCGGTGCTGATCAGCACCTCGTCGCGGTGGGTCAGGTCTTTGGCCATCACGGCCGCTTCGGCCGTTGCTGAGGCGCCATCGTACATGGACGCATTCGCCACATCCATTGCGGTCAGCGCGCAGAGCATGCTCTGGTACTCATAGCCCGCCTGCAACTCGCCCTGCATCAATTCAGCCTGGTAGGGTGTGTAGGCGGTGAGGAACTCGCCGCGACCAGCGAGGTGCCAGACCACGCTGGGGACGTAGTGGTCATAGGCGCCCGCGCCGAGGAAAGACACTGCGCGATCGTTGTGGAGATTGGCCTCGGCCAGCGTCCGCATGTGGGCCATCAACTCCGGCTCGCTGAGGGCAGGGGGCAACTGCAGGGGCCGGCCTAGGCGGACAGCGGCGGGAATGTCTGCGAACAGCTCCTCGACGCTGGAAACGCCCACCGTCTTGAGCATCTCCTCGCGCTCAGCCTCCGTCGCCGGAATATACTTGTGCTGCGCGCGCACCGCGACGTCGACGCTCTTGCTGCGTGCTGTCACGCCTTCTCCCCAATCAGAGCGAGGTACTTGTCCACTGGCATTAACTGGTCCATCTCCTTCGGGTTATCGGGTTGCACGAGAATCATCCAGCCCTTCCCGTAGGGATCCGTGTTGACCACTTCGGGAGTTTCCTTCAGCGTTGTGTTGACCTCGACGACGGTCCCGGTCACGGGAGCGTACAGATCAGACACCGCCTTCACCGACTCAACCACGCCAAACGGCTGCATGTACTGGACCTTCGTCCCCGTTGCCGGGAGTTCCACAAAGACCACGTCGGTCAGGCGGTCCGCCGCGAACTTGGTGATCCCCACCCGCACGCGGCCACCCTCGAGGCGGGCCCACTCGTGCTCCGAGGAGTACCGTAGCTCCCTAGGATACATTAACCTCTCCTCTCGCGACTAGCGCCCGCATGTTTAGCGCGCCGGACGCTCAACTCGTCCCCCGCCGATAGAAGGGCAATTTTACGATGCGCGCGGCGTGAAGACGGCCGCGGACTTCCACTTGAAGGGGCGCCCCCGGCTGGCCCAGCGCGCGCTCTAGGTACCCCATGCCGATGCTCTTATTCACCCAAGGGCCAAACGTCCCGCTGGTCACACGGCCGACGCGCCGGCCATCGGCGTGCAGCTCGTAGCCCTGGCGGGGGATGGCGCGATCGATCATCTCAAATCCCGCGAACTTCCGGTCCACGCCCCTGGCTTTCTGGGCGAGCAGCGCGTCGCGCCCGACAAAATCGCCCTTCTCGATCTTGACCGTCCAGGCTAGCGGCGCTTCCAGAGGCGACGTCGTCTCGTCGATGTCATTGCCGTACAACATATAGCCCGCTTCCAGCCGCAGGGTATCCCGGGCGCCCAGGCCGACTGGCACCGCGCCGTGGCGCCGGCCCGTTTCGAGCATCGCCGTCCACAACGTGGGGGCGTCGTCCCACGCACAGGCGATTTCAAACCCGTCCTCGCCCGTGTAGCCTGTCCGCGACACGAGGCACCGTCGGGAGGCGACCGTGACGCCGTCGGCGGCGTGAAAGTATGCCAACGCCGAGAGATCGGCTGGCGTGAGCGCTTGAAGAATCTCTGCCGCCATGGGCCCTTGCAGGGCCAGGAGGGCGAGGTCCGCGGACCGGTTGGTCGCGACGGCATTGCGCGTGTTCTCGGCGATCCATTTGAAGTCCACCTCGGCGCGGGCGGCGTTCACCACGAAGAAAAACCGCTGCTCGCCAAGGCGGAACACCGTCAGGTCGTCGATAATGCCGCCCGTCGGCGTGCACATCGGGGAATACAGACCCTGCCCGACGGCCAATCGGCTCGCGTCATTTGGAATCAAGCGCTGCAAAGACTCAAGCGCACCCGGTCCGGTAATCTCGATCTCGCCCATGTGGGAGACATCAAACAACCCTGCCGCCGTGCGCACACTCCGGTGCTCCTCCACGATGCCGGTGTATTGCACGGGCATCTCCCAGCCGCCGAACTCAATCATGCGCGCCCCGGCGGCGCGGTGCAGGGCAAACAGACTTGTGTGCTTCGGGTGTGTCGTGACCATCGTCATGCGGAAACCGCACTATCAATTGTGCCACAGCAGACCGCGTGCCGTCACCAGTCTGGTCCGGAGCTCGCCTGCTCGCTTTCGGCGGCACGCTCCGCGTCGCGACGGCGCAGAAGAGCAATCACCTCGTCGTCGGTGGTCTGCGCGAAGTCGTCGTAGAACTGTCCGACGGCGTAGAACATCCCCGGTCGGTGGAGGCAGAGGACGTCATCCGCCTCACCACTGAGCCGCTGGGCCCCGTCCGGTGGGGCGACGGGGATGGCCGCGACGACCCGCTGTGGACGCATGGCCCGCACCGCCCGCAGGGCCGCGATCATAGTTGCCCCGGTGGCAATCCCGTCGTCGACCACGATCGCGGTTCGCGCCGTCAGATCCGGAAACGGGCGATCGCCGCGGTACAGACGCATGCGCCGACGGATCTCCTCCGTCTGCTCAGAGGCCTCCTGCCGCAGATATGCCTCATCCACTCGCAGGGAATTCACCAGGGCCTGATCAAGGTAGAGGGTGCCGTCGTGGGCGACGGCCCCGATCGCCAACTCCGGGTTTCCCGGCGCACGGAGCTTGCGAGGGACGATGACATCCAGCGGGGCCCCTAGCTCTCTCGCCACCACGTAGCCGACAACCACGCCCCCGCGCGGGATCGCAAGCACAAAAGGCTGGCGCTCCCCATACGGCCGCAGCGCTGCCGCCAGCTGTTCTCCCGCCTCCTGGCGGTCGCGAAACCACACAGCGCCCCACCTGTACACTGACTCAGCTACACTGACACAGCGCGGCTGACGAGTGTGGGCTTCCACGAAATCAGAACCTATCCTCTGAGGCAATTATCCCTTTGATTTAGCTAGTTGACCCGGTCGGCAGAAAGGAATATACTGCGTATATACTGATGAACAGTGTGGAGACCGTCCGTCTGCACCCGCCTGACCCCGCCCAGCTGCTCGCCAGGCTCGAGCGGTTCAATGCCGCGGCGAACTGGCTGTCCGGGGTCGCGTTCCGAGAACGCCTCTGGCACTGGTTGCCTCTCCAGCGCCGCGCCTATCGGGAGGTGCGAGAGCGGTTTCAATTACCCGGCGCCGCGACTGTGGTGGTCATCCGCAAGGTCGCCTACGCGTACCGCAACAAACAGCGCCGACAGCACCAAGCCACCTTTCGGCGGCGCGGCGCGATCCCGGTGTATCAACATCGCTACAAGCGCGACGGCACGGTGTTAGTGTACGGCCTTCGAATGCGGTTTGCCGCGCGTCCGCAGGCAGGGTTGTCCAGTCGCCATCAGGCGGTCCTGTGCTATCGGCGGGGCAAGTTCATTCTGCATCAGGTAGTGGCGGTAGATGTCTCTGCTCCGGCCCTCGTGCAGGAGTACCTAGGCTGCGACCTCGGGACGGTGAACATGCTCACGGACAGCGAGGCGGAGGCCTATAGCGGTCAGACGGTCGAAGAAAAACGGCGGATTTACGTCCACCGACGGGCGCGCTTGCAGAAGCGGGGTACGCGGGCGGCCCGTCGGAAACTCAGGAAGATCTCCGGACGCCAGCAGCGATACCAGCGGGATGTCAACCACGGGATCGCCAAACGAGTTGTAGCCAAGGCGCAACGGCTCTGCTGCGGCATCGCCCTGGAAGACTTCCGGGGTATCCGCGACAGGATAAAAGCCAGGCGCCGCCAGCGGGCCCGCCTGCACAACTGGACGTTCGGACAACTGCGGCAGTTCATTGTCTACAAGGCCGCGAAAGCCGGGGTACCGGTCGTCTTCGTGGATCCAGCCAACACGAGCCGCACCTGCCCTGTGTGTGGTCATGTGGACAAACGGAACCGCCGCTCGCGGTC